>JBEKQP010000056.1:0-21770 GCA_049519595.1 Candidatus Korobacteraceae bacterium | reverse complement strand
ACATCCGTGTCGCCATGCCCAGCGCGCTTGGTGTTATCGCCATGTTGGCTGCGGTTGTAGGCGGGAGCTGGTTCGCGCATTCTTCGTACGCAAGCGTGCTCACCTTCACTCCGCATCAGATCTGTGCGCTGATGATGACCTACGGCTTCGTCGCCTCGATTCTGCCGGTCTGGATGGTGCTGGAACCTCGCGATTATCTCTCCACCTATTTGAAGTTGGGCACGATTGCCGCGCTGATTATCGGCATTATGATTGCCCACCCCAACATTCAGTTCCCAGCCGTTACGCAGTACGTTCACGGCGGCGGGCCGATCATTAAGGGCAAACTGTTCCCGTTCCTGTTTGTCACCATCGCCTGCGGCGCCATCTCGGGCTTCCATTCGCTGGTCTCTTCCGGCACCACGCCGAAGATGCTCGATAAGGAAACCGATGCACGCTTTATCGGATACGGCGCGATGGTCTGCGAATCGCTGGTAGGTGTCATGGCCCTGATCGCCGCCTGCTCGATGTTCCCCGGCGATTTCTTTGCCATCAACACTCCGCCCGCGGTCTTTGCCAAACTGGGCTTGCACACCGTAAATCTGGATATGTTCTCGCGGGAAATCGGCGAGAATCTGGCCGGACGCACCGGTGGCGCCGTTTCTCTTGCGGTTGGCATGGCCCAGATCTTCCGCGGCATTCCGGGCATGGACAGGTTGGTGAGCTACTGGTACCACTACGCGATCATGTTCGAGGCCCTGTTTATCCTGACCACGATCGACACCGGTACGCGGGTCGCCCGTTACGTGATGCATGAACTGCTGGGCCGTGTTTACAAGCCTTTCGCTACCACGACTTGGCTCCCCGGCAATCTCATCGGCACTTTCCTGTGCGTGTTTGCATGGGGCTTCCTCATCTGGACGGGCAGCATCTCGACCATCTGGCCGCTGTTTGGCACTGCCAACCAGTTGCTGGCGACGATCGCGTTGGCGGTCACGACTACTTTCCTGATCAACATGGGAAGAGCAAAGTACGCATGGATCAGCTTGGTGCCGATGATCTTTGTCGGAATCATTACGCTTAGCGCGGGTACGCTCGCCATTCAGGACATCTTCTTGCCGATGACCCATGTTCCCGGCAAGGAGTTCGTCGGCTACATGGATACGGTGTTAATGATTGCCTCCATCATCGGTGTCGTGGTGGTTTCGTTCGAAGCGCTGCGCCGCTGGATAAAGACGCTCAGAGGCGAGCCTATTCCGCCGGAGGCTTTCGGGCCGATAGCGGATACGACCAAAGAAACCGTAAAAATGGGTTGCTGCTGAGGTAATGTCGGGCGGCAACATTTAGAAGCAGAGGTGCGGTCCAAAGGTTCGCGACAGGCTTCCACCCCGACAAGCCCACAGTGGGCTCGTCGGGGAACTTGGCGCTCGTTGCAACCTTGCCGCACTTTTTTTGCGTTCGGACGCGGCTGACGCTGATAGCTCGGGGACGCACTTATTCTGAGGCCGCTCTGGATTGCCAGCCTTCTGCTCTCTGCCGGAGTGTCATGGGTCACCCGAAATTGTGAGTGATGTCACTTACGCCTTGTGCGTTCCCGGCAGACAATCCTTAGCTGGCTCATGATTTGAATTTCGAACCGGACGGTCGATTCTTGAGGTTCGTTCCATTCTGTTTTCGGCTGACGTACCGGAAGTTTGCTTGAAAGTTCTGTCTGAAGATCACTCAGGAGTTATCCATGGCAACCGCTGCTAGCCCCGCCAAGACGCCGCGTAGTGGCCTCAGTTCGGCTGAACTGAAGCAGAAGCTGTCGGCCGCGATCGATCCCGCCCGGATTCTGAACCGGCCGATCGACGTTATCGCCTTTGCCTCCGATGCCAGCTTTTACCGGCTAATTCCAGAGGCTGTGATTCAGCCGCAAGGGGTGCAAGAGATCCAGGCGTTGTTTCGGTTCAGCCAGGAGCACGGCATTCCGCTCACCTTCCGGGGAGGCGGCACTAGTCTTTCCGGGCAGACGGTAAGCGACGGCCTTCTGGTGGACGTGGCTCGCCATTGGCGCAGCTTAAAGGTTGAGGAGGGCGGTAAGAAGATTCGCGTGCAACCGGGCGTGCTTGGCGGGCAGGCCAACGCTGCGCTGTACCCTTACGGCAAAAAGATTGGTCCTGATCCGGCTTCGGTGGCGATAGCCTCGATCGGCGGCATTTTGTCGAACAACTCCAGCGGCATGTCCTGCGGTGTTGTGCAGAACGCTTATCACACACTGGAATCGCTGACGTTCGTGTTACCCACCGGGACGGCGATCGATACGGCAGCCCCCGATGCCGACGAGCAATTCCGGCTGAAAGAGCCAGAGCTGGCGCGCACGCTACTGGAGTTAAAGCAGCGCATTGAAGGCAATCCGGCGCTGGCCGGGCGGATTCGCGCCAAGTACAAGATGAAGAACACGACCGGCTATGGGTTGAACTCGTTTGTGGATTTCGAGCGACCGGTTGATATCTTCCGCAACCTGCTGATTGGTGCCGAGGGAACGCTGGCTTTCATCGCTGAGGCGGTGTTGCGCACGGTGCCCGACCTGCGGGTGAAGTACACGGGACTGCTGTTTTTTCCCAACCTCCATGCCGCTGCCGCCGCGATCGTGCCCTTGCGCGACGCTGGTGCGGCCGCCCTGGAATTGATGGACCGCGCTTCTCTGCGCGCCATCCAGGATCTTCCCAGCATTCCTCCGGTGATCAAAGGCTTGTCCGACGATGCCGCGGGCATTCTGGTTGAATTTCAGGTGGCTGACGAGCAGGATCGTCCTTTGCTGGAGGTGAAGCTGCAAAAGGCGATTGCCAATCTCACTCTCGTCGCCCCGCCGGCATTCACTCACAATCCGGCCGAACAGGCGCAGTTCTGGAAGATTCGCGCTGGTCTTTTCCCCACCGTGAGCATGGCGCGCGCAACCGGCACAACGATGATCACCGAGGACTTGGCGTACCCGGTCGATCGCCTCGCCGAGGCGGCGATGGACCTGACCGCGATGTTCAAGAAGCATCACTACGACGATGTCATCCTCTACAGCCACGCCAAAGATGGAAACCTGCATTTCATGATGCCGCAGGGATTCAACGAGCCTTGGCAAGTGGAGAAATACTCGGGCCTGCTGGAAGACGTGGTGCAAATGACCGTACAGAAGTACGATGGGGCGCTAAAGGCAGAGCATGGGACCGGCCGCAACATGACTCCGTTCGTACGCATGGAGTGGGGTGACGACGGCTATGCGATCATGCAGAAGCTGAAGCAGACGGTGGATCCGCGCAGTCTGCTGAACCCCGGCATCATTATCAATCCGGACCGCCATTCCTACATTGCCAATCTGAAGCGCACACCGGTCATCGAGCCGGAGGTTGACAAGTGCATCGAGTGCGGTTTCTGCGAGCCGAAATGCCCAAGCCGTGACCTGAGCTTGACGCCGCGGCAGCGCATCGTGGTTCGGCGCGAGATGCAACGTCTGAAGGAAGCCGGCGACGACGCAGGCTACGCTGCTCTCGATGCCGACTTCCCGTACCTGGCGCTGGACACCTGCGCGGTCGACGGACTTTGCGCGACTGCTTGTCCGATGGGCATCGACACCTCAAATCTGACGAAGTTTTTCCGCAAGATACGGCACACAGAGCAGGAGCATAAGCGGGCCCTAAGCGTGGCGCGCAACTTTGCCACCACCGAGCGGTTGGCACGGCTCGGACTGTCGCTGGGACACCTGGGCGCATCACTGTTCGGACACTCGACCATGGCCACCTTGACGCGCGGAATGCGCAGCATGAGCGGCCAGGTACTGCCGCTGTGGAGCAAGGAAATGCCACGGCCACGCAAGGGTGAGCTGCCGGTGACGACGGCTGCCGGAGCGGCGGCGGTGTATTTCCCCACCTGCGTGTCGAGGGTAATGGGTGCCCTGCCTGGCGAGCCGGATGACGTTACGCTGATGGGCGCGTTGCTCAACTTGGCGGAGCGGGCGGGCGTCAAGCTGTACGTTCCGCAAGACGCGGTGGGAGTCTGCTGCGGCGTGCCGTTCTCGTCGAAAGGTTTCGACCAGGCGCGCGACGAGGCGGTCAACAATGCCATCGAGCGCTTCTGGAAGTGGACGGGCGAGGGTGCGATTCCGGTGGTGGTTGACACCAGCCCGTGCAGCTACGGGTTGCTGACGGCAAGGCCGCATCTGACGACGGAAAACCAGGCGCGGTTCGACAAACTCCGGATCATCGACAGCATCGAGTTCGCCAACGATCGGCTGCTACCGCGGCTGACGGTGGCACGCAAAGTACATTCGGTGGTGTTGCACCCGGTGTGCTCGGTAACCAAGATGGGACTGACAAGTAAGCTGGTGAGCGTTGCCGCAGCCTGCAGCGACCAGGTAACGGTGCCGCAGAACGCGGGCTGCTGCGCCTTCGCCGGCGACCGCGGCTTCCTGTTCCCGGAATTGACGGCGGCGGCGACCAAACCGGAGGCCGCCGAGGTGATGGAAGGCAACTTCGATGGACACTATTCGAGCAGCCGCACTTGCGAAATCGGCATGACGCGGGCCACGGGCAAGGTCTATCGCTCTTTTATCCACCTGCTCGATTTCGCCACCAAGCCGTAACTTCGCCAGAGATAGCAAGGCGCGCCCACCCCGGCGCGCCTTTTCTGTTACACAAACTTACGGTACAGTTTTCTGGGTTCGTGACCTCCCGCAGATCGGAGTGGGACGGCAATTCTGCCGGCATTGCATGCTCCATCTTGCCGCTTGGCATCATCCAACCCTCGTAACATAGGCCCTGAGGGGTTCGCGAGGTGCCGCCGTGGCAAAGCAGCGCAATCGATATCTCACGCAGCAGGAGAGCAGCGACTTGGGTTTTGGCTCGGTGGTCTCGAATCAGCCGCGCCTCCGGCTGCTCAATCGCGACGGATCGTTCAACGTAGTCAAGTCGAATTCACAATGGTTGCGGAGAGTTTCCGGGTATCATCGGCTGCTCACCATGTCCTGGCCGGTATTTTTTTCGATGGTGTTGCTCTTTTACGTCGGGATTAACCTGGTCTTTGCCGTTGGTTTCTATCTGCTCGGCCCGGATGCTCTTCAAGGCAATATCCAAACCTCGGATTTTGTGCGCGACTTCTTTTTCAGCATTCACTCTTTTGCCACGATTGGTTACGGCAACATCGTTCCGGTCGGGGTGATGGCCAACCTCATGGTGGCCTTTGAGGCGCTGGTCGGACTGCTCGGCCTGGCCTTGGTCACAGGCATGGTTTTCGCGCGCTTCTCCAGGCCGCTCGCCGACATCGTGTTTTCTCAGAGCGCGATCGTCGCGCCCTATCATGACATTACGGGCTTCGAGTTCCGCGTCGTGAATGCGCGCGAAAATCAACTGATCGAGCTGCATGCAAAGGTCGTATTCAGTCGGTTCGAAACCCTCGATGGCCAGGTTAAGCGTGTCTTCAGCACGCTGCCACTGGAGCGGGAATCCGTGAGCTTTTTCCCATTGAATTGGACCGTGGTGCACCCGATTGACGAAAACAGCCCGCTGTTTGGCTGGACGCAGGAAAGGCTTGTCGAGTCGAGCGCGGAGTTCCTTATTTTGCTGACGGCCATTGACGACACTTTTTCGCAGACCGTGCACAGCCGCTCCTCCTATGCGGCAAGCGAGGTTCTATGGAACGTGCGCTTCGCCCCCATGTACCGCAATGTCGAAGGTGCGATGGAGCTGGACATATCGCGATTACACGCCGTCACTCCAGCGGGTTTTCAGGCTGCCGCCGACGATTGATTTCCCGATGGTCACGGTTTTGCATCCCAAAATCGTATGCGGCTGCGGTACCATGAGACGTTCGGGGATTGCTCTACATAGACGCTCTACATAAACAAAGATGGCCACGTTTGCTGCGGTCGATATTGGCGCCAATTCCGTTCGACTGAAGATTGCTGCGCTTGTCAACCATCGCCTCTCGGTGGTTCACGAGGACCGCGAGGTGACCCGCCTGGGAGAATCGGTGTTTCGATTCGGTGTGCTTGATCCGGCCGCCATGGCGCACACCGTGAAGGTCCTCTCTCGCTTTCACAAGGCGGTGCAAACGTATGGCGCGGAGACTGTTCGTGTGGTGGCCACCAGCGCACTGCGGGACGCCAACAACGGTGCTGCATTCAAAGCCTGGGTGCATGCGGCGACGGGATGGCAGGTGGAAATCATCACCGGCTTGGAAGAGGGACGGCTTATTCATCTTGGCGTTGTTTCCGGTTCGCGGCTGCCGCCTGGACGCATGCTGCTGATTGACCTGGGCGGCGGCAGTTGCGAGCTGATTACTTCTCTGCGCGGCCAAATCGAAAAGATCTACAGTCTGCCGCTTGGGGCAGTTCGCCTGACGCGAACGTTTTTGCCGCACGACCTCCCCAAGAAACGCGAGCTGCAGCAGTTGAAAGCGTTTATCGAGGAGGAGGTCGGGCGCGTTGAAACCGAATTAACCGCCTCGCGCGTGCGATTGACCGTGGCGACATCGGGCACGCCCGCGGCGTTGGCCGACATGTGGGTTGCTCGTTCCAAGAAGCGAGGCAATACGGTTCCGCGCAAGGGACTGGTTGGGCTTACGGCGCAATTGGGGAAAATGACGGTCGATCAGCGCCGGGCGGTGAAGGGAATTGGGCCACGGCGCGCCGAAATTATCGTTGCCGGAGCCATGGTCTTTTCCGAGCTGCTCACCCGGCTTCACCTGCCGGGGTTTCGCTATTCGCCGCTCGGTCTGCGCGATGGAATCCTGGCGCAGATGATGTCCGAGTACGATGTCAGTTCTGGCGTTCGCAAGCGCATCGCTTCCGAGCGCGAGAACACGCTGGCCAAAATGACGGCGCATTACTCGGTCGACATGCGCTATGCGCGGCGTGTCCGCGAACTTGCCGCCGAGCTCTTCGCCGGGCTCCGGCAGATTCATGATTTGCCTGAGGAGTATGCCGACTGGCTGGCTGCCGCTGCCATGTTGCAGGAAATCGGATCTTTTATTAACCGCGCGGGCCGTCACCGTCACGCTTACTACACCATCGCGCATTCGGAGATGTTCGGGTACACCATTCGCCAGCGGCATATTGTAGCCGCCATTGCCCGCTACGTGGGGAACTCACGGCCCACGCCGGAGAGCAGACCCGTGCGCGTTCTGTCCACTGCGGATCGGTTACTCGTCCCCAGAGCCGTGCTGCTGCTGCGCTTGGCGCGGGCGCTTGAGCAAGGCCGACGCGGCACGGTAACCGGCGTGCGCGTCCGTGTGGAATCCCGCCGCGTGGTCATGCTGCTGAACGCAAAACGCTCCCCAGACCTCGAGTTCTGGGCGCTGAATCGGGAACGGGACTATTTCCGTGCGGTCTTCGGGCGCGAACTTGCAGCCTTCGAATCCGAGTGAGTGCCGCGGACAACCTTGGGAGTCAGCAGCCAGTTGATCACCGGTTGCTTGCTGTCGTGGTCCACACGGGCTACGCTGCCCTTCTTCATGTCGACCGCTTTGTCGAATGCGCCGTTCGTTACCATTAGCGAGAGAAACCTGCTGATCGAGGGATTGTGTCCCACGACCATCACCGCATCCAGCTTGCCGTGGCGGTGCAACAGTTCGCGGAAGTCCTCGTAGGTGGCGTTGGGGCTCAGGGCCGCATCGAGTATCAGCTTCGAGTCATAGCCGAGTTCATTGCCGACCAGCGAGGCGGTCTGCGTGGCCCGCTTCAAGGGACTGGAAATAATCAGGTCGACCTGAACGTCAAGTGTGCTCAACAGACGCCCGATGTCGCGGCACTGTCCGATGCCTTCTTTGTCGAGTGGCCGCTTGTCATCCACCGCAGGGTTGGCGCGGCTTTGTCCGGCGCTGGCATGGCGCAAAAAGTACACTAGCATTCTCTTACCTTACACGTTGCCGCTGCCGCTTGCGGACGACGCGAGCCGGAGCAGCTGGAATTGCCGAGATATCGCGTTTGCCTTCGGCCAGCTCAATCAGAAACTGCTGCGCCGAGAACCGCGGCTGACTGCGCCCTTTCGGGCGTTCGATGTCGTAGGAGCCACCACGCCGCAACACCCTGGCTTTAACATTATCCACCAGGTACGCCGCTAAGATCTCGTGCCGGACGCGCGCCTTGAGCAGCGGATCTCGAATCGGGAAGACAACTTCTGCGCGTTCGTAAAGGTTGCGCGGCATCCAGTCGGCGCTGCCGGCGTAGATCTCCTCTTTGCCGCTGTTTTCGAAATAAAAAATCCTGCTGTGCTCCAGAAACCGGCCTACAATGCTGCGCACGCGGATGCGGTCGCTGAGGCCTCTTATGCCCGGGTTCAAAGCGCACATGCCCCGTACGATCAGGTCGATTTGCACGCCAGCCTGCGAAGCGCGGTACAACTCCTGGATGACATGCCTGTCGAGCAAAGCGTTCATCTTGGCAATGATGCGCGCGGGCTTGCCTTGACGTGCGTGCTCGGCTTCGCGGGCAATCAGGTTCGCGGTATTTTCCGCCAGGTTGAGAGGCGCCACCAGCAGGGGTTCATAATTCGGCTGCTCGGCATAGGCGGTCAGGAAATTGAAAACGTAGTGTACGGACGTCGTAATCTCTTCCTTTGCAGTGAGCAGGCTCAAATCGGTGTACAAAGCAGATGTCGTCGGGTTGTAATTGCCGGTTCCCAAGTGCGCATAGCGCCGGGTCACACCGTCCGGGTCCTTGCGCGCCACAAGCAGCAGCTTGCAATGTGTCTTTAGTCCGACCAGACCGTGGAATACCTGCACTCCGGCATTTTCCAACTCGCGTGCCCACTTGATATTGGACGCCTCGTCGAATCTTGCCTTCACCTCAACCACGACCGTCACCTCCTTGGTCGCCGCCGCCTCCATCAGCGCTTCCACGATGGGTGACTCCTGATTGGTGCGATAGAGTGTCTGCTTGATCGAAAGCACATTCGGATCGGCCGCCGCCTTCTGAATGAACGCGACTACGCCATGGTAGGAATCGAATGGATGATGCAGCAGCACGTCCCGCTGGCGCAGCGCTTCGAACAGGTCCTTCTCGCCTTTGGCAACGCTCCACTCGCGCGCAACAAACGGTTGAAACTTGAGCTCCGGACGATCGACTTCGCTGTGCAGATGTGAAAGGCGCGAAAGATTGACTGGCCCCCGGGCGCGAAAAACCTGCCATTCCTGCAGTTCGAAAACATCGCGCAGACGGTCGATGATTTCACTGTTGGCTCCGGCCTCGATTTCCAGCCGTACAGCGTCGCCCTTGTGCCGGTTGTGCAGCTCCGCTCGTACCGACTCCAGAACGCTTCGCGATTCCTCTTCCTGCAAATAGAGATTGCTGTTACGCGTGATGCGGAACGCACCCTCGGAAATAATCTCGTAGCCGCGATACATTTTGGCGGCGTGCATGGAAACAACGTCGGCCAAAGTGACGTAGCTGTACGATGCGGGAGCGCCGGGCAGGCGAACCAGCCGGGGCAGCGCGCGAGGTACCGTCACCACACCCATGTAAGTCGTCGAAGCCCTGCGACGTCGCCGCAACAACAGCGCCTGGCATAGAGCCTTGTTGATGACTCTTGGAAAAGGGTGAGCCGGATCTACCGTCACCGGGGTCAGCAGCGGATCTAGTTCGCGCATCGAGTACTCCGCGAGGAAGGCGCGGTTGGTCTCGTCAAGATCTCCAATCGTGAGCATATTGATGCCAGCCTCAGCCAAGGCAGGCCGCAACTGCCGGTTCCAGCAGTTGTATTGGCCGGCAACAAAGTCGTGCAACAAGCCGGCCAACTGCGCGCACTCCTCGGTTGGAGCCAGTCCGTCTGGACCGGCGTCATTGTAGCCGTCCTCGATCCTTTGCAGCAGGCTGGCGATGCGCACCTCGAAGAACTCGTCGAGATTGCTGGCCGTGATCGCCAGAAACTTGACCCGCTCCAGCAGCGGATTGGAATCGTCCTCCGCTTCCTCCAGCACCCTGTGGTTGAACTGTAACCACGAGAGATCACGGTTGAGGTAGTACTCCGGATTGTCGAGTTTCTTGCCTAACACGCGACGTGTCATGGATCTAAAGATTAAAGACAGGACAAAGCCCGCATCGGACTCTGTCCCAGGAAAGACGTTCGTCAGCCCAGGTTTTCGAGTGCCACGTTCCTTAGATGCACGTTCTTTGGATGACTGAGACAAACAATTGGTCTTGATGAAACCCAAGTTTACCGTGATTTGCGGCAACAACAGAACGCTGCTCAACGAGCCCGTATTAACCGCGGCGGCAGCGGATGGACTTAGGCCTTCACTAAATCTTGTCTCCAAGCCATACCCACGCAATTCCATCCGTTCGACTCTTCGAAAAAACCGTTGTATGATCCCTGCATGGAAGGACTTAACTATCATCACTTGCACTATTTTTGGGTTGTCGCCCGGGAAGGCAGCATCGCCCGCGCGAGCAAACAGCTCAGGCTTGCGCAGCCAACCATCAGCGCCCAGGTGCACGAGTTGGAAGAATCGCTGGGACAGAAGCTTTTTGCGCGCGCCGGGCGCGGACTCACCCTGACGGAAATCGGTCAGACGGTTTACGGTTTTGCCGAGCAGATTTTTCGTCTCGGCAGCGAGATGGTTGACGTCGTGCATGGGCAGCCTGAGCCCAGGCCAGTTCAGATTCAAGCCGGTGTGGATCGCGCGATGTCAAAGTTGATCGCCAACCGCATACTCACTCCTGCCCTTCGGGTTGGCAAGAGGGCACGCGGCATGGCTGCTCCGGCCACAGGCGCTGGGCTCGTCAGCATCGTCGTGCGTGAGGATTCGCTTGAGCGCCTGATCGCACAGCTTGCGCTTGGCGCGCTCGACCTGGTGTTATCCAATTCTCCTGCATTGCCATCGCGAATCAAGGTGCGCACTCATGTGCTCGGCGAATGTTCTCTATCGCTTTTTGCTCCCGCCTCGGAAGCACCAGCATTGAAGCGGCGCTTCCCGCATTCTCTGGACGGCGCGCCGTTGCTGCTCCCCGGCGGAGAATCGAATGTGCGGCGCGCGATCGATCGCTGGCTTGCGACCGAAAGCTTGCGCCCCGTCATCGTTGGCGAGTTCGATGACGCCACGCTGATGAAGTTGTTTGGGCAAGCAGGGTACGGGATCTTTCCCGCTCCTTCGCCGGTGGAGCGGGAGGTGCGGGAACAGTTCGGCGCCGCCGTGATTGGGCGAATTCCGGGTATCAGGCAGCGGCATTACGCTTTCTCGACGGAGCGAAATCCCCGGCATCCAAGTGTGGTTGCAATTCTCCAGGCTGCCCGTGCCGCGCTTTCGTATTGAGCGCTGGCTATTGCTTGCAGGAGCTCGTCCTATGCCAAGACGGTCGCTCAATGAATTGTTAACCCGCTTCGATGATTTGGGCCAGCAGTGCGCCTATGTTTTTCGCAACGGCTATCGCACGCTCCGCTGGAGCTACCATGAGATTGCAGCGTTAGCCCGGCACTTCGCGGTCGAATTGCAACGCCGAGGTATCGCGAAAGGCGATCGCGTCGTGCTCTGGGGAGAAAATCGCGGCGAGTGGGTGTCGGCCTTTTGGGGCTGCGCGCTGCGTGGAGTAATCGTGGTGCCGCTGGATCGGAGTTCCTCGCGGGATTTTGCACGCGCGGTTGCCGGGCAGGTCTCGGCGAGCTTGCTGGTTTCCACTCGTAGTTTGCAGATCGCGGGCGTGCCACACATGGAACTCGAATCCATGAGCGGGGACTTGGGCGGCAACGGCCAGTTCGATGCAGTTGATGTATCGCGAAACGATCCTCTGGAGATCATCTTCACTTCTGGCACTACTGCCGAACCCAAGGGAGTAGTCATCACGCACGGCAACGTGCTGGCCAACCTCGAACCGCTGGAGCAGGAAATTGCCAAATACCTGCGCTACGAACGATGGGTTCATCCGCTTCGCTTCCTCGATTTGCTTCCGTTGAGTCATGTTTTCGGCCAGTTTCTCGGGCTGTTCGTGCCGCAGTCGATGGGGGCAGCCGTTATTTTCCAGGAGTCCCTCTCGCCTTCCGAGGTCATTCGCGTCATCAAGCGCGAGCGGGTGTCGGTGGTCATTACGGTCCCTCGCATGTTGGAATCACTGCGCGCCAAGCTTGAACGGGATTTCGAAGCGGACGGAAAACTGGATGCTTTCCGGCGCCGCTTGACCGCCGCCGAAGGAAAAGGCATCCTGCGGCGCTGGTGGAAATTCCGCGACGTGCACCGGCAATTCGGATGGAAGTTTTGGGCCTTTATCTGCGGCGGGGCAGCGTTGGACGAAGCCACCGAGACTTTCTGGTCGCGGCTGGCTTTCGCCGTGGTGCAAGGTTACGGCCTCACCGAGAGCACGTCGCTCATCAGCGTTAATCATCCTTTCCGCACCGGTCGGCGGTCCATCGGCAAACTTCTTCCTGGCCGGGAAGTGAAGCTTGCTCCCGATGGCGAGATTCTGGCGCGCGGAGAAAACATTGCCGCTGGCTACTGGCAAAGCGACCGTCTGATTCCGGTTTCCGGCGACGGAGGATGGTTCCACACGGGCGATCTCGGTGCGCTCGACGAGCAGGGGAACTTGTATTTTAAGGGCCGCAAGAACTCGATGATCGTCACGGCAGCCGGAATGAACGTCTACCCGCAAGATCTGGAGGCTGCGCTGCGCCGTCAACCGGGGGTGCGGGATTGCGTGGTGCTTGCTTGGCCGTCAGCAGGCAATGTCGAACCCTGTGCCGTGCTTCTGCTCGAACCCGCGGCCGATGCCGCCTGCGTCGTACACGATGCGAATCGCGTGCTTGCCGAATATCAGCACATGCGGCGCTGGTTTCGGTGGCCGGACGCCGATTTCCCGCGCACCGCCACGCGGAAGCCGAAAGTGGCCGAAATCGAACATCGAGTCCTCAAGCAAGAAGGGTCGTCTCCAGTTGAGCGTTCATCGCTGGCGGAGTTGCTTGCTCGCCTTCATCCAGGCAGAATCGGTGAGCGCGCCGCGCCGCTGCAAGAAAACCTGCAACTGAACTCGCTGGATCGCGTGGAGTTGATGAGTGCGCTTGAGGATCGCTATCAAGTCGATCTCGATGAGGCGCGCTTTACGGAGGCGACCACGCTCGGCGATCTTGAGAAGATGCTCGAAGGCGTTGAGCAGCGCGCGACCCGCTACCGCTTCCCGCGCTGGGCGCAGCGGTGGCCGGTTCGGTTGATTCGTACGGCTGCGTATCACTTGCTGACTTGGCCGGCGACCATGATCCTGGCCGCGCCTCGCGTGCTCGGGCGCGAGAATCTTCGCGGAGTGGACGGGCCTTTGTTGGTCGCGTGCAATCACGTTACGGAAGTCGATATCGGATTCGTGCTTGCCGCGTTGCCATGGCGGTTGCGCACGCGCCTTGCAACTGCCATGGTCGGCGAGCGCCTCATCGGCATGCGCAACGGCATGTGGCGCCATGGGACGAGCAATTCCTCGTCGTCCAAAGCCGCCGGTTGGTTCTGGCGCGCTCTCGACCTCGTCGATTATTTTCTTGTGGTGGCGCTCTTCAATGTTTTTCCTCTGCCTAGAGAGAGCGGCTTCCGTGAAAGCTTTTCGTTTGCCGGTGAACTCGTTGACCGGGGATACAGTGTGCTTGTATTTCCCGAGGGCGCTCTTACCAAGGACGGCGCACTGCAGTCGTTGCGCTCTGGCATCGGAGTGCTTGCCACTCACCTGGGCGTCCCGGTGTTGCCAATGCGAATCGACGGTCTCTACGAGGCGCGCGTGCGAGGGCGCAAATTGGTTGGGCCGGAAAAGATCGTCGTCCGGTTCGGCAAACCAGTGAGTTACCGACCGGACGAAAATCCGAATTCCATCGCACGCGACCTGGAGAGACGGATGCGCGAGTTGTAGGCCGGGGTCGCGGAGCTCTTCCACGTCAGCCTTCAGTCATGCCAGTCAGCCGAGCCTTGCGGAAAACCCCGACGCGGGCGGGGCGTTGACACACGGCATTCGCGTGAACTCGCAGCGTCGAGGATTCTTCTGAGATTTGAGGAAAATAGAAAGACCGAGCGCTACAAAATCTCAACCGCGTGCGTGCGGTTGAAAACGTGACCATGAATCAAGCAGAGTCGCTGAATTTGCATTTGCAGTGGAGCTACTTCTTCTCGGCCGGGGGAGCGTTTTCGCCTTCTTTGCCTGTGCCAATCGCGGACTTAAAGTTGCGGATGCCTTCTCCCAAGCCCTTGCCGAGGTCGGAAATCTTTCCAGGCCCAAAAATCAACAGGGCGATACCAAGGATCACGAGTAGCTCCGGCAGACCGAGCTTGCCAATCATACAGCCTCCAATACGTACCCAGTCAGTCTGCTGGGGGGAACTCCAGTGGCAGGGGACGATCATCTGAGTCTAAGCGGAGTGTGGCCGGGGAGTCAAAGGTTCAGCGGGTAAGCGCCCGGTCTGTTCTCAGTGGCCGGGCTTAGCCGCGTCCGCGGGGAATAGCTGCACCACTGGGAGGTAGGGCGGCCGCCGCGCCGATGTGAGGTCGGCTTCTGGGATCGAACGCTAGGCTTCTTCGGAAGCTGACTTTTCATAAAAGATCAGGAATAGACGGCCAGTTCCTTTGCTTTGGTTTCCGGCAGCAACAAAGCTGCGACGATCACCAGAGAGTAGGCAACCGCGGCAACCGTACCGATAGCCCGGCCAAGCGGAAACAGGTCACCGAAAAGGCCGACAAGCGCCGGGAAGAACGCGCCAATTCCGCGTCCTGCGTTGTAGACAAAGCCTTGGGCCGTGCCGCGAATCCTGGTCGGAAAAAGCTCGCTCAAAAAAGCGCCGACGCCGGCATTGAGGGCCGACGGAAAGAAACCGAGCGGAAAACCGAGCACCAAGATCATGGTGTTGTTCACGGCGGCAAACATGTAGACGATGACCGTGAACGTAGCCGCGCAGGCAAACAGCATAAAGCTCAACCTTCGGCCAATCATGTCCGCGACATAGCCACCGATGATGTAGCCGAAAAATGACCCGGCTATATTGACGAGCAGAAAAACCCCGGTGTTGGTGATGGATAGGTGGCGGACGATCCTCAAGTATGTCGGCAGCCAGGTGAGTATGTTGTAGTTTCCACCCAGGATGCCCATGACAAGCAAGGTGGACAGAATTGTTGTCTTACCGGTCGGCGACAGGAATATTTCCCAGGTGCGAGGTGCCTGAGCGCCATCCGCGATCTTGCGCCGGGTTGCAACGTAAATCTCCGGCTCCTTCACAAAGCGCCGGACAAAAAAGACGAGCACCGCGGGCAACATTCCGGCGAAGAACAGATACCGCCAGGCTTGCGGCGCGGGAAACAGATTGAAAAAGATGGTAAACAAGATCGCCGCCGTGCCGTAACCGACCGACCAGCCGCTTTGTACCGCCGCGACCGCCTTGCCGCGATATCGGGCTTGCACGGTCTCCGCGATGAGCACCGCGCCTGCCGCCCACTCACCACCGAACCCCAGGCCCTGCAAGGCCCGGGCAATCAGAAGCTGTCCAAAAGAATTGGTAAGGCCACTAAGAAAGGTGAAGAGGGAAAACCACAATATCGTGATCTGTAAAACCCTGACGCGGCCGTAGCGGTCGGCAAGAATGCCTGCGATCCAGCCGCCGATTGAGGAGACGATCAGCGCCACGGTGCCGACAATGCCGGCCTGCGCCTTGGTCATTCCCCACAGGGCGATCAAAGTGGGGACCACGACGGCATACATCTGCACGTCCATGGCGTCAAGCGCCCAGCCTCCAAAACAGGCCCAGAAGGCGCGCCGCTCCTGCTGCTTCATCTGGCCGTACCACTCCATCGAAGTCCTCCCGTGCGCGGTGAGCGCGGCTTTCAGCAGCTTGGCAAAGATTTATAAGTTTTAGTCGAAATAGGAGTCCAGGTCGATATCCTCTTCTCCTGGAATCCGGATACGTTCATAGCGAAACGGATCGGCGCCAAGCGGAACCGTCGCGTCAAATCCCATCTTGTCGCTGATTCCATCGTCACCCGATGGATCAAGCTTGCTGCCTAATGCGCGGGTGATGATCGTGCAGTCCCGCCCGGCCTGGAATCGAGTTGCGATGGCCCACTCGACTTCCACCGGATCGAAGATATCCACGTCTTTGTCGACCACGACTACGCGCTTGATCTCCTGACTGCTGGCAAAAGCTGCCAGCATGGCGTTTTTGGCTTCGCCTTCATGCTTTTTATCAATCTGAACAACAGCATGATAACGACAGGTGCCACCCGGGGTCAGATGGACGGCGAGCGTGTTTGGCACCGCGCCCCTGATCACCTCTAACATGCCGCCTTCGCGAGCGATGGAACCAATCAGCAGGTGCTCCAGAGTGGCTGGAACAATTGTGTGATAGATGGGATTCCTGCGCGTAGTCATCGCCGTCAGTGCAACGACAGGTTTGGCCGTGGGCGGCCCATAGTATTTCGGATATTCGCCAAAAGGCCCCTCGATTTCGCGGGTGCCCGGCATGATGTGGCCTTCCAGTACTATTTCCGCTTCCGCTGGAACTTCCAAATCCACGGTTTCGCACTTCACCAGCTTCAAGGGTTCTCCATAAAGGGTGCTGGCGATGGTGAACTCGTCAAATCCCAGCGGCGCCAGGGCCTGTGAGGAGAGTAACAACACCGGATCAACGCCGATCGCGATCGCGACTTCCAATGCCTTTCCCGCCTGCTCGGCGGCGCGAAAGAAATTATCCAGATGCCTTGGCAGAATCAGGATTCCCAGCCGATCCGGCCCCAACACTTGCAGGCGATGAATCGATACGTTCCTGGCACCGGTAGAAGGGTCTTTGGAGACCAGCAGCCCGGCGGTGATGTAACGGCCACCATCCTTTTCGTGGTGTACCGGTATCGGCAAGCGGCCAAGGTCGACAGCGGTGGTGATTACCTCTTTCACCGGAGCAGAGGCACGATCCACGGTCTCGCAGGCCGACGGATGAGTTTGCGCCCAGAAGAAATGTTCGGAGACGCATGGAACGGCGACGCGCATAGCCTTGGCTATTAAAGCCCTGCTCCCGGCGATACCGGTAACGACCGGGATATCGAAGTCCTCGGGATGGTTGAACTGCAATGCCCACCGCCCGTCGGCTCGCTTGCCGACCGCGGCCAGTTCGTGTTGAAGGCTGACCTTGCGATTGACCACCTTCAACAGTTTCTCTTCCGCCAGCACTGCCAGCCACTGACGCATCGAGGTAATTGTCATTGTGTTCCTGCTCCCATTTTTCGCTCAACCGCGGGCCCTGAACCTGCACCTTTCAGAACGTGGTCGATTGCCATAACGACCAGCGGAATAGCAGCCGCCACGTATATGTTGTCAATGCCAAGCGGGTTTCCTATCAGGAACCAGCCCGTAGCTCCGACCGTTGCCAGCAACAGTCCCCAAAACGCGCCTTTGCCGCTGCTGAACCCGGGCGCAAAAAACATGCAGGTGGCCACAATCGCGATCGAAGTCCTCAGTGCTCTGGCGAAGAAAATAGTCTTCAACACGCCCGGCATCAACATGGCGAAGGGTATCGGCAACAAACCGATGACAATCGAAAGGATGCGCGTGGCGATCAAAGTATGCTTCTCGCTTGGTTTTAGCAGCGGAACATAGAAGTCTTTCATCACCAAGGCAGTTGAACCAAGCGTAGACGCTGAGACCGTGCCGAACACCGCTGCCACCAGGCCGGCGATTACCAGGCCTCCGAACCACGGGTCCATGCGGGCCGCCAACGTGGGAATTGCGCTGACACCCTTGATTTGCGGAAACACATATTTGGCTGCAACTCCGATAAATGCCGACATCAGACCTACGGGAATCATCAGCAGCCCAGCCAGAATGCTTGCCTTCTTGGCCTTATGCTCGTCTTTGATTGCCACAATTGCCTGAATCACGTACTGAGTCGAGAAGACGGCTCCAATATTGCCGATGGTCCACGCAATGATCGTCGGAAGGCCAACCCCGGTAAGTGAAAAATAAATGGGTGGCATGACCTCCCGCAGGTGCGTCAAACTGCCACCGCTGAACTGCAGCGCAATCACGGTGGTAATAATCAGGCCGAAGTACTTGATCGAGGCATGAATCAGGTTGGTATAAGCGACTCCCTTGATACCACCCACCGCCACATAAAGGATGGTGACCGCGCCAGTGATCAAGATCCCGATGACGGTCGGCAAGTGCAGGATGGTAGCGATGGTGGCCGCGCCGCCTACGTACATGCTGACGTTTACTACCTGCAGCGCGTAGATCATGATCACCGAGGTCATCAACCTGACTTTTTCGCCATACCGGCTGGCGATGGCTCCCGAGATGGTGTATTCACCCAGCCTCTGAAACTTGGAAGCCATGAAGCGGGCAAACAAGAAAAAAGCCAGGCACATGCTCACCAGATTCCAGGCGGCGGATATACCTTTGCCGAAGGCGGCTTCGGCTGTGCCCATGGTTGCTGCCGTGCCAATGAATTCAGACATCAGCAGGACGCCGATGACAAACACCCCCATGTCCCGCCCGCCGGTCATGAATCGCGCTGTTGTGCTGGTGAACTTTTTGGTCCACAGGCTCAACAGCACGGTCAGAACGATATAGGTGGTAACAATCGACAAGATGATTGAGATATTGTGGGTGCCCATGCTCGGAAGTCTCCTGCTAGTGCAGATTCAAAGTCAGTGTATCCGGCACGATCATCGCCGGGCTGAATGTCACCCCAGCAAACGCAAATGCGGCGTTTGCAGGGGACCCCGAAGCTCAGCTACTTTACCGGACACTTTTTCCGCGATCCGGTCTAATGGCGGGCCGTAAATTCGTGATATAACTTCCCGCCGCGGCAACGGGACACGCCACGAAAGCGCTTCCATAGGCGTATCCGGGCGGGCTGCGCCGATCGTCTCGCTCTTGCCGCTTTATATGGAATCCCAGGCTGTGTGCGGAGCGTTCTGTTTATTTAGCCCAAGGCCAGACATTGCCACAGTGATAAAGGTCACCCGCGGCGGTGACCTTACTTAATCTTGGCCGGAGTGCAGGCTTTCAGCGGTTCTCGCGCGACTCTTGCTTGCAGGCTGCGGCCCTGATTCGAACCGCATCGGGTTGGCTTGGGCGGCCAAGTCACATCGTTTTGGATTGCTCGGCCGGGGTCGGCTTTTCGGCCGCTGGAGCATCCGGCAATTCCTTCGGTTTGTCCTCGGCCTCGATGCTCGACGAAATGACGTTGTCAAAATGCTGCCGCAGGCTCGTCAGTGGTTCAAAGGCGCTTCTCAGGTCTTGAGCCGCCGGCATGATGTCCCGCGTTTCCGCCTCCAACTTGCCAAACTCGGTTTCCAATTGGGCTTTCAAGTTATCCCGGGCATTTTTGAAGCGTGCTATCTGGCGAGCCACCTCAGGCAGCTTCTTGGGGCCGAACAGGAGGACGGCCAAAAGCATGATGAACAACATGTCCGGCATAGAGGGATCCTGCTATTTCTTGACTTCCGTATCCTTAGTTTCCGAATTCTTAGCTTCCGGGTTGTTTTCCGATAAGCCTGACTTGAAGTTACGAATACCTTCTCCAAGCCCTTTTCCGAGCTCACCGATCTTCTTGGGACCAAAAATCAGCAAAGCGATAAACAAGATCACAAGAAGTTCCGGCAGCCCTAATTTACCAATCATGGATAACTCCCTCCGGCCGCAGACCGCACGGCAGACCCTGCTGAAATTGCAATGGGATACTCCCTATGAAATCGTAGGCTAGATGGGCGCAGAAGACAAGGAAGTTGCCAGCCCCGGAGTCGATCTTCATCAACTGTTTGCAAAGGATACAGGTAAATCCCTCAGAGCCGAAAGCCCTCATCATTTCTGGCATTCCTAGCCCTGGATTCTTGGCCCAAGGAGACTTCCTCCGGGAAGCGGGTTTCTTCCCGCGTCAGTCCCCGGATGCTTCCAGCTTGCGATAGGCCTCCTGCATCAACTCGGGAACTTTTCTGCCGAATTCGGGTGAGCCGTCCGCATCGCCCTCCACCTCCAGCAGCAGCGGCGGAATCTGCGGTGCTTGGCGCAGCAAATCCATGGCTTGTTTCCAATCGACTTTGCCGTTGCCGGGCCACAAATGTGTATCGCGATCGCCGAAGTTGTCGTGAATGTGCGTCGAACGGATAAAGGGCTTCAATTGCTCGAAGCTGGCCGCCACGCCCTCCCCCATATGGGCGTGCCCGACATCGAAGCAAACACCGATGTCCTGCAGGTGCGTTACGTGGATAAAGTCGACCAGGCGGGTGGGGGTTGAGAGTTCATTCGGAATGTTTTCCATCAGAATGCGCACGCCGAGAGGCTTGGCAAAGGCCCGGAGATGTTCGATCGAGGTCATGGCAGCGTCAAATTTGTGCTCATCGAACTCCTCGCCCCCAACTCCGATGTGCTGTACCAGGAACTGGAAGGGAACCTTTTCCGCAACTTCAATGGCACGCTTGATTTCGTCCATCGCCTCGATGCCGGTCTTGCGGTCGCGGCTGGCGATATTGAGAGCGGACACGCGATGGTCCCAATCCCCATCGCCGTACATCGGCGAGTGCATGGAGTGGAATACCGTGCTATTGCCCTGGAACCACGACCCGATCTCTCGTATATGCTGCGGGCTGGTGTAGTCGAAATGAGCCTTGGCGGCGAACACTTCGATAGCCTGCGCGCCACCCCTGACGAAATTGTCCAGCAATCCGGGATGCAACCGCTCGCGGACGTGCACGTAGGTCGACATCGCTTTCAGCATGGTTGCCTTTTCCTTCCCGCCAATTCAGAATGCCACAAACGGGAACACCTTCGCCAGCGTGGGTGCAGCCTTAACTCGCAAAACCGTTCAGAAGCCGATGGCGCGTCCGCCGTTGCGTCCGTCGCTGGCTCCTAATCGGTCGCCGGTGCGAGGGTCCACGGCAATGCACTCGGCATCGCCCCAGTATCCGGTCTGCTCCAACTTATATCCGCCGTTCGCCAGCAACAGCAGCGTATCCGGCGAAAATCCGAACTTTTCCAGGCGTAGCTCGTCTGGCATCCACTGATGATGGAAGCGCGGCGCATTGACCGCCTGCTGTATGTCCAATCCGAAGTCGATCACGCCCATGATGATGTTGGCGACCGTGCTGATGATGGTCGCGCCTCCCGGTGAACCCATCACCATAAGCAGCCGATCATCCTTGAGCACAATGGCTGGTGTCATCGAGGAAAGAGGACGCTTGTTGGGAGCAATAGCGTTCGCTGTGCTTTGAACCAATCCATACAGATTCGCTACGCCGGGCTTGATCGTGAAATCGTCCATCTCGTCATTCAGCAGAAATCCGAGTCCGGGCACGGTCACGCGCGATCCGAACGAATCGTTCAAGGTCGTGGTTATCGCCACCGCGTTGCCTGCCGCGTCCACCACCGAAAGATGCGTTGTATTCCCGCCTTCGTCCACGGCCAGTGGCGCCCGCGTGGATGCCATCTGGTCCAGGTCTTCGAACTTTGGCCGTTTCAGCTGGTCGCTTGGCGTTCCCCGTACAGGATCGATGCTCTCCCGCCAATGCGCGGCAAACTGCTTGTCGATCAACTGCGCCACCGGAACCAGCGCGAAATCCGGATCGCTCATGAACTCGGCACGGTCAAAGAAAGCGCGCCGGAAGCTCTCCACGGTCAGGTGAATACTCTTCGCCGACCTGCTGCCCAAGGCGCGCAGGTCATAGCCTTCCAGGATGTTGAGAGTTTCCAGCAGAGCCACTCCACCGGAAGACGGCGGCGGCGCGCTGATCACCTGATAGCCGCGATAGCTTCCCCGTACCGCCCGCCGCTCGACCACCCTATAGCTCGCCAAGTCATCGGTAGAAATCAGGCCTCCACCCTGTTGAACGGC
>JBEKQP010000055.1:0-21807 GCA_049519595.1 Candidatus Korobacteraceae bacterium | reverse complement strand
GTGTAGCCAATATACTTATGCAGCTGAAAGATCGTTTGTCTGGAACCGTAAAGCTGATCTTTCAACCGAGCGAAGAGGGAAGCCGTGGCGCCGCGGCTATGGAGGCAGCCGGAGTTTTGGAAGGAGTGGATTATATTTTTGGCGGCCATATCGGCATCAAGGCTCGCCACTTAGGCGACTTCATATGCGGAGCCCGTGAGTTCCTGGCGACTACCAAACTGGACGTCACCTTCACGGGAAGACCAGCTCATGCCGGCATGTCTCCGGAAGAAGGGCGAAACGCGTTGCTGGCGGCCGCGACCTGTGCCTTGAACCTGCATGCTATCTCTCGCCATGGCCAGGGCGCTTCGAGGATCAACGTCGGATCGCTGCACGCAGGACAGGGGCGCAACGTTATTCCCGCTCACGCTGTCCTACAACTGGAAACCAGGGGCATCACGACTAGCATAGACGGCTTTATGGCCCAGGAGGCCCGTCGAATTATCGAGGCTGCCGCTCTCATGTATGCGGTGGACTATAAAGCGGAGTGCGCCGGCGCGACGCAAGGGGGCGAGAGCAGTCCGGAAATGGCCGAGATGGCGAGGACAGTCGCGCAGGAAATGGGCTGCTTCGAGAACATTCTGGGTGTTACAAGTTTCGGCGCAACCGAGGACTTTTCTCATCTGCTAACGAATGTTCAAAAAAGAGGCGGCAAGGGAACTTATGTTCAACTCGGAGCCGATATCTCTGCCGGTCACCATCATTCTTGCTTCGACTTCGATGAAAAGGTTATCGCCTATTTTTCTGAATTCATGGCCAGGGTGGCCTGCCGCCTGTTAGGCGCATAACGGGAGCTAGGGTGGGGCGAGCGGGTGGTGCCACTCTGTTCATACAGGTAGATGCTTTGACAAGTTTGGACCGATTTCTCAGCCGGCTTGAACGCAGCAAGAGATCGAACCGAGCGGGTATTCCCAGGTAGAATGACCCGCTAAGGGATTTATAACCTGACAATTGGTTCAATCACCGAGCCGCAATCGGGGTCGTGAACCCTATGATCGACGAGTGCGGAAAATATTCTTAATCTGTATCCCTCTCCTCGTCCTGTTGCCAATTGCGTTGTTGTTGGCACGATCCGCCTCGCCCGTCGTAAACCTGTCCACTCCAGTCACCATCCTGGGCCAGGCCACCTCCATTACCGCCCATGTACGCGATCCGCATGGCGTGCGTAAACTCGCAGCATTTGTCGACCAAAACGGTGCCCGCTATCGCGTTTGGGAGAGCACACAAGGATCGCATGCCTCGGACAGCACTTGGAATTTTACCGTCGGCACCAGTGCCACGCCGCAGCTCAAAGACGGGAAGGCACAACTAATTGTCGAAGCGACTTCCGACGACTTCCGCAGGAAGACTACGCGCTTGGAGCGCGAGGTGATGGTGGTGACACAACCGCCAGCCATCAGCGTCGACTTGGATCAGCACTATCTGTATTTAGGCATGGCTGAGCTGGCCACATTCAATCTATCCGGTAATTGGACTGAAGCGGGAGTGCGTGTCGGCGACCAGACGTTTCGTGCTTGGCCTATGCCCAGCGGCAAGCCCGGCTATTTTTCGATCTTCGCCTTTGCATGGAATATACCGCCCGGGACCGCACCGCTGGTCTATGCGTCCAACGGCACAGGTAACCAAGTAACCGGTCCAATGGTTTACCAATTTCCAAAGAAGGAACAGCCGAAATACACAGTTCACGATCTTCAGGTGAGCGACAGCTTCATGCAGAAAGTCGTTTCCGAGCTAGACCCAAGCGGCTCAGGCGACCCGGTGGTGCGTTTTGTTAAGGTCAATGGCGAGATGCGACGTGCCAACAACAAAACGCTGTTTGATCTGCGCCTCAAGACCGCAGACCGCTTCCTTTGGTCGCAACCCTTTATGCGACAGTCCCACTCTCAGGCGGAATCGAGCTTTGCGGATGTGCGGAACTACATTTACCACGGAACTAAGATCGATCAGCAAGTTCACCTGGGCTATGATCTCGCTGTTACGCAGCATGTGGGCGTTCAAGCCTCCAATGACGGGCGAGTGGTGTATGCGGCTCCACTGGGGATTTACGGCAACTGCATCGTGGTGGACCATGGCTATGGGTTGCAAACCATCTATGGCCATCTCAGCCAAATTGCCGTACGCGAAGGCGAAATGGTGAAGCGAGGGCAGGTCATGGGCACAAGTGGCATGACGGGCATGGCTGCCGGCGACCATATCCACTTCAGCATGCAGCTTGATGGCGTCCAGATTGACCCGAAGGAGTGGTGGGATAGCCACTGGATCAAAGATCACGTCGCGAAACGCGTAGATTTGGTCGGGTTCACCCGCTGACACTTGGAGCCGCAGTGCTCCATTAGTTCCAAGACCCGGCTGGTTGTAGCTGCCGAGCGCTGCGCCCCGTTCCGGTTCAAGGCGGCGGAGATCCCCGAAGCACGTTGTGTTTTCGTCACACGTTGCTGCGCGGCGCAGCGTAAGCATCCTCGAACCGGAAGTCAACGTCTGCTATGGCCTGAGGGTGCCGTGCCGGTCGACCCAGCCGCCCTTAAAGAAGCGATGATGCACCATGCTTCGGCCAAGCATAAAAAACATGACTATCAGGGCGACTACGAGCAAGAACCTTCCAATTCCAAGCCAGGGCGACTTTGATTCTGCTGGACCGGTCGCATCTGAATCATTTGCCATTAGAGTCACGCCATTTCAAAGGTATCGCTATGAGATATGTAAACAGAAGCATGTTAATGACTACGGGTTGTGCTTCCTGCTTTTCCGGCTTTGTGACAGCACAGGATGCCGTTGCCGGCTCGCATTCCAGCGGGTCTCATTAGCCGAGCGGCCGTGGCAGTCGGTGTCCCGGCCCTCCCTCGTTGCCTGTCAGCCCGGCCACGCCACCGTCCCATAGGATCCGGCGTCCCATTTATGCAAGCCATGTACTGAAGAGTCGCGCGACAAGCGGAGGCGGGCCTTGTTCCAATACAGTCTCGATGACGTAGCGCACGTGGCGCGGACGCTGATCGGCACCAATTCCCCGTCGGGAAACACGTATGCATCGGTCCGTCGCTCAGCAACGCAATGATTAATACATCGTATAGCGATATGTTAATTATTTAATTGGCCAACCTTTATTGGACGGGCGACCTCGTTATATATAGGGGCTGTACAAAGGCAGCGCTGCCTGGATTCAGCCCGCCCCATTCCAGGCGTAAGCTCGCAGACGGAATAGCGCTCTTGTGTGAAATTTGACTCTCCTTTCCTGGGGACTTTTTATGTCTTCGCGGGGCTGGGAAATTCTCCAATGCTTCCGGTCCGCTCGTGGTGCCATCTGAAAGTGTTGGCGGCTGGTTGGATACGGCTCCTCCCACGGAGGCTTTCAACCATCGCGCCAGGTGGAAACGAAACCGCAAGACTGTCGAGGTACGTCCCGGTGCTCAGTACCGCTCATGTCCTAACGTGCACACCACGTCTGCGAGCGTGTCCGGTAAGTCGCAGACTACCAGCAATAGCGCTTCCAGGGCAGCACGGTGGATCTGCGGAACCGTCTGATTACGCAGCTTCCCTCCTCGGCACCGAAGCTACGCCCTTTGCTGCCAGGAAGGCCACCAGTTCACGATTTACTTCGTCTGCATGGGTCCAAGTGATGCAGTGCGGACCATCCTTCACTACCACTAAGCGGGCTCCCTTGATCAACTTCGCTGTGCGGAGTCCTGAGGCGGTGATGGGCAGAATTCGGTCCGCGTCGCCATGAAGGACCAGCGTAGGCACGTCGATGCGAGTCAGGTCCTTGCGAAAGTCCTCATGCCAAGTTGGCACGCAAGCGAGAGTGGCCGTGGCGGAGGCGCCGGCTGCCACGTTCCAGCTGGACTGGATCGCCTGTTGGCTCACGCGCTTGCCCAGGAGCAGATCCGTGTTGTAGAAATTGTTAAAAAAATCGGTAAAGAACGCGTAACGATCTGCAACGATCGCTTTCTGTATTCCCTCGAAGACACTGCTGTCGACGCCCTCCGGATTGTCGGGTGTTTTCAGCAGAAACGGTGGGACTGACGAGATGAACACCGCCTTACTGACACCCTTCGGCCCGTACTTCCCCAAGTAGCGCGCCACTTCGCCGCCACCCATCGAGAAACCAACGAGAGCGAAATCACGCAGTTTGAGGTGCGCCACGAGTTTGTGCAGATCCTCGGCGAAGGTGTCATAGTTGTAGCCTTCTGTTGGCTGGCTTGACCTGCCGAACCCCCTGCGATCATAGGTGATGACACGGTGGCCGCCAGCCAGAAGCCCAGGAATCTGCTTCTCCCAAGAGGCGCCGCTCAGCGGATATCCGTGGATAAGCACTACAGCGTCACCGGAGCCATGATCTTCATAATAGAGTTCGACATCCGTGGAGTTTTCTTTCCCGACGTTGGCGTATGGCATTGAGATTCTCCTTTTCTCGTCCGTTTCAGATGAATGTGACACGGTTGCAGTTCGCGGTCACGACGCCCTCTCCTGAGCCCGCGGGCGACCGCCCAGTACGAAAGATTCCATGGCGTTCGCGAAACCTTCCTCTTCATTCGAACTCGTTACGAACCGCGCCTGCCGTTGCACTTCGGGGCTGGCGTTCCCCATGGCAATGCTGAGCCCGCTCTTCTCAAACATGAGTACATCGTTCGGCATGTCGCCGATGGTGGCCACCCGTTCTGGCGGAATTGAGAGCACCTCCGACAGTACAGTGACCACGTGCCCCTTGTTGGCGTCGGGATGGGTCACGTCGAGATAGTACGGCTGCGACCGCGCCGCCGAAACGTGATTGCCACAGTCGCGCTGCACGTCGGCTTCGCATCGAGCCACCGCGGCGCAATCATCGCTGACACCGACAATTTTGGCCACTTGATGGAGGTGCGAATTAAAGTCGGAAACAACTCTAGGAGCAAACTTCACCGTCCATTGTTCACGCGCAACGTGCGGTGCACCAGCGTCACGCACGAGCCAATGGCGGTCGGTGTAAACCCAGACATCAAGCACGTGGTGAACAATCGCCGCGATGGTCTTGCCTGCGATCTCCGCCGGAACGAAACTTTGCGCCATCACCGAAAGATCAGGGCGGACCAGTACACCGCCGTTGAAGGCCGCAATTGGTTTGTTGAGGGCCAGCGGGTCGATCAGCATTTTCATGCCGAGCGGCGGCCGGCCACTAGTAATGCTGAAGGCGATGCCCGCTTCACGAAGCTGCTTGACGGCCTCAATGGAGCGGGGTGTCAGCACCTTGTCCTGGGTAACCAGTGTGCCATCAACGTCTGCAATCACCAGGCGAATGTCCTTCGCCATAAACACCTCGCTTACTGCGGCGAAACCCTGCGGCTAATTCTTGTAGTGTTTGTGTTGCCATCTAAGCGCTCCTGCGTTCGCGGGTCGTGCCGGATAATAGGGCCGCAGCGGATTCATCCACCAGCCACAACAATTTGCCTTCGGGAACAATCAGCTGCGCAGGCAAGCGCTTTGGGTCACGAGGACCGAGCAGCACGTCGCGCAACACCGGCGATTTCGGCTGGCCTTCGACTAGAAACGCGACTGTACGTCCGCGGTTTAGTAAAGGCGCGCTCATGCTGATGCGCCAGGTTTTAACCTCGGCTACGAAATCGGCAAGCACCAGTCGCGATTTCTCCTGCAATGCTGGCGAGTGCGGAAACAGCGATGCCGTATGGCCATTCGTGCCGAGCCCGAGATAGATTAGATCGAATTCCGGGATGGAGACGGGGGCGCCTAGCGATCGCCGGATATCTTCTTCATATGCGCTCGCAGCGGCCTGTGGTGGGCTGATCTCGGTGGGTATCCGGTGAATGTTTGCCTCGGGCAGGGAAATACGCTGCAGCAATGCTTGGGCAGTCATGCGGTAATTGCTGTCGCGATCATCGGCAGGAACGTAACGCTCATCTCCCCAGAACAGGTCGACAACGTCCCAATCAAGGCGTCGGCAAAAAGTATCCCTTGCCAACAGTTCGTAAACACGCTTCGGAGTGGCTCCCCCGGAAAGCGCCACACGAAAACGGCCCCGCGCTTTGATCGACTCCGCCGCGACGCCGACAAAAAGCTCTGCCGCCGCGCTGGCGAGCTGCTCAGCATCGCCGTACACCCGGAGTTCGCCGGGATAACGTTTGCTCGACGCGGTGATCATTTACTCCTCCAAACGGTAGCTTTGAGCCCGGCGTTTCCTCAGACACCGCGCCTCAGCCACCTGCTCACCCAAGCGAGCGAAGTCCGTCTCGGCGATTGATGGAGCCAATTTCACGACACCGGCTTCCATTTCGCCTCCTCTCTTTCTTTTTACGGTACGGCTTGAATAAGGCGCCGCTGCTCATCAAGAAGCCTGCCTGGCCCTTCGGTACCGCGTGATCAGGTTGTTGGTTGAACTATCATGACTAAGTTTGGGATCAGCCTGGCTTTCCAGTTCGGGAATAATCCGCTGAGCGAGCACCTTGCCGAGTTCAACGCCCCATTGATCGAATGAGTCAATTTCCCAGATGGTGCCTTGGGTAAAGACAGAGTGCTCGTAGAGAGCGACCAGTTTGCCGAGCACCTCTGGCGTGAGCCGCTCCGCGAGAATCACGTTCGACGGACGGTTGCCGGTGAAAACTCTATGCGGAACGAGCCAATCCGGCGTACCCTCAGCCTTCACTTGTTCCGGAGTTTTGCCAAACGCTAGCGCTTCGGCCTGCGCGAACACATTGGCCAGGAGCATGTCGTGATGCCGCCCCAGCGCATTCAGTGTTTTGTTGAAGGCGATGAAATCGCAGGGTATCAACCCGGTCCCTTGGTGAATCAGCTGGTAAAAGGAGTGCTGGCCGTTGGTTCCCGGCTCTCCCCAGTAGATTGGGCCGGTTGGGCAGGATACCTCTGTTCCATCAAGCGTAACGTGCTTACCATTGCTTTCCATCGTCAGCTGCTGCAGATAGGCGGGAAATCGCTTTAAGTATTGTTCGTAGGGCAAGACCGCAACCGTTTGCGCGCCGAAGAAGTCGTTGTACCAAATGGCGAGAACGCCCATCAGCACCGGCAAATTCTGCTCGAAGGGGGCAGTGCGAAAATGCTCGTCCATCTGATGAAAGCCGTCTAACATAGCGCGGAAATTCTCCGAGCCGACGGCGAGCATGGTCGAGAGTCCGATCGCCGAATCCATGGAGTAGCGACCGCCAACCCAATCCCAGAATTCAAACATGTTGGCGGTGTTGATCCCGAACTTTTCCACCTCCGCCGCATTCGTCGAGACAGCGACGAAGTGCTTGGCTACTGATTTCGAATCACCTCCGAGACCTGCCAGTGACCAATCACGAGCCGTGTGGGCGTTCGTCATCGTCTCCAGCGTGGTGAATGTCTTGGAAGAAATGATAAAAAGAGTCTCCGATGGATCCAGACCGTGGACGGCTTCTGCGAAATCCGTACCATCCACGTTGGAGACAAAGCGGAACGTCATGTCGCGGTCACTGTAATGCTTGAGTGCCTCGTAGGCCATGACCGGCCCAAGGTCAGAGCCACCGATTCCGATGTTGATCACACTACGGATGCGCCTACCGGTATGGCCTAGCCATGCGCCGCTACGAACACGAGTACTGAAATCAGCCATCCTGTCGAGCACCGAGTGGACCAACGGCACCACGTTCTCTCCGTCGACTGTGATGGATGTCCCTTTAGGAGCGCGCAGGGCCACGTGCAGGACCGCGCGATTTTCTGTGATGTTGATCTTGTCCCCGCGGAACATTGCGTCGATTCGCGCTCGCAAGCCTGCGGCTTCGGCAAGCTGAACAAGCAGCCTGAGAGTCTGGTCGGTGATCCGGTTCTTCGAATAATCGAGGAAGATGCCTGCGGCCTCGGCCGTCATTCGCTCGCCGCGTTTGGGATCGTCCGCAAAAAGACTTCGGAGATGTAACTCCCGTACCTTCTTACAGTGCTCTTCGAGAGCCTTCCAGGCTGCGTGCCTCGCCGGGAGTCTAGGTGGTTCTGCGTGGGCCGCCATCTTTACTCTCCTTTCGTCTGAAATTGTGTCCCGTTCTCGGGGCAAGCAGTGCCCCGCTAGATAATGCGCTAAGCAGCCTTCGTGACGGCAGCACTCTTGAAGCTGATTACCGACAGGAGGTCGTTCCAGGACTTAACAAACGACTTCGCCCCCTCTTCTTGAAGCTGGGCAGCCAGCCCGTCGATATCGATTCCTGCCTTTGTGAACTGCGCTAAGACTTCCTCGCAGTCACCGCCATCTGCCGGCAAGAGGTCGCCTATTTCACCGTGTTCAGCGAGGGCCTCCAATGTTCCCTCGGGCATGGTGTTGACGGTAAAAGGCGCAGCCAAGGCTTTGACGTAGAGAACGTCTGACGCTTGAGGGTCCTTGGTTCCGGTGCTGGCCCACAGCAGTCGTTGCGGGCGAGCTCCGAGGTTGTACACGCGCTGCCAGCCTGCCGAACTGAGCAGAGTGCGGTAGGCCTTGTACGTACGCTTGGCGATTGCGATGCCGAGCTGATTGTGAAGCTTCTCAGGCGTCCTGTCCTTCACCGCGACGTCCCAGCGGCTAATGAAAAGGGACGCGACCGAGCCGACATTAGGATTTAGCCCGGCGTCGATCCGGCGTTCGATGCCGCGCAGGAACGCCTCGGCGGCGGCAAGGTACTGTTCGCGGGAGAACAACAGGGTCACATTGATCGGTACGCCCGCGAAAATCGCTTCCTCGATTGCAGGCAGTCCGTCTTGGGTGCCTGGAATTTTAATAAAGAGGTTGGGACGTCCAGCACGAGCGTGCAGCTCTTTGGCTGCGGCGAAACTCTTGCCAGTGTCGTAGGCCAGCAAAGGCGAGACTTCCAGCGATGCCCACCCGTCGACGCCGTTGGTATTGTCGAAGATGCTACGGAACAGATCGGCGGCGCGGGTAAGATCCTCCAAGGCCAGCTCGAAAAACAGCTCCTCGCCTGACTTGCCTTTCGTTAGGATCTTGCGAATGGTGGCATCGTAGGCTGAGCCGTTCTTAATGGCATGATCGAAAATCGTTGGGTTCGATGTGAGTCCAGTAACCGACAGTTGATCGATATAACGCTCAAGCGTGCCGCTATCCAGTAGGGTACGCGTGATGTTGTCGAGCCAGAGGCTCTGGCCGAGATCATGCAGCAGTTTTGTCGCTTTCATCGTCTCACCTCAGCTTTTGATAGGCCGCGATGCCTGCTCACGCCGCTCGTTCGGGTGGCTGAGCTTCACGGCCAGTGGACGCGTAAACTGCCAATCGCGTTCAACTTCAACGGGTCACGCTGGAAAGTCTTCGTCCGGAACTGCAAACCCACCCCGCTGTTTTGCTCCCGCGTGTTGCTTCTGTTAGATTCGCGTATTGCTTATTGGATTAGTGATCAGCGTATTTGTTGCCCGCTAATGAAACGAAATCGCGAGCTTCTCGCGTAGCGCAAAAGAGAAGGGCACTGCCCGAAGTACGTGAAGCTGAACTCACGTCCTAGCGCGATTCCGAGAGGGTGTTTTCGGCAATCGTGAACAACTGCCGAGCAAATCACAAAGCCACGATGCAAAACGGCGTCCAATAAGTTATCGGACATGCGTTCTCAATAGAATCAATAATAGAGGAAGATGTTGTCGGAGGCTGCCACATTAGAAGTTCAGACAATCGAACGAGCGGCGTGACAAGGCATTGCGGTTACCCCAAAGTCCTGACAAGGGTCCAAGAAGCGAAACAGAATTCGTCACACAGAGTAGTTTGCAACCAAATCGGGCGAAACTAGCGCCATACCGCATCGGGTGTGCCTGAGAGCATCCTGTCCAGATAAGTCGCAGCGCTGATGAGAGCCAGGTGTGTAAATGCCTGGGGAAAGTTTCCCAGGTGCCGACCGTCTGAACCCAGCTCTTCCGAGTACAGCCCAAGATGGTTGGCGTAGCCCAGCATCTTCTCAAACAGCAACTGGGCCCTTTCCAACTCTCCGGCTCTGGCCAAGCATTCGATATACCAGAATGAGCAGGCCGTGAAGCTGCCCTCCCCGCCCGGTATTCCGTCAACATGTGTGCGCCGTGCCTCATAGCGGTGGACAAGCGTATCTTCGATCAAGCGGCCCTCAATCGCTCGCACCGTGGAAGACCACATCGGGTCCACGGGGCTAATGAAGCGCATCAAGGGCATTAGTAGGACTGAAGCGTCCAAGTCCTTCGTGCCCTTCGACTGCACGAACGACTGCATCTCTTCATTCCAGAAGTTAGCAAAGATATCCGCGCGAATCGCATCGCGCGTATCCAGCCACTCCTGAAACGGCGCTGAAAGTGATCGCTTCTGCGCCAGCCGCAGAGCCCGGTCAAACGCCACCCAGCACATCAATCGTGAGTGCAGGAATTCTCTTGGACCGCCGCGAACCTCCCAGATCCCTTCATCGGGTCGTCGCCAATTCTTGCCCAGCCACGCTAAAATGCGCTGGACATCCTGCCATCGAGCGTACGAAATCGCATCGCCGTACTTGTTCGCCAAGTAAATCGAGTCCATCATCTCGCCATAGATATCCAGTTGTAATTGCTGATAGGCTGCATTTCCAATTCGTACGGGCCGGGAATGCTCGTACCCTTGCAGGTGGTCGAGAGTCGACTCGTCCAGCTTCTGCCTGCCGTCTACTCCATACATCACCTGCAATGGACCGCGTTCGGCGTCATTACTCAGCCGACCTTTAAGCCAGCTTATGAACGCCTCCGTTTCTTCGACAAAGCCAAGCCGGAGTAGCGCATACAGTGTGAAGGTTGCATCGCGAAGCCACGTATAGCGATAGTCCCAGTTGCGCACGCCACCAATTTCTTCGGGTAACGAGAACGTGGGCGCAGCGATCAAAGAGCCGTGTTCGCGGCTAATCAGCAGCTTCAGCGTCAATGCGGAGCGATTGACGACCTCGCGCCAGCGACCTTTGTACTTTGATTGCGCGATCCATTTCTTCCAAAAACGTGACGTTTCATGGAAGCGTTCGTCCGTGCGCTCCATCTCTGGCTGCTGTTCTTGAGGACGTACTCCGCCAAAAATGAACGTCGCTTTCTCTCCAGCTCGCAATACAAACTGGGCAGTTGCGCTCGTAGATTCTCGTTCAAGGCGGGTCGTCGAGTAGAGTGCCATGGGCTGAAAGGTGTGATCCTGCGGCACGAAAACTGCACACCGATCTTCTACCTGAATAGTGTGTTCACACATGGCATAGTTAAAGCGGGGCTGGCAGAGCATCCTGAAACGGACCTCGCCGCTGACCACGGACACCCTCCTGATAATCTCATTCGGCCGCTCAGTAGACGCACTGATGGGCATGTAGTCGGTCAGCTCGGCAACTCCTTCCTCCGCAAGAAAGCGCGTCAGCAAAATATTGGTGTCTGGCAAATAAAGCTGGCGCACCCGCCGATTGTTTAGCTCTGGCTGAATCTGGAAGCGGCCACCCCGCTCGTCATCGAGCAAAGCCGCAAATACCGTGGGTGAATCGAAACCCGGATAGCAAAGAAAATCAATCGATCCGTTCATGCCCACAAGGGCGATCGAACGCATGTTGCCGATGACTCCGTAGTTTTCAATCAGTTCGAAGCTCATGCGTGAAGTGTCTCGTCCATTTTGGATGTTCAGAACAGGGTTCGTGACGTATCCGGCAGCGGACATTGCCGGTCGCTAGGTCTGTCTTAGAGTTGCATTGAGGCGATACCAGGAGGAAGAGCACTCGATATATTGCAACCTCCTTACCCAAGCGCCATCGTTTTGCCTAACGATAAGCCTCACCCACAGACCACTGAGTATTGGGATTGCATCGACCGAATGTGCGGATCCGGACTTCCAGTCGCGTCGATATCGAGGGTACATTCAGTGCCCACCCCAGTTGTTCTCTGTTTCTTATCCGCCGAAGCAGACGTTAAGCTGGGCGAATCAGCTTTTGTCGCCCAATCCTCCTCATGAAGCAAATGACATTCGCGCCACTATAAAGTTGGGGAATCATATTGCCTCGCGACTTGCAGATTGCATCCATGCAGATTCTTAAAATCATCTGGCGTTCAATGGACGCCAAGTCCTTCCCATATAGCTCGACCATGGGCATCCAGTCATAAAAGGCTCAGGAAACAACATTCGGGTAGCGAGAGAAATCTCTTCACTGCGCGAGAGATGAACATCAGCTTTAGGGTTAGATTTCCACTCTACCGAATGATAGACTGCAGCCATTCCCAGGCCTTGTCCAATGGAAAGTCGAACTTGGTCGCCGGATGTGTGGAAAACTCGCGAGAACCTCTTGACGGTAAGCGGAATGTAGCCGCCCTGCCTTAAGAGGATTGAATCAGGGAAGGCCTCTATTATAGATCGGATCAAACGTGGGCCTGCCGTTCACAATTGGAAACTGAGCCGCGCGGACAGTTCTGTCCGACAACAGGGAGAAACGTTATGAAGCTTACTCCGATTCGCCTTGCGTTAGTATTTGCCATTGCGGTGGGATTTGCAGGGAGCGCCGCCGCCAAGGAGTTGCGAGGGACGGACACCCATGCCCTCGACTATCCGACCTCCCAGGCCCTGGTGTATTGGGGGAAGCTCATCCAGGAGCGAACGCAGGGCCGGTATTCCGTCAAGCTCTACCTGCTCGACGAGCTCGGCGGCGAAAAAGAGACGATCGCGCAAACCCAGAGTGGCACGCTCGACTTTACGCGGGTCGACCTCGCGCCGCTGAACAACACCGTCCCGGAGACGGCCATCCCCGCGCTGCCATACCTGTTTCGCTCGGTGGCCCATATGCGAAAGGCAATGGACGGCCCGGTCGGCGACGAAATCTTGAAGGCCTTGGAGCCGCACGGCTGGATCGGCCTAGCCTATTACGATGCCGGCGCGCGATCGTTTTATAACACGAAGCGGCCAATCCGGACGCCGGCGGATTTGCGAGACTTGAAACTGCGGGTGCCACAATCCGACTTGTTCGTCGCCATGATGCAAGCGTTGGGCGCCACCGGAACGCCAATAGCATTTGGTGAGGTCTTCGCCGCGCTCAAGGCCGGCGTGGTGGACGGCGCGGAGAACAACTGGCCGGTCTACGAGGAGACCAAGCACTACGAGATTGCCAAGTACTACTCGATTGACGAACACTCCCTCGTGCCGGGCGTGGTCCTTTTTTCGAAGAAGGTGTGGGATACGCTCTCACCGGAAGATCAAAGCATCATCCGTCAGGCGGCGAAGGAGTCCATCGCGTACGAGCGCAAATTGTGGGACGCCCGCGAACTCGAGTCGCGCGCGATCGTCGAGAAAGCCGGGTGCATCATCAACACCATTCCGGACAAGCAGCAGTTCAGCGCCGCGATGACTCCCGTCTACGATAAATTTGTGACAACCCCAAACTTGAAGGACTTGGTCAAGCGCATTCAAGCTATTCAGTAACCCCGGACGCGTCCTGGTTCAGTAGACAGTGAGTGCCGCAGTTGCGTGTTGGCGGCGTCCCAAGGGACACACCCGCTAGTGGCAACGGCTCTTGTCTTCAATACTCGGGGGATGGTCCTGGTCGCAAGCGGTCGGCTTGAACTTTCCCTCAGCCGCAGAGTTCTGCTACGAGATGATTAAGATCGTCCGCCACATGATCCCAATCCTGCTCGGGATGCAAGTCGCTGGTTTGTCCCGGTCCGTGTTCGAATGGACGCCGGATGAAGGCTGCTCTGAATCCGCATTTGCGAGCTGCTGCAAGGTCGTCGTTGTGGGCGGCCACCAGACAGAGCTGTTCAGGCTTCATCATCAATACCTCAGCGGTCCGAAGATACGCCTCCGGCGTTGGCTTATACGCACGCACTACCTCCGCTCCGAGAATCGCGTCCCAGGGAAGCCCGGATCGCTTTGCGATATCGATCATCAGTCGGACGTTGCCGTTTGAGAGCGGGGCAATAACATATCGGGATTTTAGTCGCGTAAGCCCAGCCACCGAATCGGGCCAAGGATCCAGACGGTGCCAGGCCAGATTGAGTTCGTCAAGTTCCGGGGCTGGCACACTTTCAGATTGGATGCCGAATTCTGGCAGTATACGTTCGAGGTTTTCCCGGTGCAGCACGTCGAGTGGCACGAACGCACGCCTTCCACTGCGCACCTCTTCCATGGAGGGTTGGTACGCACGCCGCCATGCATCAGCAAAGGCAGCGGGATCGACTTGCCCCACGCCGTGGCGGACAAGGAAGGGCGTGGCTTCGCGCGCCACACCCGAGCGCCAATCCACCACGGTGCCGAAGACATCAAAGAGCAGTGCTTTTACTCCGTTCATCAATCCTCAACCTCAACTTAATACTGACATGATCGCCGATCTTTCGCCACCTACCAGGCTTTTCCGCTGCTTGATTTCAGGTTTCTGCTGCATGGTGGACGGCTCAGGCTTGGCGGCATCTTTAAGCGGCGGGAGTGTCGGCTTGGGAGTTGTGGTCGGCTTGAGAGTGGAATTTGGAGCGTCCTTGACGTGGCTCTTGGGCGATACGATCACGCGTTTCCTCCTGGTCCATTCGTGCAGGTTGCGCACTTGAGTTCTACCTTACTGGACCAGGAATGCGTGGGAACGCCGCGATATTTCTGGGCACGGCGACCTCCCGGCAAAGGAATCATCCCAGGAGGATAGGTAACAGCGCGCCCAGGCCTAACACGAAAAACCATAAGGCAGGCGCAGGGGTGCCCACCGGGCGAATGCGGCGCTGTTCGCGTGCCGCCATTCGTGGATCCAGCAGCAGCCAGCGAGTGTAGCGATGCTCCAGCAAGAGAAACGTAAACGCCGTCGCTGCGCCGTATATCAAGTGACCCATCAGAGATGGGAGCAAAGCGGACGCGGCATCGGTGCTCCAGTCGCAAACGCCGGTAAGCATCAGCGGCAGAAGTGTCATCGGCCCCACGTACCACCAGATCATTCCGAAAACCCATCCCCAAGCAATCCCGAGCCCGACGCTGGAAGCCTCGTTGCGAAACAGCAGGCCATAGCTCATCCCGATGAGCGCGCTCACCAACAGGTGAATGAGTAAACCGCCGAAGGTGGATAGCCGGGTATCCAGGCCCGCAATGGTCGGCAAGACCCCGGTCGCCAGCAGGATTGGGCTGGAGACCAGTCCGCCCACCAACCCAGCTAGAGCCCCCCACTCAAGTGAACGCAGCAGGCGAAGGCCGGGGCCTTCCACTTCGCGGTTCAGCGGGTCCGACTGAATAAACAGCCGCACCCAAACACGGTCGAAGGTGGCGTAAGCAATACCGAGGATCAGTCCATAAAGGATGTGACCCACAAGCGAGCCGAAGACGACGCTGGCTTGCTCGGCAGACCAGTCCAGCGGTAGTCCAGCCACCGCTCGCAGGACTGTGAGCGGACCCATAAACCACCAGAAAATCGCATATCCCAAGCCCCAGCCCATGCACGATCCGTAACCACGAACGTCTCGCTGAAAGAGAACTCCGAAGCTGGCGCCGATCAGCAGAGCGACCGCGAAATGCAAGCTCACGGTTGCGCTCCGGGAGCTTAGTTCTCCGAATCCAGCGAGAAGCGGGTAATAGCCTCCGGAAGAGACCCAACGGCCGAAGACCAGACCGCCAAGTGTGCCCGCCAGTCCGCCGGCAACCACGGCTCGGCCCCAACTGAACTTCGGCTGTTGCGTCTTGGAGTGCGCTTCTCCCCAGATCCCGAGCGTTACCCCTACCGGCATTCCGAGGCAGATCAGCAAACCGACGAGCTCGGGAAATTGCTGGCGGGCATCTTCCAGCATGGCCATGGAATGACTGGAGCCGGATAGCAGACGTAGAATTCCGGCGGGAAACACAAGCCAGGTAAGCAGCGCCAGGGCCAGACTCCATATCAATCCAGCCCCGGGACTGGTCGCGCGCTGAGCAAAAAACAATCCGAACACAAGCCCGAAAATCACTCCCCACAGCACGCCGAGGCCTACGGAGGTAGCCAGCAACGCACTCTGCACAGCGCCTCCCAGCGCGCCTATGCACAGTCCCAGCACAGGCTCGACCCACCACGAAGCACCAATAGCTTTCCCCGGTTGCCCGATCACTGCTTCAGTCTGTGACATCGTTAGCTCCTACTTCAGGTCAATGGTTTGGACGATGTCGCGTGGGAAGAATAGTTCGACTGTCCAATCCATCAGCACGCGAATCTTTCGTTCCAGGCCCGGCAGTTTAGCTAAGTAAATTCCTCGCCACATAAGCCAGGCCAGCAATCCGGAGAAGCGCATGGATCGCTCACGGGCAAAGGGCACAGTCAATTCGGCGCAAGCCGTCTGGTGACCGACCACGCAGAGAGCGCCCAGTGAGTCAAAGTGGAACGCACGCGTAGGCCGACGCTCCAACTGCGCGACAATATTTCTGGCAAGCGTCTTCGCCTCACGCAAGGCAAACTGGGCGGTCGGAGGGCACGGCTTACCCGTCTTGCCATCGTTCACCGCCGCACAATCACCAAGCGCCCACAGACCGGGATGGCCCGGTAGAGCCAACGTGCTGTCCACGACGAGAGCCCCGCGCTTATCCTTCTCAACGGCCAGTGTCTTCAGCAGCGGACTCGGCGCTGTACCCGCGGTCCATACGAGCGTTTCGGCAAGAATTTCTCCGTCACTCACTACCACAACCCCGGGACGAGCGTCTGCCAGACGCGCATTCAAGCGGAACACGACGCCACGCTCTTCCATCCTCTTCTGCGCATAGCGTGCCAGCGATTCACTCAATTCCGGCAGAATGCGGTCGCGGGAGTGCACCAGAATGACGCTCAATTCCTCCTTGCGCAACTTCGGATAGTCGGCCAGAATTCCATGCGCAAAATCATTGAGGGCCCCCGCAACTTCCACTCCTGCAAATCCTCCGCCTGCGACTACAAATGTGAGGAACGGCCGGCGTAGGGCGGGATCGGATTCGCGTTCAGCACGTTCAAACATCTCGATGACGTGATTGCGAATACGAATGGCGTCGAGCAGACTCTTGAAGTTGAAGGCAAGCTTTTCGACGTTCGTCATGCCCAGGTAATTGGAAACCGCGCCGAGCGCGAACACCAGCTGATCGTAAGGGATTTCACGTTGCGCCGCACTGCCATCGCGACGCGAATCGCCTTCTAGAATTACGCGGTGCTCGTCGAGATGAATCTCCGCAACACGCCCCCGGATGAATTCCGTCTGATGCAGGCTACTCCGCAAAGGCGTGCTGATGTGGCTAGGCTCCAGACTGCTTCCGGCCACCTCGGCAAGCATGGGGGTGAAAAGAAGCGCATTTGTCTCGCTCACCAGCGTGACCGAGACTGACGCATTCGCGCGGAGCTGTTGTTCGAGACACTCCGCGGTAGTCATGCCTGCGAATCCTCCACCCAGTATGACAACGCGTGTTTTCTCTCGCGCTGGCGGCAAACCAGGCGCTGTCTCCGGACCGAAAAAATGCGTGGTAATGTCGCTCAATACCTGCGTGAAGAGTCCCAAGCTGGCGCCGTAGATCACCCAGCCGACCAGCGATGGGAAGTGCTGTCGCATCTGCTCCGCGCCCCACTGCGGGGTCTGGCCAGAAAGCAACGGCAACGCGATTACACTGACCAAACCCCAAAGCGGCACACCGAGTGCGCCGGCCCCCATCAGGTTGTCGACATAGGCGCCGCGCGTCGGCGGCAAACTGGCTGAGAACGCCCCACCGAACGCGATGCCCAATGCGGCACCCAAAAGCGGATTACCAAGCGTAAACACCAAGGCCACACTGGCGAGCAGTCCCGCCGCCACCCCGATCAGGCTTCTCCTGGCAAATCGATTCATCGCTTCCTCGGTTCGCTGGCGATCAGCATTGCTGTTCAACACGAAGGCGAGTTACTCTTTGCGGCTGCACTGGTAATCCGTTCTGCTCGAAAGTCTGCGGCACTCGCCGTAAGACTTTCTCTGGGCTTGACCTCGCCGCTCTGTTGTAGCAACTTGGCTACCAGCGCCGTCCAGCCAGTCTGGTGACTCGCACCCAAGCCGGTTCCGGTATTGGCGTGGAAGTATTCGTAAAACTGGATCAGGTCGCGCCAGTGCGGATCGTTCTGGAATTTCTCATTCGCTCCTTGTGCCGGGCGGCGGCCCGCTTCGTCGCGTGTGAAGATTCGGCTCAATCGCTGGGAAATCTGCGCTGCTACTTCGCTGAGTGTCATCATGTGGCCAGAGCCGGTTGGAAACTCGACCTTGTAGTCATCCCCCAGGTAGTGATGAAATTTCTGCAGCGACTCCACCAACAGAAAGTTGACGGGAAACCAGATGGGGCCGCGCCAATTCGAGTTTCCGCCGAACAGACCCGAACGCGATTCCGCCGGCTCGTAATCGACACGGTGTTCCGCGCCGTTTAAGTGCAGCACATAAGGGTGCTGCTCGTGGTAGCGCGAAAGGGATCGGATGCCGTACTCCGACAGAAACTCGGACTCGTCCAGCATGTAACGCAGGACGCGGCGTAAGTTGTCCGGTGTAAGAACGGACAGCAATCTGCGCTCTCCCATGCCCTCCGTTCGCATACACGCGACATTGCCGGTCAGATCGGGCCGGTTTTCGACAAACCACTCGAGACGGCGGCGGAATCCCGGCATCCGATTGAGCAACTCCGGCTCCAGTGTTTCAACCGCGAATATAGGAATTAGCCCGACCATCGAACGCACCTTCAACGGTAAGCAGGAGCCATCCGGCATGTGCAGAACATCGTGAAAAAAACCGTCGCCTTCATCCCACATGCTTGCGCCATCTGTCCCGCGGTGGCACATGGCACGTGCGATGTACAGAAAGTGCTCCCAGAACTTGCTGGCCACGTCTTCATAGGCCGGATTCTCCGCCGCCAGTTCCAGCGAAATCGCTAGAAGATTCAGTGTGTACATCGCCATCCACGCCGTGCCGTCCGACTGCTCGAGAAGTCCGGCGGTCGGCAGAGTACTGCGGTCGAATACGCCGATGTTGTCGAGCCCGAGAAATCCCCCCTGAAAGATGTTCCTGCCCCCGGCGTCTTTGCGGTTTACCCACCAGGTGAAGTTGAGCAACAGTTTGTGGAACACGCGTTCCAGGAAGCCACGATCGCCGCGACCACGGTGCTTTTTGTCGATCTTATAGACTCGCCATGCAGCCCACGCGTGGACCGGGGGATTCACATCGCTGAATGCCCATTCGTAAGCCGGCAGTTGTCCGTTCGGGTGCATGTACCACTCGCGCAACAACAACACGAGCTGTTCTTTCGCGAGGTCCGCATCGATCAGCGCCAGCGGCACGCAGTGGAACGCCAGGTCCCAAGCGGCATACCAGGGATACTCCCATTTGTCGGGCATGGAAATTACGTCGGCGTTATAGAGGTGGGGCCATTCAACGTTGCGTCCGTGCTTGCGTTCAGCGGGCGGCGGCGGTTGTGCCGGATCGCCGTTCAGCCATTGCTCCTGCACGTACTGGTAAAACTGCTTGGACCACAGCAAGCCTGCGAAAGCCTGACGCATGACGTTGCGGGCATCGGCCGAAAGATCCTGCGGGATCACCTCCGAATAAAACTCGTCGGCCTCAAACTTCCGCGCCGCAAATACCCGGTCGAATTCTCCATGGAGTGGATCGGTGCCCGTCATGACGGACTCAGCCGTTAGCCGCAACCGAATGGTGATCGTCTCGCCGGCAGCGACCATGGCCGGATAGTGGGCGGCTGCCTTCGTTCCCTTATGCTCGGGGCTCACCGCTGACGTATTGCTATTGACGACGAACTCATGGACGGCGTCTTTGGGATATGGCGGGCCCTCCACACCGTATAGCCGCTGCAAGTTCGTCTCGTTTTCACAGCAGAGGAGGTCGGGCTGATGCTGGCAGTGGAGCCAGCGCCTGCCGAGATGGGGCTCTTGGAGGCTTATGACCGTGTTGTCTGCCGAGCGAGATTCCAGACTCAACAACGGCCTCTTGCCGTCGTAACCCCAGCTCCAGGTATTCCTAAACCATATGGTTGGAAGCAGATGAAGGCAGGCCGGCTCGGGTCCGCGATTGGTAGCGCTGATGCGGATCAGGATGTCTTCCGGTGTTGCCTTGGCATACTCAACCGCAACGTCAAAATAGCGGTCATTTTCGAACACGCCCGTGTCGATCAGCTCAAATTCTGGGTCCTGCTTATTGCGGCGGCCATTCTCCTCCACTAGCCATGCATAAGGAAATTCCGCCTGCGGATACTTGTAGAGGAACTTCATATAGGAGTGCGTGGGCGTGCTGTCGAGGTAGTAGTAGTATTCCTTCACGTCTTCGCCGTGGTTCCCCTGGTTTCCGGTGAGGCCGAACATGCGCTCCTTCAGGAACGGATCACGCCCGTTCCAGAGTGCCAGCGCGAAGCAGATATACTGATGTCGATCAGAGATGCCGGCGATTCCGTCCTCGTTCCAGCGATAGGCCTTTGATCGCGCGTGATCATGCGGCAGGTAGTCCCAAACATCTCCGTTCGCACTGTAGTCTTCACGCACCGTCCCCCAAGCGCGTTCGCTAAGGTACGGACCCCACCGGTTCCAGTGCGCGCTCCTGTTGCGTGATTCTTTCAGTCTTTTTTGCTCGGAATTCATGCCGGCCTCTCCGTATCGTCTGCCTGTTCACACCAGAAGCACGTGTCGCACAATTGGGCGAGTCACAAAAAAAGGCCAGTGTTCCCCAGCCTTGCGACCTGCGGCGTTGCGGCACCATTGTGGCTACTGGCGCAGAAGTCCTCACCTTTAGCCTCTCGCACACGTCTACTACTCCGATTCGAGTTGACGGGCTTTTGTTACAGGGAGACCGAACAAATCGCGAGCTGCTGCTGAATGGCCAACGATCACTGTTGAAACAGAATGGGTGAGAGCCTTCGTTACTTGTGAAGTGCTTCATCCAGCAGAGCGGAAATCTTATCGGTTCCGACTTCACCTGCTGAGTTGTAGATTGCATTGCCGAACTTGTCGAGCAACACCACGTGCGGAATGGAGCCCTGGTAGTACTTCTTCAGTAGGTCCTGCTGTGCAGCGGATCGCCTGATATCGAGGTCTATGATGACAAAGGTGACTCTGCCCTTGTACTTCTCGTACAGATCGACCGTTCGCTTCGCTTGTCGCTTCGAATTGAAACAACCTTCCCCATAAATAATGATGTAGTTGGGCTGGCCAGCCTGAGCTCCTGCACCGAAGTGCTCCCCGGTAATCAGGGGACCATCCGCGCTGTCGCTCGAATAGTCCAGACTTTGGTTTAGTCGCAAATTGTCCGCCGCGAAGGCGTTTGCCGCGACGATAGCAGCAAGTGCCAGAACTGCGAGCGTCTTGCCCATTCGACTCCCTCCAGATTCAGATTGCCCCCCATCAGCTCAGCAGTTCGCCCGGCTTGCTCACGACCCATCCGACCGCTTGCCTGATATTTCCAAATCCAAGCGCTGACGGAGCCGCTCGCTGAACCCCACGGGCAATGTGAAGACACGCTCATCTGCGACCAGCACTACAACGTTATGAACACTATCCACCAAGGCTGCGCAGTGACGGCACTGAGCAAAATGCGCCTCCAGAAGCCGGCGAGTACCAGGCGCTACGTCATCGTCAATGTAGTCCGAAATTTGGCGCCACACTTCTTCGCAGCTCAAGCTGATCATTTCCGCCCCTTCCCTACCGCGCCGCGGGTCGAACCCGAACACTGCGCGATGAAAGAATCGCGCAACATGAGACGTGCCCGCAGCAGACGGGTCTTTACATTAGCGGGACTCAGGCTTAGTGCTTCAGCGGTTTCCGCAATACTGAGACCATTGATGTCCCGCAGGACTAAAACCTCACGGTAGTTGTCCGGCAAAGATGCCACGGCTGCTGCCAATTGCGTCTGAAGTTCTCGCTGTTCGAGAGCCTGACCTGGAAT
>JBEKQP010000054.1:0-22078 GCA_049519595.1 Candidatus Korobacteraceae bacterium | reverse complement strand
GAAGTGAAAGGCGATACCACCACGCTGGAAGATTTCAGCGTGATTTCAAGGTTGAAAGAAGACGAGTGAGATCGGTCAGTACCCGGGCGGATGCTTTGCGAGGTCCCGGCACGCGCGTAGCTGCGCGTGTCGGGGCAACGCCAAGCGTCTTGCGGAGATGAAGCCTGGGAAGCCAGCTAGACTTTCTTGACCGTCATTGCGGGCGGTGGTTTGGTTTTTCCTGCAGACCTTCCGCCACCGCGATCAATTTCTCATCGACCGTCCGGGTAACGTTGATTGCGTCCGCCAGGGGAACCGAGACGATTTCGGTTCCGCGCAGAGCCACCATCTTGCCGAACTCTCCCTTGTGCACCATGTCGATGGCGCCTAGGCCATAGCGCGTCCCGAGAACACGATCGAACGCCGTCGGCGTGCCGCCGCGCTGCGTGTGGCCGAGCACCACGGCACGGGTTTCGAACTTGGTGCGCTTCTCGATCTCTTGCGCCAGCACCTGTCCAATGCCGCCCAGGCGCTCGTGGCCGAACTCATCCTTACCGAGATTCTGCACGACTAACGCACCGGTCTTGTCAACCTTGTCGGCGAATTTTGCGCCTTCGGCGACGACGACGATGCTGAAGTGGCGTCCACGCTCGTGCCGCCGTTTGAGTGCCTCGCAGACTTCATCAATATCGAAAGGCTTTTCGGGAATCAGGATCGCGTCGGCGCCGCCGGCGATTCCGGAGTAAATTGCGATCCAGCCCGAGCCGCGTCCCATCACTTCGCAAACGATGGTGCGATTGTGCGATTCGGCCGTCGAGTGCAGGCGGTCAATCGCTTCGGTCGCGATCATCACAGCGGTATCGAAACCGAAGCACAGGTCGGTTCCGCTGAGATCGTTGTCGATAGTTTTGGGGCATCCAATCGCCTTGAATCCGCGATTGAACATCTTCAGGGCAACGCCGAGAGTGTCGTCGCCACCGATGGCGATCAGCGCGTCCAGTTTGTTGGCTTCGAGATTCTTCAGACACTGATCGATTCCGCCCTCTCGCTTGGCGGGGTTGGTGCGCGAAGTACGGAGGATGGTTCCACCGCGGGGCAAAATACCGGCCACGGCTTCGAGATCAAGCGGCGTGGTGTGGTTCTCGACAACGCCCCGCCAACCCTCAAGAAAGCCGACGAATTGGTCGTCGTAATGAAAAATTCCCTTGCGGACGATACCTCGTATCACCGCGTTTAACCCAGGACAGTCACCACCGCCGGTCAAAATGCCGATCTTCATCGTTTCCGCCTCTAGCTAAAGTATTTTCAGGATTGGTGCACCGCGGAGCCTTCCACCCCAGTGCGCAAGCATGGCATGCCGGGGTCCACGGCGGGTTTCATGGGGCACCCGCCGCAAAACTATTCTAGGGCATTTTACCGATTTCAGCGTCGTTCGGTAAATTGCGGAATAGCATTTCCGGAAGCAATGGAGCTAGAGCGGTTTCAAAACAGGCCGCATTCCGGAACCGAACATTTGCGCGGGTACAGCTTTCGCGAAGCTAGTCTGGCTGATGCCGGGCAGAGCAGCGCTATACTGAAGAATCGCTGGGAACCTATATGCTACTAAGTGGAATTCTGCCGCCTATCACCACTCCTTTTTATCGCGATGGTCAGGTTTATTACAAGAAGCTGGAACATAACGTCGAGCGCTATTCGAGGAGCCCGGTAGCTGGGATTATGGTGCTCGGCTCGGCCGGCGAGCCGCTGATGTTGAGCGACGACGAGAAACGGAGCGTCCTGAAGTGCGCTCTCGAAAGCGCCGCTCCGGAAAAGGTGATGATTGCCGGTACCGGCGCCGAGTCAGCCATCGAGACCCTGCGTTTGACCGACTATGCCGCCACCCTGGGCTATGACGTGGCCATCGTGCGCACGCCGCACTATTACAAGAAGCAGATGCAGCCGCTGAACATGCTCAGCTTCTACCGATTCGTGGCCGACCGTTCGCCGCTGCCGGTTGTTATTTACAATGCGCCGCACACCACCGGATACGACATTCCGGCCGACGTCGTGGCTGAGCTGGCAGAGCACCCGAACGTGATCGGAATCAAAGAGTCGAGTGGCAGCCTTGAAAAATTGCGCACCATCGCCGGGCGGACGCTCCACATCCACCGTGCCGTGACCGTTACTGAGCGCTTCGAGCCAGTGACCGGACGAATGCTCAAAGCGGCTGCAGCAGGCTCCGAGGTGGCATTGGTTCCCGCCGAAGCGTTGGTTGCATCATCCAGCGCCAATGCCAAGCCGTCGTCGACCGCCGTGCGGGTTATTGGCAAGTTGAAAACGCGGCAGAAAGACGCTGGCTTTCAAATAATGATCGGCAGCGCACAGCAACTACACGAGTCCTTCCAGGCGGGAGCAACCGGCGCCAGCTTGCCCTTCGCGGGTGCCGCCCCCGGCGCTTGTTTCGAAATCTACGCCGCATTCAGGGACGGCGATATCCCGTTGACCGAGCAAAAGCAGCAGCGTATTACGAAAGCAGCCGCGCGCATCGTCGGTGAATTGGGAATCCCCGGACTGAAGTACGCAATGGATCTGAACGGCTACTATGGCGGCAACGGCCGGCTTCCCCTGCTTCCGCTGGATGCCGAGACCAAGCTGGAGATCGAACGGCTGATGGCCGACATCCGCAGTTAGAGCATAGTCACGGGAGTTAGGTAGTCGCCACGCTCACGCCGCACGTCGAATCTTGCGATTCTTCTGCAATATCTTTGGAGAACGAGTGCCGCCGCTCGTGGCGCTGAGTTCGAGCGTGTCGGCAATCTCGCCGGTCTCGATTTCGTCCTTTGCCCGGCGATTCATGGTGCGGCCTGTTCTGGCCGGTACTGGTTCGTCGATGCTCCGGTTTGCACTGAAGTCTCTGTCGCGATCATCACTGTCGCTACTGGCCATATCCGTGCTCTCCTTGTGCTTATTTGAGTTTAGGTGCCCCGTTCCCGGGTTTCGTTGCCCGGCGGAGGGAGCATCAGTTTTCGGTTACTCGCCGATTCGTATGCTGGGACAGGCAAGTCGAGCGGATGCGCCTTGGGCCTCGACCTCGCATAAGCACAGGCGGATCTCGTCGCTGAGCGATGAGACGGCGACACCTTGAAACGAGGCCGGATAAGGGCCAAGTCGCTTGAGCGCACCTTGCAGCATCGACCGGGTGCCGATCACGTTATTGCGGTGGAAGTGGTGGAAAGCCGCGGCGAGTTGAATCAGGGCTTGCAGAAGCGTCTTTTCCGGTTCAGGAGCGTGCAGCCACACGACCTCCCAATGTTCATGCGCGGCAAAGAATTCGCCTGCGCGGTAGCATCGTAAGCCTTCGGCAAGCGATCCCTGAGTCCAGTCAAAAATCATCGGCTATATTGCAGATGTCAGGGGGAAGATACCAGATTCACTTTCTGAATACCCGCAGCTGCCCTATCGAGCAATTTGTTTCAGCAGCCTGCCCGGCTGTGTACGAAAGCCTATGCACTTTGGTGACGTCGCGCTTGGCTGAACTTGGCATAGACTAATACCACCTTCCCAAGGTTACCTTGCCGTAAATTTGCGATGTTCCCACGTCTTTCAGGCGAGGTGCATGTGTCCGCCAACCAGATAGGGCCTTTCGAAATCCTCCGAACACTCGGGCGCATTGACGAGAAAAGAGTCTTTAAGGCTGCCAGCACCGCTGACGGGAAGATGGTCGCCGTTCGGCCAATCCAGGGCGGTGGCGAGCGGACGCCTGCCTTGATTGAGGTCGCGCGGCGGGCTATGGCATTGGAAAGTCCTAATATCGTCCAGGTGCAGGAGGTTACCGAATCGGACGGCGAATCGTATGTGGTGACCGAGTACGTTGAAGGCAATGATTTACGCTCAGTCTTGAAAGAGGATGCCGGGATTTCTGTGTGGGACGCTACCGACATTGCCCGGCAAATCTGTAGCGCCATCGATCATGCGCGCTTGCGCCATCTCGCACACAGGAATCTCACGCCCGCTAACATCATGATCGAGTGGGATGGCACAGTCAAAGTGATGGATTATGAGACTCTGACGGACCCGAGCGAAAGCTATCGTGCCGGCAGAAATCCCGAGGCTCTCCATTACTTATCGCCCGAGCAGGCAAGGGGAGAAGGGCCGGACTGGCGGTCAAATTTATTCAGTCTGGGAGCAATACTGTACGAACTCTTGACCGGAAAAAAAGCGTTCCCAGGCGAAGACGCACGGGAGATTCTGGAAAACATTACCGGCAAAGACCCAAAGGCCCCGCATCTGGTGAAAGCGACATTGAATCCCGGCCTGAGCCGCGTAATTATGAAGTCTCTCTCGAAGAAGCCGGAGGAGCGCTACCAATCCGGAACCGAACTTATTCGCGATTTTGAGAATCACCGAAAGCCAGTCGCGGAGTCAGCACCGGTGGCCGCGAAGCCTGCAAATTCAATTCGAAGTTCAGAGGGTCGGCTGAAACTCTCACCGGCGGATGCTAGCAGCAACGTAGTCAAGCAGCCTACGATAGATGCGCCTCGAACGAAGGTTTCGATTGCGATCAAGCCGCTACAGAGCTACCCACCACCGAGCAACGAAAAACCTGCTGTCGCCGTCATGCCTGCGAGTTCAACAGTCACATCCGTGCCCATAAGCGTGCGAAGTATCTCGCAACCGATGGTCGCACGGCTGGATTCCGAAGAACTTCCGGCGGAGAATTCCCGGACCGCGGTGACGGCCCTGAAACCGCGAATAAAGCCGCTGCAGTCGTCGTTGGCGTTCGTGGCGAGGCATAAGGCAGTACTACTCTATGCAGTCGCGGGGGTGTTGCTGTTGGTCGCCAGCTTCGGCCTCGGCCGTGGAGTCGGAGATGTCATTCGCGCTTATGTGCGTCCTTCGCAACCGATCACACCCGCCACTGAACAGGCGCAGGCAATCCCGGCGGCATCAACCGGCGGGGAAGTGAACGCGGTTCAAGACAACACACAGGTGGTTCGTTCAGGGCGGCAGCTCGGCAGGAAGCGTAGCGCCCCCGTGATGATGGCAGCACCGGCGTTGATGGTCGGTGAACTCATCATTGATTCATCTCCGCAGGGTGCAACCATCCAATTGGACGGACAGGGCACTTTATCTTTTCAAACGCCCTACACCGCTGTCTCGCTGAGCGTTGGCCGCCATACGGTGGGGCTGAGCAAGCCTGGGTACGCGACAGAATCGCGGACCATTGAGATAGCGGCGGGGCAGAAATCCCGTCTCCTGATTGCAATGACCGAACTGGGGGCCACGGTGTCCATTGCCAGCGATCCTCCCGGGGCGGCTGTTTTCATTGACGGGCAGGATACGGGAAGGACAACCCCGGTCGCTGTGGTTCTCAAGAAGGGAAGCCACACCCTCAATTTGCGGAAAGCGGGTTATCTGCAGGTGGCCACTAAGGTGGAGCTTGCCGGTGGACAGTCGCTTCAGTACACGCCGCACCTGTTGCCGACGGGGAACGAGGATGATATCAAGGCGGTCGGAAAACTCGGTCGCATCCTGGGTCGTCATTCACGAAACAGCATGGCAACGCTTCAGATAAGGTCCGACCCGAAAGGAGCCCGGATCATCGTTAATCAGCGTGTATTGGACAAGACCACACCAGCCGAATTTTCCGTCCCCGAAGGCTCGTACGAAATAGCGCTCGCGCTGGATGGTTATAGCCGCGTGCAACGCACGATCAGCGTCGTCGCGGGGTCCAATTTTGTCGTCGACGAGAAATTGGAGAAGTGACAGCCGCTGGTCCAACGCTGACCTAACTCAGCTTCACCAAACGTCTCCACTTGGCATGCAGCCACATCAGCACTCCCAACGCGCAGAGCTCCAGGGGGCCGGGCGGAAACAGATGGAACTGCAAGACGCCGGGAAAGCCATTCATTTTCGCGTGAGCAGCCGCAATCATTCCAGCCACTACGATCAGCGTGGACATGCGTTCCTGGATTTCGATTGGCAGCCGGCGGCGCTGCTTCAGCGGTGGAACTTCTTGCATCGGAGCATACGCGACGCAATGGACATCAGAGTAGCCTTCGCGCTCCGCAGGCCACAAATCCCTTTCAGCTGAGCTTCGCGGATTCGTTTTCTTTAAGAACATGACAGGCACCATCCCGGCGACATTCTAGGCCATTGAGACCCGTCGCGCCGGATTACGTCAGTGTCATATTCAGACAGTATTTGTGTGCTGAACTCCTGGAACGTTCGTAGCAAGCGGCGCGGCGTCCGCCGTTGACCGGAGGTGTGGCGTCTACTCCGTCCAATCGAGAATGACCTTGCCGCTGTTTCCCGACGCCATGACAGCGAACGCTTCTTCGTACTGCTCCACGGGAAAGTGGTGAGTAATGATGGGCGAGAGATTAAGCCCACTTTGCAGCATGGCCGCCATCTTGTACCAGGTTTCAAACATTTCCCGCCCGTAGATTCCCTTGATGAGCAATCCTTTGAAGATGACTTGATTCCAATCAATGATCGTATTCGGGGGTGGAATGCCCAAAAGCGCGACCCGGCTGCCGTGATTCATATGTTCGAGCATGTTGCAAAACGCACTCGGCGCTCCCGACATTTCCAAGCCCACATCGAAGCCCTCTGTCATGTGCAGATCGCGCATCACATCGCGGAGATTCTCACGCGAGATGTTAATGGCCCGGGTGGCTCCTATCTTTCTCGCCAGATCCAGGCGATAGTCGTTGATGTCGGTGATCACGACATTGCGGGCGCCCACATGTTGCGCAATCGCAACGGCCATAACGCCGATGGGTCCGGCTCCGGTAATCACCACGTCCTCGCCGACCAGGTCGAACGATAACGCCGTGTGCGTGGCGTTGCCAAAAGGATCGAAGATCGCCGCAAGGTCGTCGGGAATGCCGTCCGGAATTTTGAAGGCGTTGAAGGCCGGGATGGCCAGGTATTCCGCAAAGGCACCCTCGCGGTTCACTCCCACGCCAACCGTGTTGCGGCAGAGATGCCGGCGGCCGGCGCGGCAATTGCGGCAGGATCCGCAGGTGATGTGGCCCTCCCCAGACACCCGGTCGCCAACCTGGAATCCCCGCACCTCCTGTCCTAATCCGACAATTTCTCCAACGTACTCATGTCCCACATGCATGGGTACGGGAATGGTCTTCTGCGCCCACTCGTCCCATTTCCAGATATGAATGTCGGTGCCACAGATCGCGGTTTTCTTGATTTTGATCAAAACGTCGTTATGCCCCACATCCGGCTTCTTTACGCGAGTGAGCGTCAGCCCAGGGCCTCGTTCAATTTTTACAAGTGCTTTCATCTGTCATTCGCCTCGAACCTTGTGGTGGTTCAGCAGACTTGCCGTCTTAGGAGTCGTAACCAAGATAACTGCGGCCGTGCGATCGCGCCACTCTGATTTATACACCTCGAACAGCGTTTCGAACGCAATTCAAAATCGCGGTTTGTTGCAGCTTCCGAGCATGTGTTTTCAGCCATTTAGCGAAGCGGTTGCAGTGAAAGCCGGTTATCGACAGTTGCGCCGCTTTTGTCACCTGTCAGGCGTCGCTCGTCACCCCTAGAATCCTCCGTTAATGGTCGGTTCGTGGGCCCTGGTTCGCCACTATCTCCAATGCTGCCTGTGACTTGGCACCGTAAGGAAATATTCAGCTTCTGCTTTGGCCAACTCAGGCCGGCAAAACTGCTTCTCACAGATACGGCCGAGCGAGTCGGGGCAGTCAGCACAACTGATTGGTCGTTGGGCCGGTATTGTTTCCGCAATGCTTACCCTGCGAGGCGGGCCTATGGGACAGAAGTTTTCAGTATTGTTGGCGGCAGTTCTTCTCGGCGTCGTTCTTTTCTTCAATGCATGCGGCAAAGGGGGAAGCAGCAACAACTCCTCTGATCCACCACCAGCGCCCACGGTCACGCTGAGCGTATCGCCGCAATCCGTCGTGGCTGGCCAAACGGCAACCCTTTCATGGTCCTCGACCGATGCGACCTCGGTGACGATCGAGCCCACGGTTGGAACGCAAGCACCTAACAGCGCCACCCCATTTCCGGTGACACCCACTGTAACCACCACCTATACGGCAACGGCAACCGGTAGCGGCGGAACCTCAAACCCCGTTTCGGCCACCGTTACGGTGACCACGCCGCCGCCTCCAGTCGCAATGGGAGTTTACACACATAAGTACGACAACACCCGCCAGGGCGCGAACCTGTCGGAAACGGTTCTCACTCCGCAAAATGTAACGTCCACGACCTTTGGAAAGCTGTTCACGCTGAATGTGGATGGCTATATCTTCGGCCAGCCGCTTATCGTGCCCGGCGTGACCATTAACGGCGCAACGCACAATGTGGTTTACGTTGCAACGGAGCACGACAGCATATATGCCTTTGATGCGGACGGCACAACCACCACGCCCTTGTGGAAGGTCAGCTTACTGGTGAACGGCGCGACCACTGTACCGCAGGCCGATGTGGGCAGCACGATCTTTCCGGAAATCGGCATCACCTCCACTCCGGTAATCGACCCCGTATCGGGCACTATATACGTAGTCGCAGAAACGAAAGAGAACGGCAACTATTTCCATCGGCTGCACGCGCTGGATCTGACCACGGGTGCCGAGAAATTCGACGGTCCGGTCACTATCCAGGCGTCCGTAACGGGCACCGGCGGGAGCGGTGCCAGCGGGACGATATCATTCACATCCATGAGTCAGTTGCAACGCCCGGCGCTGACGCTTTACAACGGAATGGTGCTCATCGGCTTTGGCTCGCAGGGAGACAATAACATCTTTATGGTCAACGGGGCGCAGGTGACGATTCCGTGGTATGGCTGGATCTTGGCCTACAACGCCACAACCCTGCAACGGGCGTGGACGTTCAACGTAACTCCCAATGGCATTGACGGGGCGATCTGGATGGCTGGCGGCGGCTTCGCCGTCGATTCGAATGACGGCATTTACTTCATCTCGGCTAACGGCACGTTCGGCACTAATCAAGACTACGGAGACAGCTTCGTCCGCATGAACAGTGCCGGGGGAGTGGTTGACTACTTTACGCCTGACACGCAATCGACAATGGCCGCCGACGACATCGATCTGGGGGCGGGCGGGGCGCTGATCCTGCCCGACCAAACCGGGGCGAATCCGCACCTTATCATAGGCGCCGGGAAAGATACGAACATTTATCTGGTCAATCGCGACAATATGGGCCATTTCGACTCGAGCAGCAATAACCAGATTGTGCAGGAGTTGCAATCGGCGCTTGGGGGAGAGTCGCGCTCCCAACCGGCATACTGGAACGGCTATGTTTACTTCTCGGCGTTTAGCGATTCGGTGAAGGCCTATACGATCAGCAATGGGCAGCTATCGACGACTCCAGTATCGAAGACTCCGGTGACATCCGCGCTTAATTGCGACGCCGGCGCGTCCCCAACCCCAGGGTGTGCATTGTCTTCGCCGAGTCCTATTGTCAGCGCAAACGGAACCTCGAATGGAATACTATGGCTCGTCTTCCTGGCAGGGGGAGACGCGGGGACCGGAACCCTGTATGCCTACGATGCTACGGACCTTACCCGCGAATTGTACGACTCCTCGCAGGTGGCGAGTCGCGATGCGGTGGGCACAGCTTCGAAGTTTGTTCCAGTGACGGTGGCCAACGGCAAGGTCTACGTGGCGGCAGTGAATAGAGTATTGGTTTATGGACTGCTGAAATAGAACAGAACCGCGAAAGCCATATACGAGCGAGAATGAGCCGGGCGCGAGTTGCCCGGCTTTGCTATTTGCGGATACTCCGGAACGCTCTAGCAGGCTGCTGCCGCTTGACTCATCCACCCGGCCGTCAACGCCCGAGGTAGCATTTAGCCTTGGTGGAGAGCAAGCAGCTCCGCCGAGCGCCTTTCATCGCGATCTGCCGACTCCGATAGTTCGCCCAATGACGACGGCAGCTTGCGTTTATGTATTCTTTATGAACGTTTTACTCGAAGATTAGTTTCATTTCAGTCTAATCGAGGTGAGGTTGAGTGGCGTCATGCGAGTTGGACGTCGGCCCAATCGGGAGGCTGAAATGATGGCGATGGTAATCTTCATGGGCATGTGCATGCTGGGTATGCTGGTTCTGTTGCGGGTCCTTTTTGCGTGGTTTCAAGAACCCACCGCGAGCGGCAACTACCTGGTGAAGATAGGAGAACGGCGGAAGAGACCCTCCGAGTTGTACTCGACCGCTGCTTCGACCGCCGGCAGCACCTCAGTGCATGCGGCGTGAGTGGAGAGCAGCTTGAGTGGCGCAAATGACGCGCACAGCACTGAAAGGTTGATCGAGAATGTCTATCCAGGAAGTATCTCCGGAACAGTTCGCCAAGTTGTTTCATCATTATCACGAGGTGCTGGCTGCTGACTTCGGCCATGCGGATGGATCTCATCCCGATTCGTGGAGCGACGTTCCGGCAGGGGAGCGGCGTCGAATGGTTGCCGCCGCGCGGTTGGCGCTGCTGGAATTGGCATCCTGTACGGACGAAGAGAACGGCCGGAAACGGTATTTTGCAAAGCCGGGGCAGGCGGAGTGGGGCTGCTGATGCAGACGTCGATTGCGGCTACTAACAGGGTAAAGCGATTTCTGTCGCGAGTGCGTGATAAATTGCGCCTCTACACTGGCGCTCGCGGCTCCGGCGAAGTCGAAACGATCGCTGCGGGAGACTTTCGAATCGATCTTGAGAATCGCACGGCCACCCTGCGCGGCCGACCGCTGCAATTGACCGGGGAAGAGTTCGACCTGCTGATGTTCCTTATCGACCACCCGAGGAAGCTAATCACTCAACAGACGAGGCTGGCGACGAACTGGGACGGCCACGGGTTGCGGCAAACCGAGTTTCTGCGCGTCCTATTATCGCTTCGCAAGAAACTGGAATTCGAGGGTTCCAGTCAGCACTACATCCGCACTGAGCCATGGGTGTTCTACCGTTTCGATCCAGGCGCTCCGCAAGCACTGTAGTTCGCCCCAACACGAATCCGAGTCGAGTCCAGCTACACTTTGAATTCAGACCGGGAACTATCCGCGGTTTTGCGACCCTGCCCGTCCTGATCCAATGCCCTAGGGTGTGGATTTGGAGTGTCCGGTTGGGAGATCGGTCCCCGCGCCGCCGTGCGGATTGGAAGTACCACCCGGAGGCATGCTCATCCCGCCGTGGGGACTTGCGGCACCTCCAGGCGCCATTGACATTCCACCATGCGGGTTGGCTCCGCCCATCGGACTTCCGCCCATCGAACCTAGGGGCGTGCAGGTGACACGGCCGCTCTGTGCAATGCGCAATTCGGAAGGACACGGTGCGGCCGTGAGTTCGGCTGCGTTCCCGGACGCGGCTTTCTCGGGCTGCTCCTGCTGCACGGAGAACAGCTTCCCGTCGGAGTTGCCCGCCAGAGCTACGATCAATCCCGGCAACTCGTATGCCACATAAAACGCTTGTTTCTTCTTCGCCGCGCCTATGGCGCAAGTGCTGGCAGCTTCCATTTGAGTCTGGTCTTGCGACTTGAGACGGCCGCAATCGGTCGCTCCGCTTCCGGCGAGTTCCTGCAATTTGCGCTGTAACGCATCGCCGGATGTCCCGGACGAAGCGGGCGGAGTTGAAGATTTGTCGCAGTTCGCCAACGACAGGGCAATGATCACTATTCCGAGAAAAACTTTCTTCATGGCAACTTAATTGTAAATGAATGCCGCCGTGTAACCAGGGCGACTTCAGGGCTGAACGCATCCGACGCTAACACCGCCGGGCGGAACGACTGGCTCGGTCGCGGGGTGTACCTCGCGCGATTCCGGTCTGGCGCGTTACTCACAAAGCGGGAGGCTCTATGCAGACCCTGCGGCATGGCCGCGCGCGGCCAGCGCTACAGGCTCGACGGGAACTATCACGGAGAACACCGTTCCTCTTCGAATTCCCTCGGTGCGGGAGCGGACACGAATGGTGCCGCCGTGGTTGTCGATAATCTGCTTGCTCACCCATAGACCGAGACCTGTCCCTACCGTGCCCTTGGTCGTGAAGAACGGCTCAAATAAGTGGGGAAGAGCATCCGCGGTAATGCCCTTGCCGTCATCGGCGACGGTTACGCGAACGCAGAGAAGGCCATTTTTTGAAAACTTGCTTCTGGAAACCCGCAACTTGATCGTGCCGTGCTCATCGATTGCATCCAAACTGTTCGCCACCAGATTGGAAAAAACCTGCCGCAACTCGCCGCCTACTCCGGTGATTCGCACTTCTTCTTCATCCCATTCCTTTTCGACGGTGGCGTGTTTCGCCTTGGCCCTGCTCTTCAGCAGCTCGACGGCGGAATCGAGCACCGCGTTTACCGATAGCAATGCCGGGGCATTGGATTCGCGATAAAACCCCAACGACTGCCGGGTAATATGGGCGATGCGCTGCAACTCTTCCTCGGCAATGTCCAGGTACTGGAGCGACGCCTCACCCGCGATGCCTTTGGCAATGAACAGAGAGTTCATTACCGCCTCGAGCGGGTTGTTGATTTCGTGTGCGATGGTCGCCGCCATGCGGCCGACCGAGGCAAGCTTTTCGCTGCGGATGAGTGCACGCTCAGCCTGCTTTCGGGCAGTGACGTCTTCAACCGTAACGACCGCCATTACGACCTTGCCATTGGCGTCCCGGACCGGCGTACCGTTAACGCTGGTGACCACCTCTCGGCCAGTGTCCACACGCCGTACGCGTACCTCGCGCTGCACTACCGTTTCGCCTCGCAAGGCCAGCGATGCCGGTTGCTCCTCAAGCGAAAGAAGCTTGCCGGTCATGTCATAGCGCTCCAGCAGCGAAGCTACTTTTTCGGCGGCATCTGGTGATGAGTCGGGCTCGAAGCCATAGATGCGGAAATAGGCTGGGTTGACGAGCGGACGCTTGCGGTCGGGAGTGATGACAAACATGCCCTCGGTCATGCTGTCGATGGTGGCGCGAAGCTGCGCCAACGCGGTCTCCGCCGACTCCTTGGCTGACACCACCTGCTGTTCTGCGCGCTTGTGCTCCGTAATATCCATCACGATGCCGGTATAGCTGCTCGGATTGCCACTTAAGTCGAAGACCGGGCGGCCTCGCACCATTAACCAGCGGAAGCCGCCATCGGCAACCGGCACGCGGTATTCCACGTTGACCTCGATTGCCTTGCTGGCACCCGCGTCCACGAGTCGCCGAGTCATGTGGCGATCGTCGGGACAAATTGTCAAGAACCAGTTCTCGTAAGAAGGTTCAAGGCTATGGGGCTCAAGACCAAACAAACTCCAGACTTCGTGGGACCATTTGAGCTTGTTGCTCCGCAAATCCCATTCCCAGGTGCCGGATTTGGCGGCATCCAGTGCCAACCGCAGGCGCGCCTCGTTGGAGCGCAAAGCTTCCTCCGCCCTGCTCCGGTAAAAAGCCTCAACGATGGCAGGACTCAGAGCCTCCAGCAACTGAAGGTCCTGGGCCCGGTAGCCACCCTCGCGATTTGCCACGGCGATGATGCCAATGACCTTGCCCACATGAGTCAGCGGTACACCCAGGAACGCGGTCAAATGTGGATGGCCTTCAGGCGTAACGATGCTGAAGGGAGGTGCTGTCGGGTCGTTACTGAAAAGCCCTTTGCCTCCCAGCAATACCCTGCCGAAAAGCCCGTCGACCAGGAAGTCGCTTGGAGTTCTGCGGTGCCCGGTTTTATCGCGCATCGCGCAAGGCTCCCAGCCGGGATCGCTGACGGCGATATCGTGCAGCAAACCATTTGGAGCGATTTCTGCGACGAACCCGAATTTGCTGCCAGTGATTTTCTGCGCGACTGCCAGGCAGGTCATTCCAAGCTCTTCATCCGTTTCACATTTCAGCGCCTGCTCGAGAACTGTATTGATCCCCATCAATACCGCGTTGTGCTGGTCGAGCTCCGCGTTGAAGCGCCGCAATTCCTCGGCTTGGCGGCGAACGGCCTCCGTGTGCGCGAGCTCCGCCACATGCTGCTGGAGAAGGCCGGATGCCCTGACCAACGATGCGGCGACTTCATTCGTCTCCTTCATTTCGAGATTCTTGACGGTGATCGGTTCGCCGCGTCCCAGCGCTAAGGCTGGAGCAATCAGCCCTCCGATAGACCACGTGATGCTCCGTGCCAACAGCAGCGCGAGGGATAGGCCGAGTACCGATAGCAGAGCCGTTGCCGCAACCACCCACCCTAGCCATTTCCAGAGCTCGGCCATAATGATCGCTTTGGGAACGCCGATCCCCACTGTCCAGCCCGATACCGCCGACCGGCTGAACGCGTCGAGCGCTCTGATGCCTGCGATGTTGATGACTTCCAGTATCCCTTCGGGGGCTGCCGTCAGACTTTGCGCGAGGAGAGGCGGCACATGTTTTCCGACAAACTCCTCCGGGCGCGACGTACGCGCGACGATCATCTGATTGCTGTCGAAAATCGCCCCGACCCAATCTGCAGGGAGGTGTTGCTGGGCTAGAACCGCCGCGAGACGATCAGCAGGAACAGTCATGAACAGGCCATAAACCACTCGGCCGTCGCGAAACACAGGCATGTTCACGCCGATGAGAGGCCGGCCTGTGACAGCTCCCCGGAACAGGTTGGAGATGACCGGGTTGCCGCTCTCAAACATCTGCCGCGTAGTGGGATCATTGCGTTTAGGAAGCGGGGTGCCAAATGGCAGAAAGGAATTGACGAGTTGCTGTCCCGAAGGGTCCGCCAGAATGATGTCAGCTGCTGGATACTGTTGTATGACCGCCTGGGTTTGACGGTGAAAGGCAGCCATGTCTCCGGAAGCGAGCGAAGGCGAGGTGGCAAGCACGTGCAGGCTGGCTTGCATGCTCGCCAATTCCCGGTCGACCACCAGTGCGAGAGCCCGAGCGGTGTCCTGCATGTGGTGCTCCAGCAGCGCCCGTTTACTTTGATAGGAGTAATAGACCAGGAAGCCGGCAGCGAGCCACACCGGCAGTACACAGGCTAAAACCAGGCAGGCAAGCCGGAAGCGGATAGTCAGACGGGCACCCGTGCCTGCCTCGGCGTTGTGCCCGGCATCGGAGGTTCGATTCGCGGAGCCACTTGCCTCATGCACGTCGCTGGCCTGCTCGCCTTGGATAACTTCGATACCTGGCACGTCAATCTCTTTGGCCGGACGACCGTCGCTGGGTACGGCCGCGCCCCATTAACATCGGAAAAGTGTAAGCCAAGGATGTCAGGGCAGGCTGTGATGAAAGTCACAAAGCGGCTTCCCGAAGCCGGTAGAAATCGGGTTAAGAAGATTGAACTAAAAAGAGGTTCGCGTGCTCGTATTCGGCTTCCACGTTCTACGCCCGGAATTCGATGCAATGGGTTACACTCAGCTACCATCCCGCACTTAGAGGACGGTAGGTCATGCCTGACGTACGAATGGACAAGTGGCTCTGGGCCGCCAGATTCTTCAAGACGCGTGCACTGGCTGCGCGGGCATGTGAACTCGGCAGGATTCAATCCAACGGGCAGCAGGCCAAGGCTGCGCGCGAGGTCCGGGTTGGCGACCAGTTGCGAGTGACGAACGAAGGCGGTGACTTTCAGGTGGAGGTCCTGCTTCTGAGTGAGGTGCGCGGCCCAGCCTCGGTAGCGCAAACGCTGTACCGCGAGACAGAGGCGAGTCGCGAATTGCGCCAGAAGTTGGCCGCTGAGCGTAAGGCGATGCAGCGTTTCGAATCGGCGCCGGAAGGCAGACCATCGAAACGTGATCGCCGCAAAATCATCCAGTTCAAGGGCGGAACTTGACCGCTGGTAAATACGCAATCTGTGTGGACGTGCAAGCCCAGACTTCTGGATTCCGACACTACCGAAAAGCCGCTGTCGCTACGACAGATGCTTCTTCAGAAAACGCAGCGACCGCTCGCGCGCCTCATGTGCCGCCTCTGGGTTGTAGCTTCCGCGCGCATCGCAGTTGAAGCCGTGCCCCGCGTCATACCAGTAGATTTCCACCTCGGGATGTGCGGCGTGAACCTTCTCCACTTCCTCTGCCGGGATATGCGCGTCCTGCCTGCCGAAATGCAGCATCACCGGTGCCGTGGGTGTCTCGTCGGCATAGTTCCCAATGCGGCCTGCATAGTACCCCACCGCAGCAGCGGGATGCAGTCGCGTCGCGGCCAGCCACGCCATCGTCCCGCCGAAGCAGTAGCCGATTACGCCAGTCTTATTTCCCGTCACGCTCCCGGCAAACTCCATCGCGGCGGCGATATCCGTCAAAGCCTTAGCCGGATCGAGCTTCGCCATAAGGCTCAGTGCCGTCTGCATATCGGCGCCATCGTAGCCAAGCTGCACTCCCCGCTCAACACGGTCAAAGAGCGCCGGAGCCACCGCCAGAAATCCGTCCTTCGCATAACCGTCCGCCACCGAGCGTATGTGTGCGTTGACTCCGAAGATCTCCTGCACCACCACCAGTCCCGCAACCGGTTCACTCTTGGGACGGGCTACATACGCGCTCAGCTCGTGCCCGTCCGTTGCCTTCAATGTCACGTACTCACTCATCTCTGCTCCTCCCCGGTTCGCCGCAACCAGAGCCGTTCAATCATGTCCTCGGAAAGCCAAAGCTGCACCTACAAACGAGGAGTGATGCCGCACCGTGTTTGAGTGTTGCCGTGTAATCAAAATCGTTTCTCGCGAAGGATTCGGCGGCGAAGGAATGCGACCGCCAGACGCTGGTATTGCATGCGTATGATCTGGTCCATGCGCACTCTCGTCGATTCGCCAAATTTGATCAAGACACCAGAAAGTGTTCTCTTGCCGGGAGGGACTGCGAATGACTGTGGGTGATCGAAACGGTTAAGACTTCAGGCCGCGCTGCTAGGTGTGATCCTGGAGTTGCTGCCGCGCCGCTGTCCGCACCATGTTAACCATCCCCATCAACCCGAGCGACTTGCCCATCGAGAGTTCGCGACCGAAGATGCGGTAGACCACGTCAGCCGGCACGGCGGCGACTTCGTCCAGCGGCGCGCCGGAAAGCGAGTCTCCCAGAATGGCGGCCAGCGCCATGGCGGAAACCCCTTGTGGGTTTTCCACCGCAAAATGATATGTAAGGGTTCCGTCGGGACGCGGCTCTGTCCAAACGTACGCCTCCGATTCGCAACCAGGCACCAGGCGCTCTTTGGGATAAGGGCGAACCGCAATCCTTTCCGGCACGCGCCTGAAACGCTTCGCCACGTCCACCAAGACCTCGATTCGGTCGCCCCGATCGAGAGATTCCAACGTGGCGAGTCGGCGCTCCAATTGATCAGGCAGCTGCTTCACTCCTCACCTCAGCACTCGGATTCTCGATTGGCACCTGGACAAGATTTCCCCACTCCGTCCAACTGCCGTCATAGTTCCGCACCTTCGAAAAGCCGAGCAGATAGGTCAGCACGAACCACGTATGGCTGCTCCGCTCTCCAATTCGGCAATAGGCGATAACATCGTCTCCAGGCCGCAGGTGGTTTTCCTCGGCGTAAATCTTCCGCAGTTCGGCAGCGTCCTTAAACGTGCCGTCCTCCTGGTTGACCGCGCGTCCCCAGGGAATACTCAGCGCACCTGGGATATGCCCGCCGCGAAGGGCTCCCTCATTTGGATAATCCGGCATGTGCAGCCGTTCCCCACGATATTCTTCGGGACTGCGAACATCGACGAGAGGAGATTTTCGCTCCAGATGTTGGAGCACTTGGTCACGGAAGGCGCGAAAGCGATGGTCGTCGCGCTGAGGGGCCTTGTACTGGGTGGGCTGGTATTTGGGAACCTCGCGCGAAAGCGGCCGATTCTCGTTGAGCCATTTCAATCGCCCGCCATCCATGATCTTGGCCTGCGTATGCCCGAAGAGCTGCAACACCCAGAACGCATATGTCGCCCACCAGTTATTCTTATCGCCGTAAAGCACAATGGTGGTATCGCGCGTGGCTCCGATGCGGCGCATCAGGCGCTCAAAGGCAGTCTGATCCAAATAATCCCGCCGCACTGGATCGTTGAGGTCACGGATCCAATCGATCTCCACAGCGCCAGGAATATGATTGGCACGATAAAGCAGGGGATCTTCATTGGATTCGGCAATACGGATTGCCGGGTCCTGGAGATGCGCTTGAACCCAATCTGTCGAAACCAGGACGTCGGTGTTGTTGTACCCACGCTCTTCGATGCTTTTGCTCATTATTACCTCCTATAGCGCCTCGCGCCCCATATGTGATTGGCGGTAGGATGCGCAGATCACGAAGCAGGCTTTCCGCTTCGATGCAAGCCCAGCATCAATATGTCTTCTGAGCTGCTCCGGCGACCCTCTCAAATCTCTAGCTCAAAGGATGCGGGCAGGCAAAGCAGGGATTCACGCCCAGATACAGACTGATCGAGCCTCCGCGAATCAGGCGAGAAGCGGGATATCACGACGCGCACCGCTGTGACTAAAGTCATCTACACGACGGATCGGTGTACTTACCCTCGAAAAGTGAGTCACGGATCTGAGCCGAACGTTAAATCGTGACACGAGATAAAATAAGCAAGGCGGTCATCATGCCGGAGCACTCTTCCCCCAAGCTTCAGCTCGTGCTTGGCACTGGCTCATTTGCTTTGTGTTTTGCCGTCTTCGGGTCGATGTCGGCGATGATGCCCATCATCAGCAAGCACATGGCGCTTACGCCTATGCAGAAGAGCATCGCGATCGCCACCCCGGTGCTGCTGGGCTCACTCGGACGCATCCCCTTGGGCATCCTCACCGACCGCTACGGTGGGCGCACCGTCTTCAGCCTGGTGATGCTGTTCTCGATTATTCCGGCCTTTCTGATGGGCGACGTCAGCAACTACCCGCAACTGCTTAGCTACGGATTCCTGATTGGCGTGGCACTCGCGAGCTTTTCGGTCGGTGTATCGTTCGTCAATGGTTGGTATCCGCCGGAGCGGCAAGGCTTCGCCCTTGGCGTCTACGGTGCAGGCAACATTGGTCAATCACTGGCTGCGTATGGATCGCCTGTGCTAGCGGCGGCAATCGGATTCAAGTGGGGATTCTGGACCTTCGGGGTGCTGCTTTCGATTTGGCTGGCGATTTTTGTTCTCTTGGCGCGCGATGCGCCCAACCGCGGACCGGCGAAGTCGTTTGCGGAAATCATTCGGCCGCTGAACGACAACCGCAGTTGGATTTTGAGTCTCTATTATTTTTTGACCTTCGGCGGATTCGTGGCGATGGCTGTCTATCTTCCCACGCTGCTGACTGAAGTGTTTAAGCTAACGCCCCAAGATGCCGGCTTCCGCACCGCCGGCTTCGTGGTGCTGGCAACGGCGATGCGTCCGGTGGGTGGCTTGCTGGCGGATAGAGTTGGCGGAAGGACGATCCTGAAGTGGGTTTTTCCGGCCACTGCGGTGATGGCGATATTCCTGGCATGCCCTCTCATGTCCACATTCACGGTTGGCGCGCTCGGCATGGCAGCTGCGATCGGACTCGGCAATGGCGCCGTTTTCAAGCTGGTCCCGGAGTACTTTCCTACAGCGGTCGGCGGCGTAACCGGTCTGGTCGGCGCGGCTGGCGGGCTCGGCGGGTTCTTCCCACCGCTCGTGCTTGGCTTCATCAAGCAACGAACGGGAACTTTCACGTTTGGATTTATCCTGCTGAGCATTTTTGCGCTGCTTTGCCTGTTCGTTCTTTCGCGGGCGAGAACGCGTAACATCACAGGGGCGGCTACTGTCTGACCATGGACGACCTTAAGCCAATTAGTCTTTCTCTGCGCGGCTCCGACACCGCACACGCCCTCGCCTGGGGCCTGACCGCAGCCGCTGCGCTCATCCTGGGGATTGTTGTTGGCAGCCGCGGCTTCAAGGACTTCGATCCTGCGTTGGTTTCCTATGCCGGAGCCGCCGTGTTCTCGGCATTTGGCCTGGGCTATCGCTATGCGATGTGGCTACGGCGACCGCCAACGCGCCTTTACTGGTTTCGCGGTTGGCAGGTTTTCCTCAATCCCAAACGGCTGCCGATAAATCTGGCGCACCTCGGAAGCATTTTCTGGAACAACGTCGTGCTGCAGCGCTTCATTGAGCGCCGCTCCAAGACGCGCTGGACTGCACATTGGTTTATTGCCTGGGGCTGCTTGCTTGCAGCGGCGGTCACATTCCCGTTATCGTTCGGGTGGATTCGATTTGAGACCGCACCTGACAATCAGCAAATCTACCGCGCGTTTGTTTTCGGAATCCACGTCGCTAGTTTTCCGCTGGACAGCCTAGCCGCGGTGCTGGCGTTCAATATTCTCGATATTTGTGCCGTGATGGTGTTGATCGGCGTCTTTGTGGCAATGTGGCGGCGCAGTCGGGACCGTGGGGCCATGAGCGTGCAGCAGTTTTCTAATGATCTGTTGCCGCTGATTTTGCTGTTCGCGATTTCCGTCACCGGCCTGTTCCTTACGGTGTCCACCCACCTTATGCGTGGCCTGCATTATGGCTTTCTCTCACAACTGCACGCAGTAACCGTCATTTTCACGCTGTTGTACCTGCCCTTCGGAAAGTTCTTCCACATTTTTCAACGGCCGGCACAGATGGGCATCGACTTTTACAAGCGCGCCGGAGAAGAAGGCGGACAGGCACAATGTGCGCGTTGCGGACAGACCTATGCAACCCGCCTGCAGATTGGCGATTTGAAAGCAGTGCAGAACGCGCTCGGCATTGAGTACTTGATGCAAGATGGCACGCATTATCAAGATGTCTGTCCCATGTGCCGACGCAAGAATCTGGCACTCACGCAAGATGCGCTGTGGCGCACTCCTGAAGCTGAACTTCAGCGGTTTGAACGGTTCTGACCTATGGCAAAGCTTCCCGTTGAAATTCCGGAATTAGTAGCGCAGTTCGGCCCCTCTCTCAATCGCGTTCCCGCCGGCGGCTGGGTGGCATCGGAAGAAGAAGACCGGATGGTAAAGACCCATTGCTGCTTCTGCGGGCAACAGTGCGGCATTCAGTTGCGTGTGCGCAACAACAAGATTGTGGGATGGGAGCCATGGGAGGATTTCCCCTTCAACCAAGGCAAGCTCTGCCCCAAGGGTGTGAAGCGTTACATGCAGGACGAACACCCGGACCGGCTCAAGCATCCGCTGCAGCGCGTTACAGGCAAAGGCTTCGAGCCCATGACTTGGGACGCCGCGCTCAGCCGCGTCGTCAGCGAGATCCAGCGCATACAGCAGACTTACGGCAATGATGCTTTTGCCTTGCTGACGGGCGCTTCTCTAACCAATGAAAAGGCCTACCTGATGGGAAAATTCGCGCGCGTGGCGTTGCGCACGGCCAACATCGATTACAACGGCCGGCTGTGCATGGTGTCGGCGGGCGCCGCCTCTAAGAAAGTGTTCGGCATTGATCGCAGCGGCAACCCGTGGTCTGACATTCCCAAAGCGAAGGTCATCCTTGTGGCAGGGGCGAACATCGCCGAGTGCGCTCCGATTACCACAGACTATCTATGGCAGGCGCGAGAGAATGGCGGCAAGCTGATCATTCTCGATCCGCGCATGACGCCGATTGCACGCAATGCCGACCTCTTTATCCCAGTGCGTTCCGGCGGCGACATCGGCGTATTCAACGGAATGCTGCACGTCATGATCGAACGCGGCTGGATTGACCGCGACTTCATCGTGCAGCACACCACCGGCTTCGAGCAGCTTGCCGAAACGGTAAAGAAATACACACCTGAGTACTCGGCAAAGATCGCCGGGGTACCGGCAGAGATGATCGTCCGCGCCGCCGAAATATGGGGCCCGGCGCCAACCAGTTTTCTGCTGCATGCGCGCGGCATCGAGCACCACTCCAAGGGCGTGGACAACTGCATCGCTGCCATCAACCTGGTGGTCGCCAGCGGACGCATTGGCCGCGAAGGCTGCGGCTACGCCATGATTACGGGGCAGGGAAACGGGCAAGGCGCGAGAGAGCAGGGTCAGAAATGCGACCAGCTACCCGGTAGTCGCGACATCGCGAATCCCGAGCATCGCAAGTACATTGCCGGCGTGTGGGGCGTTCCGGAAGAATCGATTCCCGGCAAGGGCTTATCTGCCGTACCGCTGATCGAGGCGATTCACGAAGGCAAGATCAAGGGGCTGCTTTCCATCTGCTTTAATCCCGCGGTTTCGCTTCCCGATGCCAATTATGTTCGGGCCGCGCTGGAGAAGCTCGAGTTC
>JBEKQP010000053.1:0-22091 GCA_049519595.1 Candidatus Korobacteraceae bacterium | reverse complement strand
CCGAGTCGTGCGTCCGCCCGAGGTGGGCGCCAAGGTCTCCAGCGTGGATGAGAGCTCAGTCCAGCAGATCCCTGGATTCGTCAAGGTCGTCGTTCGCAATGACTTTGTCGGCGTGGTCGCAGAAAAGCAGTGGGAAGCAGTCCAAGCTGCGCGCCAGCTCAAGGTGAAGTGGAACCCCGGCACGGGGCTGCCGGAGCAGGAGACTTTCTACGACAGCTTGCGCAAACAGCCCTCGCGCGATGTTCTGGTCGTCAACTCGAATGATGTAGAGCAAAAGCTTGCTGCGGCTAGCACGGTTGTGCGTGCGACATACGCTTATCCATACCAACTGCACGGATCGGTCGGCGCATCATGTGCCGTCGCAGACGTCAAGCCGGACCGTGCGATCATCTGGTCTGCAACACAGTCGGTTTATCCAACTCGAAGCATCATCGCGAAGCTGCTGGGACTGCCGCTCGACAACGTGCGCGTCATCTACGTTCGAGGATCTGGATGCTATGGGCTCAACGGCGCTGATGCCGTTTCGTTTGATGCGGCGCTCTTGTCACATGCGGTTGGCGGACCGGTTCGCGTCCAGCTTTCGCGGCAAGACGAAATGGCATGGGAGAACTTTGGATCTGCTTGCGTTATCGAGCAGCGTGCCGGCTTCGGGCGCAACGGGGCTATCGTTGCTTGGGGCTGCGAGAACTGGGTAGCTTCACGAGGGAGTAGGCCCGGTTACGAACATCCGGGTAACGTGATCACCGGTGTCCTAGCCGGTTACACACCAGAGCCCATAACGCCGCGCGCCGCCTCGGAACCGACGGGCCAACTTCACAACCGCAGCAATGCCGCGCCATCCTATGTTGCGGGTTGCATCAGCGGTAAGTGTGGCGGCGGAGGAACGGTTCGGAGTGAGCGCGTTCTGTCGCATACCGTGCCGTCGCCGTTTTTCACCGGTCCGCTGCGCTCACCCTTGCGCATCCAGAATACCTTCGCTCACGAGTGCTTTATGGACGAACTCAGTGCACGTGCGAAGGCGGACCCGGTTACGTTCAGGCTGCATCATCTCCGTGACGTACGGATCGTCGACGTCCTGAAGTCGGCAACAAAAGCTGCCAAGTGGGAGAAGCGTCCGTCGCCAAAGCCAAATCTTGCTCGAACCGGAATCGTTAGCGGACGCGGAATCGCATGCGTGGCCTATGAAGGCGACAATGGCTACTGCGCACTCGTCGCTGAAGTCGACGTCGATCAAGCAAGAGGCCGCGTCCAGTCCAGGAAGTTCACTATCGCGCTGGATTGCGGCCCGATCTCAAATCCCGATGGCCTGCGAAATCAAATTGAGGGTGGCATTCTACAGGGCATGAGCCGCGCACTCGTGGAGGAAGTCACGTGGGATGACAAGCGAGTTACGTCGACGGATTGGGAGAGTTACAACAGTCTCCACCTTGACATCGAGGTACCCACGATCGACATTATCCTGATCAATCGTACTGGCGTGCCCGCGACCGGTGCGGGAGAAACTGCAATCACGGTCGTACCCGCTGCGATCGGGAACGCGATTTTCGATGCGACTGGCATCCGCCTGCGGGAAGTGCCATTTACTACCAAACGCGTCAGAGCAGCACTGCTTGCGCTGGATACATCGATGGAAGGCGGTGCGTTCGTGCGTAGCTCTGGTATTGGATGAAGCATTTCAATTTCGCCACGCAGTGGCGAATATCTTCGCCGCAGGCGGGCTTATTTGCCCACTTTCCATGCGTAGGAGTAAAGCAGGCCACTGTGGAAATTCAAACTGCACCACTACCCAGATTCGATGAAGGCTTCTATGCCGCAAAGCCTACGATCTCAGCGATTGGCTCGTCCCTGCCCGGCGATGGATTGCCCTTGCGTTGCACTACCTGTATCATTCGGCGAGCGATTCGAGGGGTGTGGTGAAAAATGCTTTCAATGCTCAATGCTCATCTTTACTCGTGGAGAAGAGAGTGAGCAGCGCTTTGTGCACCTGCAGGGTGCCGTTGTAGTCGATTAATCCCATCTTTCGGAATCGATTCATGAAGTAACTGACTCTGGACCGTGTGGTGCCAACCATTTCTGCAAGTGTTTCCTGGCTTACCTTCAGGATAACCGGCTCTGCCGGCTTTGATTGCCACCCGATGCCTGCCAGCAATAACAGAATTTTGGCCAAGCGCCTTTCGCTAGAGTTGGAAATTTGGTCTACAAGTTTTTCTTCCACTCGCCCGATACGAGATAGTAGATACGCTATAAATATCTTCGTAAAAGCGGGCTCTCGCTGAATGATGCGAGCCAGGGGCGCTTTCTTCACCCGTGCGACGGTGGAGAACTGAATTGACGTTGCGGTAGACATCCGCAACGATTTTCTTACCAGACAGCCTTCGCCGAAAAATTCACCCTGGCGCAATATGGCAATCACAGCCTTCTTTCCACCCTTGGACACGACTGTCAACTTCACACTGCCATCCTGGATGTAGAACATAGCATCAGCCTTATCGCCCTGTGCGAAGATGACCTGTCTGTTTTGGTAGTCCCGAGTGACCGCTTGAGCGTCGACCCTTTTAAACAAATCTACAGGATTAAAGATAGAAAGATTGTTGTTGGCCATAGACGACTCCTGGAGCGACGAAGCGTTCAGTGACCCTCCAGCCTACTGGACCGATAGCTTGCTGCGCTGGTCAATAACGCTCACAAAGGAGAGCAAGCGAGAAATAAAGTTGGCGGATGTGGGGACCCGGAGCGCGGGTTCGCGCAGGTTACGGCTTCGTAGCCGGCAAGCACGGAAACGCCGAAGCCGGCGCCGAGGATTGCAGGTATGCTCCACGGATATAGAGACTTGAGCGGAGACAACAGCGGCACACGAGAGCGATTCCGTGATCGCCGCACCCCTATAGATCACCGTCGGGTTCGGATGTCACCTCAGCAAACGTCAAAGCGTTTGCCGGGGACCCCGTAAGCCCGGTTCCTTGGCGGGTACTTTCCGCGAATCTGGTCTAATCGTGAAGCACGACGCTGACAAGTGAGCTGTGGATCAGCATGCCGCCGCCGTCGTAGGCAATAAAGCCCAAGTCCCTGAACCGATTTAGAAAGAAACTGACTCGCGAGCGGGTTGTGCCGATCATATCGGCCAGTGTTTCCTGACTGATTTTCGCGATCAACGGTATCGGCTTGGATTCCTGGCCAAAATTGGCCATCAGCAGGAGAAGTCGAGCCAGTCGCTTTTCACTGGAGTTGAAGAGGTGATCCACCAAGTCAGCTTCCATGCGAACGTTCCGGGCAAGCAGATAAGCGAGAAAGCGTTCGGCAAATTCCGGTTCCTGGTGGAGCAATGTGACCATCGCCTGCTTTGTCACTCGAATGATGGAGGCGCGCTGCACGGCGGTGGCGGTGGCCATGCGAAGCGGTTGGCCCGCCAAACAGCCCTCGCCGAAAAAGCTACCTTCCGGCAGGATTGCAACCACGGCTTCTTTGCCCTGAACGGAAACTGCCGTGAGCTTCACCCTGCCGCTCTGGATGTAGAAGACTGCATCCGCAGCATCTCCTTGTGAGAAGACGGACTCATCACCTTTGTATTGGCGAACGGTTTTTCCAGCCGCGAGTTTTGTCAGAAAAATGTGAGGGTCGAAGGCGGCAATTTCCTCAGGTAACGCAACAACCTCTGCCGGGTTGAACTCCGCTCCATGAGCTTTAGTTCGAGGCAAAGGGGTGCCCTGTTTGCGAGTCTTACGATTTGTCTTCGCGACCACTATGCCTGAGGGGGTGACGGCCATGGAAATCTCCCAGTCGGAGAGCGTTTATGCTGGTCTCGCCGAATAAGTAATTATATCCCCCAACGAGAGCTTCGGGATTTGGACGTTGCTTGGCATGCGGAAGGCGCCCGCCGCTCCGCCCCAATGTCGAGTTCCTCAATATAGATCACGGCAGGGCAGACGCTTCGAATACACAGCCGAGAATGCGCAGTCAGCCATGTGAGCGTTATTGCTCAGACAGCTTCGTCTGAACCCGTTAACTTGAGAAATACCTCGTGCGTTGCGAATGCAACCGAAGCAAGAAACGCGGCGCAGAGTTAGAAGAAAGAGGCAGAAACCGTGAAGAAATTGATGCTGTTAGTTGCGTTGCTGAGTCTGGCCACGTTCGGCTGGTCGGAATCGAAGCTCGAATCATCGAACGATCGGCTGGACAATGCAGCCAAAGTGTTGCACGAGATTATGGCCACACCCGACAGGGGCATTCCGGAAGAGGTATTGGAACACGCAAAGTGCGTGGCCGTGGTGCCGCACATGATCAAGGGCGGCTTTGTGTTTGGCGCCGAGGGTGGCAGAGGCGTAGCTACATGCCGCACTGCCGATGGCTGGAGTGCGCCGGCGTTTTTTGCGATCACGGGCGGGAGCTGGGGATTTCAGATCGGGATCGAGGGCGTGGATCTGGTCATGATCATCCAGAACGAAAGAGGCATGCAGCATTTGCTGGCCAGTAAATTCCAACTTGGAGCAGACGCCTCGGCAGCCGCTGGACCGGTTGGACGTCATGCTTCGGCCGATACCGATTGGAAACTGGATACCGAAGTCCTGACCTACTCTCGCGCCAAGGGAGCTTTTGCTGGACTGACGTTGACCGGCGCTGCGATTCGTCGCGACGACGATTCCATGCGAGCCATCTACGGACCTCATGTTTCGACCCGGTCAGTACTGATGGGTAACGTAGCGGTGACACCTGCGGCGCGGTCGTTCCTCCATGCAGTCCGGAGCGCGAAGGCAGAGGCCATAGCTGCAAAAGAGTAGTCAGATCTAGAACGCGGGTGCACCCGAGAAGGATGTGCGGTCTCGGGTGCTCACGATGCGGAAAGAGGGGTGTATATGCTTTGGACAATTATGGTGATTCTGCTGGTTTTGTGGCTTCTGGGCTTCAGCTTTCATATCGCCGGGGGCTTGATCCACTTGCTGCTAGTTGTGGCAGTAGTAGTCCTGATCTTCAACTTGGTTTCCGGACGCCGGCGGGTACTGTAGGAAATCTAATAAATCCAAGTTTGAGTAATTTGCAGGGCGCAGAGGGCTTAAATGAGCCTCGCGCCCGTTGCGATTACCAAGGAGATATGAATGTCGTCACAAGAGAGTGCATCGTTGAGAAGCCCCTTGGCTCGACTCAAGGTGCATGCGCCGGTACTCGAAGAAAAGCTCGCAACGTTATTGCGGTTGAGACCCAGCGCTTCGCTCCCAAGCCGGATAGCAGTGATTGGAAACTATTTACCGCGACAGTGTGGAATCGCGACCTTTACAACAGACTTATGCGATGCCATCGGCGCAGAGTACGGAGCAGCCCAATTGTTGGCCGTGCCGGTCAACGATCCAGGGTCGCATTACAGCTACCCTGCACGCGTCCGCTTCGAGCTCATGGAGGGCGATCCTTCCAGTTATGAAGATGCCGCCGACTTTCTTAACTTCAGCAATGTTGATCTGGTCTCGCTTCAGCATGAGTACGGCATTTTCGGAGGTCCGGCCGGCAGCCACATTTTGCGGTTGATGCGGTGCCTGAAGATGCCAATTGTGACGACTCTGCATACGGTTCTGCGAGAGCCCGACGCGAATCAACGTATTGTGATGGACGAGATCGCCGCGCTCTCCGACCGCCTCATAGTCATGAGCGAGCTCTCCTCGCGGTTCCTGCAAGAAGTCTTCCGCGTGCCCGAGGAAAAGATCGACCTTATTCCGCATGGCATTCCAGACCTGCCGTTTGGTGATCCCAACTACTACAAAGACTCCTCGGGAACCGAAGGCAAGGCTGTGCTACTCACGTTTGGACTGTTGTCGCCGAATAAGGGGGTCGAAAGCGTAATAGAAGCAATGCCACGCATCATTGCTCAGCATCCGGAAGTCGTCTACGTCATCGCGGGTGCTACCCATCCGCATATCAGGCGTCGCGAAGGGGACCAATACCGCCTTCAATTGCAGGCTCTGGCTAGAAAGCTTGGAGTCGAACGCAATGTAATATTCCACAATCGGTTCGTTACTCCTGAAGAGATGGCTCAATTCGTTGGGTCGGCCGACATTTACATCACTCCTTATCGCTACGAAGCGCAAGCCGTATCGGGTACGTTGGCGTATGCGCTGGGCGCAGGCAAGGCAATCATTTCGACGCCATACTGGCACGCAGCCGAACTGCTGGATAACGACCGCGGGGTTTTGGTCCCGTTTAACGATTCAAATGCGATTGCAAGTGCGGCAATTGATCTCCTGGACAACGAAGCAACCCGTCATGCCATGCGCAAACGCGCTTATCTTTATGCGCGCGACACGGTCTGGAGCAAGGCCGCCCAGTCCTATATGAGTTCGTTCGTACGCGCCCGTTCCGACCGTATGCGAACTCCGCGTATCGCGTTTGCGGATTTGAATGCCGAAAGAACGCTGGACAGGTTGCCGTCCGTAAGGCTGGATCACCTGTATCGAATGACCGACCACACCGGACTTTTGCAGCACGCGGTATTTACGGTGCCAAATTACGGGGAAGGCTACGCGACCGATGACAATGCTCGTGCGCTGATCGTGGCTATTCTGTTGGAACAGCTTGGAATGACGGCGGTGTCTGAGTCGGCCAAGTCGGCATCATGCTATCTGGCATTTCTGTGGCACGCGTTCAATCCGGCAACCGGCCGCTTTAGAAACTTTCTGAGCTACGAGCGCCAGTGGCACGAAGCCGAGGGCTCTGAAGACAGCCATGGGCGCGCATTATGGGCGTTGGGAACCGTTCTGGGGCGATCCAAGTCTCCAGGGTTAAGGGGCACTGCGGGCCGGCTCTTTGAATCTGCCGTTCCCGCGATCCGCGCCTTCACCAGTCCCCGCGCATGGGCTTTCGCCACGCTGGGATTGCAAGAATACCTTGACTCCATTCCGGGAGACAGGGCGGCTCTTCAGACGAGAGACGAGATGGCACACCGGCTGCTTGATATTTACGCTTCCAGCCGCTCGCCGGGGTGGAACTGGTTCGAAGACGTTCTCGCTTACTCCAACGCCCGGTTGCCACAAGCTCTCTTAGCTTGCGCTTCGCGCACTTCCGACAAATCGATGCTCGCGGTTGGTCTCGAATCCCTGGATTGGTTCGTCACGAAACAGCATTGCGAGCTGAAAGGACACTTTGTACCCATTGGATCCCAGGGCTTTTACCGCAAGGGTGGCGACAAAGCCCGCTTCGATCAACAACCCGTCGAGGCAGGAGCCGTTGTCTCTGCATGCCTGCAGGCCTTTCGCACGACCGGAGATGACCGTTGGGTGAAGGAGGCATGGTCGGCGTTTAACTGGTTTCTGGGCGACAATGATCTGCAAATCGTTCTTTACGACTCCAGTACCGGCGGGTGCCGGGATGGCTTGCATCCCGACCGAGCCAACGAAAACCAGGGAGCCGAGTCTACCCTTTCCTTCCTGATGGCACTGTTGGAGATGCGGCTTTTGGAAGATGCCGACATACCGCTACTCAAGCACGAAATGCTAGTGAACCCAAGAGGTTCTAACAGGCCCCGCAATCCATCGGAGATTCAATGAGTGTAGTTAACAATCATGACGAGCCGTTGCTTCACCGCCATCCCTCAAACCCAATCTTGACGAGCAGGGACTGGCCATATTCGATCAATAGTGTTTTCAATGCAGGCGCAACTCTGCTTGAGGATGGAACGACCCTGCTGCTCTGCCGCGTGGAAGAGCGGCGAGGTCTTTCGCATCTGTGCGCCGCCCGCTCTGCCAATGGCGTCGATGGATGGCAAATTGATCCGGCACCCACGCTCATGCCGAATCCGGCCGAATATCCCGAAGAGTTGTGGGGCATCGAGGATCCTCGGCTGACGTACGTGCCGGAACTGCAGCAGTATGCTGTCGTCTACACTTCATATTCTCGCGGTGGTCCTGGGGTCTCTCTGGCCCTCACGAAGGACTTCCGCAGCTTCGAGAGATACGGCGTGATAGCGTCACCCGATGACAAAGATGCCGCCCTGCTCCCACGCAGAATCGGAGGGCGATGGGCGCTCATCCATCGGCCCATGACGGCGCTTGGCGCTCACATATGGATCTCGTACTCCCCCGACCTTCGACACTGGGGCAGTCACAAGGTAATGCTGGAAGCTCGCCGTGGCGCGTGGTGGGACGCAAACAAGATCGGACTATCTTCGCCGCCCATCGAAACCGCGAGAGGCTGGCTGGTCCTCTACCACGGAGTGCGGCAGACGCCTTCAAGCGCTCTCTACCGCCTCGGTTTGGCACTGTTCGATCTGGAGAAGCCGGACGAATGCCTGTCGCGAGGTGATTCCTGGATCTTCCGAGCAGAAACCGACTATGAACGCGGCGGCGATGTCCACGATGTGGTTTTCCCGTGCGGATATACGATGGGGTTAGATGGTGACACCCTCAATATCTACTATGGCGCAGCCGACTCCTGCATCGGATTAGCGCACGCCAGCGTTCGCTGTCTTCTGGCCTGGCTTGATGCCAATGGAGGTTGTGAACACCGGCGGCGGGCGCAGGATTGATGAAACTCCTATTTTGGTTCTTCCAGTTTGCTTTTGGGTGCTATCATCGCCAACTGAGTCGCGCGTGCAGTCGAGTGTTGCCCGCAATGCCCGTCCACCGCTGAACACCGTGAGACCCGCTGAAGCTCCCGCGATTTGATCTTGTCGTCCAGGCGGACGCGCCCCCCGAATTCTTCGAATGTGAGCGATCTTGCTCAGACACGAAAACTCACACCTGTCATTCTTTAATCTACTGAGTGAGCCGAAAGTGCGGCGGCCGCTCATTAGTAGCGTTCGTTCTTAGGTTGTTCCGGGTGAGACCCCACCTAGTCACATCGAAGCGACCACATTCAGCCACATCGGCATTCTTCAGCCGCGTGTGCCGCGCAACCTTGGCGGACACCATTCGCCCCTAAAGCTTTCGAACATTCAACTTAGGGCAACGCCTCCAGGCGGATGAGAGGCGTTAGCCGCAAAACAAGGAAGGTCGCAAATTATGCCTCTGATTCAACTGGTGGAAGTTCTGATCGTGGTCGGTGTCTTGCTATGGCTGGTGAATCGCTTCATCCCAATGCAGGCAACCATCAAGTCAATTCTCAATGGCGTCGTGGTCATTGCTGTCGTTTTGTGGCTAATGAATGTCGTCGGTCTGTTTCATTCTATTTCCCGGATACACATCGGGAGAGGATAAAGTTTGGCGAAACCACCTAGAAAAACATCAGGCCACAGAACTCACGATCTAACGTGACGACAAAACAAGCTTGCGTTAGAGCAAGCGTACGTGACGAGCAGGAATGAGGTAACACCCATGAAAGCAATTGGAATCATCAGCACAGCGGTTCTGGCTTTGCTTCTCGGAATCGCTGCTTCTGGCTACGCAGAGCAGGAAAAACAGAGCGACAAACAGCGTGAGCCTGAAAAGCAAGCCGAGCCCGCCAAGCACGCCAAACCCGAGCAGCAGCATACTCAGCAACAAAAGCAAGCTCAGCCTGCCAAACAAGCCAAGCCTGCCAAGCAAGCCAAACCCGAGCAGCAGCACGTTCAACAACAGAAGCAAGCCAAACCAGAACAGCAGCAACGGCATGCTCAACAGCAAAAGCAGCAAGACCAGAACAAGCAGCAACAACAACACGCACAGCAACACAAGCAGCAGGCGCGGCAAGCCGGCGTCCACGGTGGTGGTCGCATTCCTGAAGACCGCTTCCGGGCCAGCTTTGGACGGGAGCACACGTTTCATGTCAGCCAAGCCGATTACAGAGGGCATCGCTTCCACTACGGCGGCTATTGGTTCGGATTTGTTGACCCATGGCCAAGCAACTGGCTCTACACGCAAAACGTTTATGTCGTCGACATGAATGGCGTGTATTACCTGTGCAACCCGATGTATCCTGGCGTTAACATCGCACTCAGCTTCACACTATAACGGCCCATCTGAGTGTCGTCTGGAGGCGTAGGCGGCATAGCTACTGTCAGCGCGAGTCCACTGCTTGGGATCGCGCCGCTTTCAGTAACGTGCGAACGTCGCAGTGCAAGGGAAAAAGGAGTGAAACATGCTTGGAGCTATATTGATCGTGATTTTGATCTTAGCACTCTGTGGTGCTCTGCCGAGATGGTCGATAGCAGAGACTGGGGTTACTACCCGAGCGGCGGAGTAGGACTGGTCCTCATGATCGTTCTGATTTTGTTAGTTCTCGGGCGGATCTGAACCAATGCGGCATTCGCTAACATCGCCAGGCGTCATTGCCGCTGTGCCGCCTTCAGTGGCAACACCGTCCGTCCAATCCTGGAGCCGATGCTTTGTTCCCGCTACGTTCCAGGGTGAAGCATTCTTATCTCGGAGTTGGATAGCCTTTAGCCAGTAGTTCTGTATCATATCCATAAATATCAGGATAGAACTGAATGTCGCCGCGTTCCGTTGCTAGCGCGGTTGTATAAAGAATCATTACTGGTATCGGCTTCGTAAGAGTCACCTTGAGATCGTCTTGGCCGTCTCGCATCGCGTGCCGCACCCGTTCAAGAGTCCAGTCGGGTTTGTCTCGTAGTACCCAAGCCGCCAGTTCATCAGGCTTTTCCAGGTGAACGCAGCCGTGGCTTACGTCGCGGGTCGATTCCTTGAAAAAGTTCCCCCAGGATGGGGTGTCGTGGAGATACACGTTGTACCGGTTCGGAAAGATGAACTTCACCAGTCCCAAAGAGTTTTCCGGCCCAGGCTTCTGGCGCACACGAAGCTTGCCAGTGCTAACCTCCTGGAGGACTTCTCTCGTGACCCGTCCATTCGCAACTACGTGACCACCAGGCGCTATGACCTCGAAATGAACTTCAGACAGATAGTCGGGATCGCCTCTGATATTAGGGACTATTTCATCCCGCTGAATTGGAAGCGGAACATCCCAATATGGACGGAAGACCAAGTACGCGATCTCGTCTTCAAGCACCGGGGTGCGGGTGCTCGCGGCGCCCTCTTCTCCAACATCCACCCTCATCGTAAGATCAATTCCGCCGTCTTTATTAAATGCATACAGACGAAATGCGGGGATATTGACCACGATTGGAGGTCGCAGAAAGTCGTAACGTAGCCAACGATAGCGTTCCAACGCAAGCTGTATTTGCTCGACACGGTAACTCATCGGAGTATTCAGCTGCTCGATTGTGTTGAAGTCGAGGTATCCGAAAGGGCGCAGACCGTGGCGCTCCTGGAATCGTTCGACAGCCTCGACCAGTGCTCCAGCGTAAAGTCGAGAATCGTCCGGAACTACCGCACTCTCCGGCAGATCGCCTAGTAAGCGAAGCAATCTGGCCAATCTGGGAACGCCATCATACAACGTTCCGGTAAACACGATGCCATGGGGATCGGGCAACTTTTCCCCATCATCCTCTTTCTCCAACCGCAGGTACTTTGACAACGCTTTTTTCATCTCACCGTAGCTGGCGATCGGCGGCTCGATTGTCGCCAATTCCGACTTCAAGTCTGCTCCGTCAACCAAATAGCTCTGAACAAATATGGAAAGGTCCACTTTCTTTGGGCCTATATTAAGCCTGGACTGGAAATATCGGGGATTTAATCTTCCGACCGAAACGTCTGAGACGTAGCGCATGGTAGACACTGTAAGTGCGATGTCGAAGCGGATCTCGTCGCGCAGCGAATGCTCGTCTTGTAAACGCGCCATTCGTTCGGGCCAGCGAGATGAGTCATAGTCATCCGCGCGAAGCCCTTGCAGATCGGCTTGCTGCAATATCTCGATCATGTCGCGAGCCTGCGCCGTGGGTTGCCCCTGACGAACCCAGGCCAGAGAATAGCCCGAGCGCCGATAAAAGTTTTCCACGTGGACGCGATAGTCTGGAAAGTTGGGCCACCGTAGATCTTCCAGCCGACCAGCACCAACAATCGCTCGCAAGGCCGCTACTTGCGATAGAGCAGGGGCATTCACTTTCTCGGGAGTGGACCGTCCGCCATGGTCCTGCGCGCTGATTCCAAATACCAGGGCAAAAAGTGCGAGCAACACAGAGGCAACTTGGCAAGTCACATTCCGACCATACATGTGTGAGCTCCCTGCGGGGCCTCGTAAAGCTCGGCGTGCAGCTTTGAGGGGCTATCACCTTTTATAGTCTCGCGGCTCTCCGAGGTCTGAGCAGGATTGACCATCTCGGATTGATTGGTCTTCGCGGTTTTGCGTTGATTGTGAGCAAACTTGCACAGACGGCACGATTCAGGGTCGTTATCGTTAATACGAAGTCGTGACTTATGAATCAGAACCATGCAGAGTTAGAGCGAGCGGCCGTGATCTTGGCCCTTTTCCTGTTGCTGGCCGGTGCAGGAGCATGGTCCCAGGACGGCTTGCCGTCGCCTGACTTGCCGCAGAGCTTGCGCTCCACGGGAATTCGTCCCGCGGAGGAACAGCGGCAGGAGTTGCCAACTGCGCAAAGCTCGCTTCCCGATGCGCCGTCGGCCGTGCCAGCGAAGCAGGAAGAAAGATTTCAGGCATTTGCGGGGGTAAGATCTCCGTTAATCGTCGACGGAGCCGCAATCAATGCCAGTACGATACGCGAATCGCCGAAGTACTTCGCGCCCGAAGTAACGCGCAGCTTTAGCGCTTTGTATGGAGCGCCCGCGGTTCAAAAGGAACCGAACATCCTTCCAGATAATCATACGAGTGACAGCTTTCTGGGCCGTGCCAGCTATGCTGCTTCGCGCTTCATTATCGCACGCGACGATTCTGGGAAGAAAAGGTTCAACACGTCGTATCTGCTCGGGGCCCTCGCCTCAGCGGCTGTTGCTAACACCACTTACCGTCGGTATCGGGCGCAACTCGTTCCGTATCAGGCGCAATCCGTCTCGGGCACTTTCGGCAATTTCGGATCTAGCGTCGGCGGCGACGCAGGAGAAAGAATCTTCCGGCAGTTCTGGCCCCAGATTCACCAAATACTTCGAGGTCATTCGCTGAAAGTGTTGCAAAGAGTCGAAGACCGAATTGCCAAAGACCCGATGCCGGCCGCGCTGGCTTCAACCCCGGCAAGATAGCAGCGCCGGAACCGAGCAGCGAGGTAGTAAAACGTGGTCAATCTTGATCAGCTTTCAAAAGCTTAAAGCTCAATACTTGATACTTGGGAGCGCCCCACATATGTCGCTGACGGGGGAGCCCATGAATCGAGGCCTATAATGCCTGAGATATTCGCCGTGCTGCTACTTGCCGTCTGGGCAGGAGCCATTGTGGTTCTCGTTAATGTGGAGCGAGCCGACAAGCTTCTCTGGATCCCGGTACTTCTTGCCGTGGCTGGCATGTTCAGTGCGATCCTGCCGCTTGCGATTTCTTTTAACGTAGCTATGATCGCAAATGGGGCCACCCTGACTCTGTTCATGGTCTCGCTGGAAATGCTGAACCCACAGCATCAGCTAGCCATCGCTCGCATAAGACATCGCACTCGTCAATGAAGGCGGTACTTATAAAGCTGAACGCGGGTATTCGGCCCACGTGCGGTTCGACCGTGGCAGCCAGATCAGCGGTCTACACAACAAACATGGCTACGCCAGCGACGAACATTGCCACCGTGGTGATTGCCACGACGGTCCATCCCAGGCGTGAGCTCGGTTGGCCTTGCATAAGTTTCTTGTCCGAAGCGACAACCAAGATTGCAACCAGAAGGAACGGCGCCAACAATCCGTTGATGACCGCCGTCCAGTAGAGTGCCTTCACAGGGTTGATGCCTGCAAAGTCCAGCCCGACTCCCACTCCGGTCGAGAGCAGAATAAGAGCGTAAAACCAACGGGCCTGTTTCAGTTTCTTGTCCAGGCCTTGGCGCCACCGCAGCGTTTCCGCGAAGGCGTATGCCGTTGATCCCGCCAATGTTGGGATGGCAAGAAATCCGACGCCGACGATGCCCACGGTAAACAAGGTGGAAGCGAACTTGCCAGCTAAGGGCTGCAGGGCTTCGGCTGCCTGGCGAGTAGTCTCGATGTGCGTGATGCCGTGGCGGTTGAGGGTGATCGCAGTGGTCAGGATGATAAAGAACATAACCATATTCGAGAAAAACGCGCCGACGCCCACATCAATCTTCCTCAACTCAAGTTCTTGGAGTGTTGCTCCTTTCCGTTTAGCAAGCGTACTCTGGCCTGCCTCCTTCTCCTCTTCCACTTCCTCACTCGCCTGCCAGAAAAACAAATACGGACTGATCGTCGTGCCGAGGATCGCCACCAGCATCGACCATTCATCTCTGGTATGCGGCATTGACGGCACTAGGGTATCGTGCACGACTCGGCTCCAATCAGCCCCCACTACGAATGCGGTAATCGGGTAGGCGAAGAGCACCAGCACCAGCCACTTGAGCACGTTCGCTATCTGGTGATAGCGGAGCCGGACCGTTGCCCACGAAATCAGGAGCCCAAAAACCACCACAAACAGGTGTACATTCAGCCCCGTCAGCATTGCAGCCGCATCCGCCATGCCGGCGAGGTCCGCCGCAATGTTAATTGTGTTGGCCGCAAGCAGGGCTACGCCAAAAATGAGTAGCAGCCAACGTGGAAATCGCTGCCTGAAATTTCCGCCTAGGCCTTGCCCCGTCACCTCGCCGATTCGGGCGCACATCATTTGAACTGCGGCCATCATCGGCCATGTCAGGAGCGCAGTCCAGAGTAGCTTGGTTCCAAGCTGCGCGCCCGCAACAGAATATGTGGCAATGCCTGATGGATCATCGCCAGCCGCCCCGGTGATAATGCCCGGGCCAAGCGACTTCAACAGCAGCCGTATCCATCGAGTTGGGGCAAATATCGGCACGAGAGAGTCAGAGCGTAAACTCCCGACGAATCATAACGCGAATCCGCTTACACTCCTCCATGGTACCTTGTACAAATCGAGCGCTCAAAGCGGTTCAATGCGACGGGACATCCATCCTTGCGAGAGAGGCGTCTGCCGCAACCGCTGGTTCGACCGAACCGGGATTGAGATAACTGGTGATGCTCCGTTCGATTTCGGATGGGAACTCCGGCGCAGACCCTACCAAATTCTCGCCGTATGCTTTGAGCATGATCTCTTTGAACACCGGGAGCGCAACTCTGCCGCCGGTTTCTTGCTGTCCGAGGGAGCGGTTGTCATCAAAGCCGATGCGCACGGCAACGGTGATCCCGTCGGGGCCGTAAGTGGAGCCCACAAATAGTGCATCTTTGAAGTTGTTCGTCGTCCCTGTCTTGCCCATAACAGCTACCGGAAAGCCGCGTGAGTCAAGCGAGTGTGCCGTGCCGCTCGGCAAGCGTACGACACCGCGCAGCCCTTCCTGAATGAGCACGAGCGCATTGTCGTCCACATTTATTTGCGGCCCTCCATCTTCGTTGTCCAAGACCACCTTGCCCGATTCGCCAAGAATTCTTCGGATCGCATGTGGCTCGGCGAGAATCCCCGACGCCATCGTGCGGTAGGCATTCGCCAGTTCCAATAAGCTCACTTCGGATGCGCCTAATGCCGTGCTGGCATACGGCTGCAGAGCTGTCCGGAGTCCTAAGCTGCGTGATGTCTGGAGCACGCTTTCGATTCCAATCTGTGTCGTGATCCAAATCGCGACGGCATTCCGGGATTCGGCGAGCGCCTCCCGAAGGGAAATCATGCCTTTGAATTGGCCATCGTAATTTGAGATCCATTTCGGACTCTGCTTACCTCGGTCAGGCACGCTGATGGGTGCGTCGGGAACCATACTCTCAAGGTTGAATATTCCTTGACGAAAAGCAGCGAGATAGACGAAGGGCTTCATCGCGGAACCAGGTTGCCGCAGGGACATCGCGGCACGATTAAAGTCGCTGTAGGAGTTGGAACGCTCCTTGTAGAACTCGCGTCCTCCGCTCTCGGCAAGAATGCTGGCATCAAGGTTTCTCAACACAACAACAGAACCTTGGATAACACCTTTTGCGCGTGGGTGCCGCTTCTCATACACCAAGAGGCCATGCTCCAGCGCCTCGTTGACAATGTGTTGCACATGCGTATCCACAGTGGAGTAAACCTGGATACGTCCCAAGAACAACTGTTGAACACTCACTTCGGCGTCGTCGCTTTTCAGCTCTCTGAGGACACTTTCAATCACGGCTGGCGCCTGCGGCACATTGTCCTTGCCCGGCGCGACCGCCAGGATTGGGCATTGTTCGGCAACTCGTGCGCTATCCTGGGATATGAAATCGCGCTTCACCATGAGGGCAAGGATCTGGTTTCGGCGGTGCAGTATCCTCTCGACATCGGGCGCATTGGGCGCGTAGACACGGGGCGATTTTGCGATTCCCGCCAGCAGGGCTGCCTTGTCGGCGTCGGCTACGGTGAAGCTGGCGAGCGGGCGCCCAAAATAGTGTTCGGCAGCCGCGGCAAATCCGTACTGGCCATCTCCCATATAGAGAAAACTGGCATATCGGGCCAGAATCTCTTCCTTAGCACGGCGTTTTGAACCGAAACGCTCCCGCATCTGCCGTTCCATCCACAACGACAGTCTTATCTCCTCGAGCTTCCGAGCCAGTTTCTTGGCACTGCGAGCGCCAATCACATACGAAAGTGCGCCTGGCCGAAGATCGTTGCTGTTTTCTGCGTCCGTGAGATTTCGCAGAAAGTATGCACGCACTAGTTGTTGCGAGATCGTTGAGCCGCCCTGCCGCAACATGGCGAGGCTATCAGCTTCGTCTGCCCGCCCGAAGCGTGTAATGCGCGTCAGCAGCGTCCCAACCCTGACCTTGCTCAGCACTCGGGGGATTCTGGAATAGTCCACTCCGTTATGGGAGAAGAAGTTCTTGTCTTCGGCGGCGAGAATCGCGTCGCGGACGGTGGGAGGAATGTCCCCATACTGCACGATCTGGCGATGCTCTTTTGCCAGTTCGATCAGCGGTTGTCCGTTGGCGTCGTAGATATGTCCAATGGCAGGGAACTCAAAACGGGCAAATGGCTCGATGTCAGGCAGGTTGGTCTGGTCGAAATAGACGTGACAAAGTCCCACCACAAGCACAAGGGCAACAATTATGGCCGTGGTACCAGTTGTAACGATTACAACGCGCACGGCCCAACGTAGCCCGCCTGAGTGGTTGCGATGAAGCTGCCCCGCTGCCGTCAGGGTGCACTCCCGCACACGCTTGAACCAAGTAACAGCCCGACTCCCTAGGCCCGCTACATATGTGAGTAATGCTCTGCCGTGCCTGTTGCTAATTTGGAGCATATGCTTCTTTCACCCGCTCAGTCTTGGGCCACCTACAAGCTGTTCTTATGCGGACTGAGGGCATGAGTATAGAGACACCAGTCAGTTGGCCGAGGTACTCCGGCCATGCATCCGGGGCAGGAGAGCCCCGAGATTTCGTCAACTTATCAAGTCGGGAGTTCTTTGTCTGTGCAATAACGCTCAAGGGACGAGCATTGGTCGTGGGCGAGCGGTAAAGCTGCTTTATTAAGGTTGGGGCTCTGGGTCCGAATCCTCATTTTCGCCACGTCACAAAATCACTGCAGAACGGGAACATGAGCTAGTTTGACCAGACACCTTTTTCAGGGATTGTTAGGATCAGTTACTCACGGAGTGGAAATACTCGCCTGTGATTGGCTGACACAAAGTAGTAATGGAGGCTCAAAGCATGTTAAAGAAAATCGTACTCGCAGTATTCGGCTTGGTCATTTTGGTCGGCTTGACGTTGCCGCCTAAAGCCGAGGCGCAGGTTGCCTTCGGAGTCCAAATCGGAGCGCCAGTAGTTACGTTTCAAAGTGGCTACCATGAAGGCTACTACTACGAAAATGGCTATCGCTATCAGAGAGACGCTCGCGGATACAGGCACTATGACCACGCATACGGTGGCCACCACGACTGGAAAAATGACCGCGCCCACCGGGACGGAAACCATCATGACGAGCATCACCCAGATGGCGACCATCGCGACTGGAAAAGATAACGGAGATCACAACAACCATGGCCACGCGGACTAGCAAGTCTGGTTGCGCTTGTCCCCTCGATTGACCGAATCTGCTAAGATGCAGCCGGCCATTCGAGGGACAGAGCCATCCGCAATGCCGTCAACATTAATCATATCTGCCTTCCAGAGCCCAATCGATCACCCGTCGCAAAACCCACTTCCAATGCCTCCAAACCCGTCTATTGAAAACGTGAGGAGAGGTCTTGGTCGAATGGTCGGCCAATGAAAGCTGAAACTTCCGGACCGGAATACCTCGCGTTGCCCGACGGCGCCGTCGGCATGTACTAATTTTCATTCTTCGCCCTTGAAGCCCAGCAGGGACATGAAGGCCGGCTTCGTTCAGGTCACGAAATCGATCCGGCTACGATCAGCGAGCCCCTACCTTCCCGAAGAATCAGCATAGCGGCGTTGCGGCCATCATCGGCAAGCTTTGTCCGTATGTGCGGCTGGTCTCATCTGTAGGGCCGAAAACGGCCATCCAACGTTGGGATTAGATTCTAGATTCCGGACAGCAGCTGGATGCAAGGTCGCTCCAGTAACTGCTTCAAACGCAACGCTGTCAATGCACGAGCGGAGGCGAGTGTTTGGCCTGTGGCGTGCATTGTTACGTTTAGCAGGCAGAAGTTTGGAGTGAACCGTGAGGCCAGACACCCCCGATGATGTCGCCAATCTGTGTAATGTAGCCGAGCTGGATAAGGCGCGCTACAAAGTTTTTACTCGAACTCGCCACGAGCAAATCGCTGTCGAAACCGATTCAGAGCCAGCTGCCTCCGAGCGTGATTTGGTGAAGTTGATTGAAGAACCGCAGGCAGGGCGCGCACTTATGCCCAGGCATGCGCCTGAACCGCCTTCGCATTCCTGGACCATGCTGCACGCAGTCGCTGAAGCAAATTCCGTCACCTACGCCGAAGATAGCCAAGTAGTTTCTGAGGAGATCCACGTCCCCACTCTTTCGGTGTTTTCGACAGCAGGCGGGGTGGGAAAGACCTTCATCGTTGCTGCCCTTGCCCGGGCGCAATCGCGTTCAGGACAACGCGTGTTGGTCGTGCACGGTGAGGAACAGTACACCTTGACTCCTCATTTTGGGGGACAGGCCGGGAAGCCTGGCAGGTTACGCACTTTCTTCCCGCCAACCCGGAAGGAAGGGCAGATCAACGTGCTGGCACACGATTTCGATGGGTTTTCACAGGGTGGCGAAATCGATGGTTGGCTGCAGCGCGAGGTCGCATCGGTTGAGGACGAAGTCGACCGGGTGCTTGTGGAAGTCAGTAGATTGAGCAGTGAAGACCGGCATTTTCTTGGGCTTTCCCACGCGACACTGGCGGTTCTGGTGCCGGATATTGGCTCTCTGCTGAGCGTGCCTAAACTGAAGAATTTGCTGGAACAGCAGTACCAGTCGGGATTTCGCAAGGTTAATCCTTATTTCGTATTGAACAAGTTTGATGCGAACTCGGCCTTTCACAATGAGATTCGCAAGCACCTGCGTCAGCAACTGGGCCCGAGGCTCCTGCCATTCACGGTTCGTCGCAGCGACTTGGTCGCAGAGGCGATTGCTGCCGGAATGACCGTATTGGACTACGCTCCGAGAGCAGCGATTGTCGATGACTTGCTGCGTTTGTCCGCTTGGGTCAACGAACTCGGCAGTATTCGCGAAGTCCCGATTTCAAAGAGCGCCACCAGGCCGAATTCGGCTATCGCTTCGGTTTAGAGTTCAGATGTTCGATTTGCTCAATCCCGAGGCTACAACGGAAACAGGGCGCGCCGGACGTGTAAGGCGAACCGCAATCGCTATTCTTGCGCTCGTAGTGACGGTGTTCATCATTGTGCTGCCTCTGGGCTGGCGGGAGCAGTTGGTGGTCAGTCTCGGTCTGGTGGCGGTCTGCGCTTGGCTCAACCGCCACTCGCGAGATCACTACACGACGCTGATCATGATCTGCCTTTCGGCGTTGGCGACAACACGCTATGCGGTTTTTCGCATGCAGCAGTCGATCGAGGGTTTGATGACGCAGGGCCGCCTGCGGCACCTCGATACGGTTTGTGTGATGCTGGTGCTTGGCGCCGAATTCTATGCGTTCCTGACGCTCTACCTGGGCTACTTTCAGACGATCCGTCCTCTACGGCGGCGCCCGGCCCCTCTCCCGGAAGATGACCGGGAATGGCCCAAAGTCGATGTCTACGTGCCCACGTATAACGAGCCATTGCAGGTGGTCCGCCCGACGGTACTGGCAGCTCTGAACATGGATTGGCCGGCGGATCGCTACAACGTCTACATTCTGGACGACGGGCGCAGGGACGAATTTCGTGATTTTGCCGGCAAGGTCGGCGCGGGCTACATCATTCGTCAGAAGAACGATCACGCCAAGGCCGGCAACATCAACCACGCCCTCACCTTGACTAGTGGCGAATTCATAGCCATTTTCGACTCGGACCACATTCCCACGCGCTCGTTCCTGCAGATGACCATGGGCTGGTTTCTGAAGGACAAAAAGCTGGGCATGCTGCAAACGCCGCATCATTTTTATTCTCCTGATCCGTTCGAACGCAATCTCCAGGAATTTCGCAAGATGCCGAACGAGGGAGAACTGTTCTACGGCATCGTGCAGGACGGAAACGACCTTTGGAACGCTACGTTTTTCTGTGGTTCCTGCGCGGTCTTGCGGCGTACGGCTCTGGAGGAAATAGGCGGGGTGGCGGTTGAGACCGTAACCGAGGATGCTCATACGGCATTGCGCCTGCAGGTGCGCGAATGGAACACCGCTTACATCAATATCCCGCAGGCTGCCGGGCTGGCGACGGAAAGCCTTTCGGGGCACATTGGGCAGCGCATCCGCTGGGCGCGGGGAATGATCCAGATTCTGCGGCTCGATAACCCGCTGTTCAAGCGCACGCTTAGCTGGCCGCAGCGGCTGTGCTACTTCAATGCGATGGCGCACTTTCTGTATGCCTTGCCGCGGCTGGTTTTCTTAGTTGCGCCGCTGATGTATCTACTATTTGGCTTGGTGAACATTTACGGATACTGGGTAGCGATTTTGGCCTACGCAGTGCCGCACATCGTGCTGTCGAGCCTGACGAACTCGCGCATCCAGGGGCAGCATCGGTTTTCCTTCTGGAACGAAGTTTACGAGGCGGTGCTGGCGCCCTATATTCTGCTGCCTACGATGGCGGCTCTGGTCAATCCCAAGCTCGGGAAGTTCAACGTGACGGCCAAGGGAGGACTGATCCCGAGGTCTTACTTTGACAGCCGCATCGCGCGCCCGTTCCTCTTCTTATTGGCACTCAATGTGCTTGGGCTGGTGTTTGCGTTGCCGCGTTACCTCTGGCTCGATCACGATCATCCCGGCACGGTCCTCATGAACGTAGCCTGGACGTTCTACAACATAGTGATCCTCGCGGTTGCGGCGTCGACCGCGTTTGAAAAGCAACAACTGCGCGCTCACGTTCGTGTGCAGGTCCAGATTGACTGCACCATCGTTCGTCCCGATGGCGCGATCATTACAGGTAAGACCTACGATCTTTCGGCCGGTGGCGCCGCCGTCGAAATTCCGCAATCCATCAAGATTGAGACGGGCGAGAAATTAAATTTTTATTTTGCAAGCAAACCGGATGGCTGCAACTTCCAGCCGGTTGTAGTGGGGCAGGAGGGAAACAAGCTGCGCCTTTCCTTTGGCGAGATCACGCTGGAGCAGGAAGAGGTATTGACGCGGGTGCTTTACTCGCGCGCAAATTCCTGGATCAACTGGAACGAAAAGCGTGGTGTGGATCGTCCGCTGCGAACCTACATGCATCTGGTGGGGCTCGCATTTAAGGGATTGAAATACATTGTCTTCGGCCTGGCTTTGTCGAAGTTCCATGCACCCAAATCGGATACTCCAGCGAAAAAGGGAAATTCCGGGCTACTGCAAAAGCCGATCTTTTTCCTGCTGCTGATTGTGCTTGTCCTTTACCTGCTGGTAGCGTTGCGCGCCAAGGCGATGGTTCCGAGACCGTTATCGCATGGGACCAGCGTGAAGACGAGCGGCGGCGCCGCTTCCGGCGGAACCGAGTTCAAGGAGAGTTACGACTTCTCCACGCTCGGCCAGAACAAAGCCATCAGTTTGCGCGGCTCGGATTCGCGCTACTCGCTATACTTTTCAGTGCCGATCACCAAAGTAGTCAGCAGTGCGAGCCTCCAGTTGCGCTACAGTACGCCCCATGAGCTTA
>JBEKQP010000052.1:0-22224 GCA_049519595.1 Candidatus Korobacteraceae bacterium | reverse complement strand
GGAGTCTTTAGGAAAACTTTTGATCGCATGGTATGCGGCTCTTGTGCTGACCATTATTCCTGCGTTAATGGCAGCGGGGATTATGTTTAGCGCTTTTGTTTTGCGGCTCGGTCAGATTTGGGCGCAGAAGTAGGTTTCGGATAAGCCGGGTGCCCCAGGTTCCGCGCCGCGCAGTTCGGCGCTAACCTGGGGTCTTTCTGAATCGCAACGCGCGTTGGTGCCCCACATCCGCCCGTAATCGGCCAATGTGGAGTTGTTTCGCGCAAGGCACGCTTGCCGGGCTTCTACTATTGTTTCCCGGCTTGCTTCTGCCGCTGTTGCAGAGCCTTGCGTTCTTGTTTCGCCTGTGCCGCCTGCGGCGAGCCTGCCTGTACCGATTTGTTCCGGGCGTTGTACTGGGCAACATCCTTCTTGAGCTGCTGCTGTTGCGCTTGCTTCGCAGCTTGCTGTTGCGCTTTCTGCTTGTCGTCCGCTCGCAACAGAGATGCCCCCAGCAGCAGCGTGGTCATCAGCGCGGTGGATACAACTCTACTTCCGTTCATCTTCTCCTCAATTCCTTTAACCCTTTGATAATCCTCGGAAATTTCAGCTCTGGATGGCCAGATTGTATCGCCCGCGAGCGATTTTGCAAGCGCAAAGCCACCTCTGCGTCGTTGGGTAGGGGTGGCCCATTCAAGCCCGCTGTTGGCTTGAGTGGGGTAGTTTCCTCCAGGGCTCGAAGAGGCCGGACTTTTCGGCGTATATAATCGAACTTTATCTCGGGCAAAGGGGATCCATCTTGTCTCACACTCATGGCCACGGAGCTGCTCCGCAGCCGCAAGAACCGCAAGCTATTCCTGGCGTTCAATCGATTATCGCTGTTGGCTCCGGCAAGGGCGGCGTGGGAAAAACCACGCTGTCGGTGAATCTCGCCATCGCTCTGGCGCGCCTGGGGCACAAAGTCGGCCTGTTGGATGCCGACGTTTACGGGCCCAACGTTCCGCTCATGCTCGGCACCAACCAGGCGCCGCAGATTGCCGAGGGTGATCGCATTGTTCCCATCGAGCGTTATGGCGTCCGGGTAATCTCGGTTGGATTCCTGAACCCGGGAGACAAGCCTCTGGTTTGGCGCGGACCCATGCTGCACTCCATCATTCGCCAATTCCTCGGACAGGTCGAATGGGGAGAACTGGATTTCCTGGTCGTCGATTTGCCTCCCGGCACAGGCGATGTGGCGATCTCGCTCATCCAGACCGTGCCGCTTACCGGAGCCATTGTGGTGACCACGCCGAGCGACGTTGCCTTGCAGGACGCGCGCAAGGCAATCGAGATGCTCCGCACCATGAAGGTCGACATCATCGGCGTGGCCGAAAACATGAGCTACTTCCATTGCCCACACTGTCACAAGGAGATCGACATCTTCTCTAAAGGCGGCGGAGAAAAGACCGCTAAGCAGTTCGACTTGCCGTTCCTGGGCCGCATCGAACTCGATCCGCAGATTCGTGAAGGCGGCGACAGCGGGCATCCGGTGGTGCTCGAGGGAGAGCAGTCCGAACACGCCCGCTCATTATTTGCGTTCGCCCGAACCGTGCTCGAGCGCGTAAATGAACTGAACTCCACCCAGGGTGGAAGCATCATCGAGGTCCAGTAGCGGTCAGTGTCTCATAGCGCCAGTGCCCCATGTCTGCCTTCGGTCCGCAGATCTGGGGCAGTCTTTTTTTGGAGTACATCGATCCAATAAGCAGTCAATCCAGCGGTGGCACTTCAGCCCGGCATCGCCGGAGATTTGCCGCTACAATCCACTCTAAGTGATGGCCCTCTAAAGATTTGAGCCGATCGTTGTCACTCTTTGGCTGCGAGTGCCAATAACAGTGCTAAAATAGTAATTCCGAGACAGCTTCTGAGCCCCACCACAGCGGCAAAACGGCTGTCGCCCGGGGCCAGCGATGCAGCTTATGCTGGAATCCGTCGCCTAAATGGCTGCATCTAAAGAGGATGTCTGGGCACTTTAGCATGGTCGACTCTCCCCAAATCGGAAGGCGTGAGCAGGAGATTCTGACCGCCATCGTCGAGACTTACATCTCGACGGGTGAGCCGGTTGGGTCCCGCACCATAGCCCGTCACAACCTGGAAGGGCTAAGTGCGGCCAGCATTCGCAACGTAATGGCGGATCTGGCAGAGGCAGGGTTGCTCGAGCAACCGCACACTTCCTCAGGGCGTGTCCCAAGTGTTCACGGCTACCGCTACTACGTGGAGAGGCTATCGGGCAATGCGAGCATCTCGCCAGAGGATGAACAAACGATGCAAAAGGTCTTCCATGGCGTCAATGACGTGCAGGAATTTATGGAGAGGACCACGCACGTGCTCTCGCTGATTTCGCGCGGAGTTGGGGTTGCAGTTACCACTGGAGGTCCGAAGAACGCGCTGGAGCACGTCCACTTCCAGAGACTGACGGACCAGAAGGTTCTCGCCGTAGTCGTGATGCGCGGCGGCTTGGTGCGTGATCGAATGTTGCGGGTCGGACGGGTGCTTTCCCAGGCCGATCTCGATATGGCCTCCCGCTACATCAACGAAAATTTTCGCGGATGGACACTGGATTCGCTGCGCGTGGAACTGGAACGGCGAATTGAACAGGAACGCAGCGAGTACGACCAGTTGATGTCTTCGATCGAGCAGCTGTACAAGAACGGTGCGTTGGCTAACGATCACGGCGGAGAAACGGTCTTCGTCGAGGGCACAGCGAACCTCATTTCGCGCGATAATGATTCAGATAGGCTGCGGCAGTTGCTGCAAGCGTTGGAAGAGAAGCAGCGTGTCTGCGAACTTCTCGCCGCCTATCTGGACGCACGGCAGGAAGCCGTGCGAGTTGTGATCGGGCTGGAGCAGGCGATGCCCGACTTGAAGAACTTTGTGCTGATCGGAGCTCCAGCGCGCTCCGGAGACGAGATGCTTGGTCGCCTGGCCGTGATTGGCCCTACCCGCATGGACTATCAGCACACCATCACCGCGGTGTCCTACATTGCGACTCTATTTGACAGATTACTCAACGAAACTGAATAGGCTTTATGACCAAAGGTAACGGAAAGATCAGTCGGAAGGGAATTGATCAACTGGCCCCGGAACGTGAACTACCTGAAAGCGACGAGTCGTCCAGCGAACAGCCGGGCGCCCAGGAAGTCCAGGCGCAAGCGGCTGCGGCCCCAAGCAACGAGTTCGAAGCTCAGATCGAGAAGCTGCGTGTAGAGAGCGCTGCTTATCTGGATCGCCTTGCTCGCCTGCAAGCCGAGTTCGACAATTTTCGCAAGCGCGCGGCGCGTGAGCAGCAGGAGTATCGCGAGTACGCTCTGGCCGAAGCTCTGAAGCTGTTGCTGCCGATTCTCGACAGCCTCGACCGCGCGCTAAAAGCCGGAACGGCTGGCGCCGAGGACTTCCGATCGGGCATCGACTTGATCGACCGGCAGTTCCATGACGCACTCGCCAAACTTGGGGTAGAACCCATTCCAGCCAAAGGAATTGCATTCGATCCCAATATTCATCAGGCAGTTCAGATGATACCGACCACCGAGGTTCCCGAAAACCACGTGGTTGAGGAACTGCTCCGCGGATACAAGCTGCGCGATCGGCTTTTGCGTCCGGCCATGGTGTTGGTAGCGCAGAAACCCTGAAGATAAATTCAGTAAAACCCCACAAGGAAGAAGACCCTGGCTACTCAGACTAAACGCGATTACTACGAAGTTCTTGAAATCTCCCGTACCGCCGACGATCAGGAAATCAAGAGCGCATACCGCAAGATGGCGCTGGCACATCACCCGGACCGCAATCCGGGGAATCCCTCGTCCGAGGAGAAGTTCAAGGAATGCAGTGAAGCATACGCAATTCTGAGCGATCCGCAGAAGCGCGCCAACTACGACCGCTTTGGCCACGCGGGCATTAATGGCATGGGTGGAGGCTTTGGCGGCGGCTTTGATGCGGGCACAATCGATTTCGCGGAAATTTTCGGCGACCTGTTTGGCTTCGGCGACGTTTTTGGCGGAGGTGGCCGGCACCGCTCACGTGCCCAGCGCGGAGGTGATCTGCGCGAAGATCTCACCATCGAGTTCGTGGACGCGGTCTTCGGTTGCGAGAGAGAAGTCACGTTTCGCCGGCGTGAGATGTGCGACGACTGCCGGGGCAAAGGCACCACGGCAGGCAAAGCGCCGGTACAGTGCCGGCAATGCGCAGGCCGCGGCCAGATACGCTTCCAGAATGGCTTCCTGACCATGGCGCGGACCTGTCCGGCCTGCCAGGGCATGGGAACGGTGATCCAGGACCCCTGCAAGCGCTGCAAGGGCGAGGGCGTCGTCAACCAACAGCACGCGCTGAAGGTTGAGATTCCCGGAGGCGTCGAAGAGGGAACGCGCATGCTCTTTTCGGGTGCTGGCGATGCCGGACTGCACGGCGGACCGAGTGGCGACGTCTACGTGGTGCTGCACGTCAAGGAGCACGCGATTTTCGAGCGCGAAGGCAAAGACCTTTTTTGCGCCGTTCCCATCTCGTTCGCGCAAGCGTCGCTCGGGGCGGAGATCAAGATTCCCACGCTTGAGGGCGAGGCAACTATCAAGATTGCCGAGGGAACGCAGACCGGCACTTCCTTCCGGCTGCGGCACAAGGGTGTGCCCGTACTCAACGGCGGCGGTCGTGGCGATCTATACGTCGAGGTCAAGGTCCACACTCCCACCAAGCTGACCAAACGCCAGCGTGAAGTATTGCAGGAGTTGGAGTTGATATCCGGCGTTGAGAACAAGATCGAGAAGCGCTCGCTGTTCAGCAAAGTGAAAGACATGTTTGCCTAGCGTAATGCCCGGAAGCTCAGGAGGCTGCTAAAGAACTCGTAGGAGTGTCATCCTGAGGTCGCGCCGATTTTACGCTTGGGATCTGTTTTACTTTCAGCACTCGCAAACGGCAGATCCTTCGCTCTGCTCAGGATGACATTCTCGGAGAATGGTTTTTCACCAGCCTGTTAAGGCTAGCGGTGTCATCCACCCATATAGCCACTCAACCTGGAACCGCCCCTTATCCTGCGCCCGGTCCCCAAACTGATTTTCCAAAGGCCCGGCTCGCCGCTGCCACCCAGCGACGACAAAAGCGGCCCTCGCCGAGGACCGCGGCTGATATTGTTGAATACATGACGCGACGACGATGGATTGCCGATGAGGTCAGGGACGGCCACGCATATCTTTTCGGTCCACACGCGGCTCATCTTTCGCGGGTACTGCGGGTGCGCGTGGGGCAGGAGTTCGATGTTTCCGCGGGTGATCAGCTACGCCGCGGGCGGGTGCTCTCGGTCGCTGACGATTGCGTGGAATTCGAACTCGGCGAGATTCTGGAAGCCCCTTCGGTGCTGCGAATCGTGGTGCTGCTCTCCGTGATCAAGTTCGACCGCATGGAATGGGCGATCGAGAAGCTCACCGAATTGAGCGTTGCCAGCATCGTTCCGCTGGTGGCGCGCCGGACAGATGCTCGTCTCGCCGTTGCCGCCGGAAAGCGAGTCGAGCGCTGGCGCCGTATTGCCCTGGAGGCATCGGAGCAGTCCCGCCGGGCGCGGCCTCCCGAGGTCGCCGCTCCGTCCAGATTGAAAGACCTGCTGACATTGGAGAGCGATTGCAAACTACTGCTTAACGAGAGCGAAGTCCATCCTTCGGTTGGCGAAGTGCTTGGTTCAGGGTGCACAATGGGCTCGCTGGCGCTGGCCGTTGGACCAGAGGGTGGCTGGGTGGAGGAAGAGGTAAAGATGCTCGAAGGTGCCGGATGGAAATCGGTCTCGCTGGGAGAAACCATTCTGCGGACTGAAACCGCTGCCATCGTTGGGGTGGCAACCGTGCACGCTCTGGCAGGTTGCTGAACGACAGGTCCGCACAGCAAGAGTCTATGATGAGCCGCAAACGGCTCGACGGGCTTTCCGCACTTCGCCGCAGGGTCCGAAGTTGCCCCCAAAAACCAAGGGGGACGATTTCGCGTCCCCCTTCATCAGCGTTGGAAGGCTAACTACTTCTTCTTGGCGGTCTTCTTTGCCGGTTTCTTTGCAGCCTTCTTTGCAGCCTTTTTCGTTGCCATTGCTATTCTCCCTTTCGATCATTGATCGAGTTTGATTGCAACGTTTAATCGTTGCAATTTTCTAGTTGTATAAGTTGATTCGATAAGTCATGTCAAGTAAAAAACGCAAGGGTGGAAGCGAACTCCTCAATGGAGAGATCGGATTGCGAAGAGAATTTCACGCGAACGACTCCCCGCGCGCGAGTCAGCGAGATGGGAAAACGGCTTTGGACGGCATCTCAACCGCTGCAGCCGACGTCGTTTCTAGCCTGTGTTTATGCTGCTTCGCGCGATCGCAATGTTTTTGAACGCTGACTTCGAGAAAAAATTCGTCGCAAGTTGCAGGCGCGGAAACGAGATCGACGAAGCTGAATTTGAGACCCTCCAGGAAGAGAAGCTCACTTCAAAAAAAATCGCAGCGCCAGTCCCATTATGCCGTCATGGAAGGCGTGAGCGATCATTCCCGGACGAAGGCTTCGGCGGAAATGCGCCAGCAAACCGAAGAGCATTCCGTAGATTCCCACCAGCATCATCCGGCCTGCACCTTCGTAGCCGTGCGCACAGCCGAAGATCAAGCCCGAGATGATGATTCCGGCCCAGACATTCTTGGCCAGGGCAGCGAACTGGCGCTGCAGATAACCGCGAAAGACGACTTCTTCGCAGATCCCGGCCGTCGCGCTGAGTAAAAACCAAAGCACGATTTCGCGCGTGCTGCGGGGCACCAGAAACCCAAGCTGCCTGCGTGCGTCGTCCAGTTGATTGCCGCCGGAAAGATGCAGCAGCCGTGCCGCGAACGCCAGCACGACCATCGCCGCTATCCAGAAGCCGGCAGCCGTCAACACGTCGATCAGCACGTCTTCGATCTCGCGCCAGCGTCCGCCAACAAGATCCCTCAGTCCGGTTCCCGATTTGCGCGCGCCCCAAATGCAAAACGCGAATAGCAGCCACTCCCAGGTCAGAGTCAGGAGATACTGCAACACCCGGGTGCGCGAGGTGGTGACCAGATGCTGTCGGTTGCTGCCGCCGGCCGACAAAAGCAAAATCGCAATGACGAGCACGGCCGTGTGCCAGAGGGGAGCTATGCGTTGCGGATCACCGGAGGGAGGGGCCGGAGCAGTCGCAGTCTCCATCGGATTTCCAGGTTCATTCATCGCAGCGCAATCTTATCAGGCGGGCCAGTGCGCCAACATACCCGGCCATTGCGGGCCGAGAAGAAACCCGCTGCCGACGACCATTGACCGTAGGTTTGCCACGGACCTGCTGTATCACCAGCCCGATTATCGTCACCCCTTGGCTCGCGAGCGCTGCATCCTGCAGATGAAAAGCGAGGACCAGTGCGGACTTTCACGGATCGTCACAGACGAACGTGACCAGGGGCATAGGGCGGAAGTAAGGGACATGGTAGTCATAATCTTTCCTCTTTACGGCCCTATGCTCTTCAAAACTCTTTCCGCCGCCGTTTACGGCATTGATGCCAATCTGGTCGATGTCGAAGTCGATGTTTCGGGCGTGAAGCTCGGAGAAGATCACTTCACCACCGTCGGTCTGCCCGATGCTGCTGTTCGCGAGAGCCGTGAGCGGATTCGCGCGGCGCTGAAGAACTCCGGATACGACGTTCCGCCGACCCATATCACGGTCAACCTCGCTCCAGCGGACATGAAGAAAGAGGGATCGGGTTTCGACCTGCCCATGGCCCTTGGCATTCTGGGGGCATACGGCGCGTTGAACAAGCGCGAGCTGAACGATTATGTGATGGTCGGCGAGTTATCGCTCGACGGCGGTGTGCGCGGCGTCCGCGGCACTTTGTCCATCGCCGTAGCAGCACGCACTAAGAAGATCGCGAACCTGCTGGTGCCTGCGATCAACGCTCGCGAGGCGGCTGTGGTGGAAGGCGTGAACGTGTTTCCGGTGCGCTCGTTGATGGAAGTAGTGCAGCTCATCAACACCGGAAACGGTGTGGCTCCGTTGAAGATTGCCGCCTCCGAGTTGCTCGGGCAGGGCGAGCGCCTGGGTGTCGACTTCAAGGACGTACGCGGGCAGCACACCGCCAAGCGCGCCATGGAGGTCGCCTGCGCGGGCGGACATAACATCCTGATGATTGGTCCTCCCGGCGGCGGCAAAACCATGCTTGCCAAGCGCATGCCCACGATTATGCCTCCTCTGACCTTCGAAGAGGCCCTGGAGACGACCAAGATTCACAGTGTCGCGGGCGTGCTCGATCCGGGCGCGGGCCTGGTGTGCGTGCGTCCGTTCCGCTCGCCGCACCACACCATCAGCGACGCCGGGCTGATCGGTGGAGGCATGGTGCCGCGTCCCGGCGAGGTCTCTCTCGCGCACAATGGCGTGCTGTTCCTCGACGAGCTGCCGGAATTTCCTCGCAACGTGCTGGAAGTGATGCGGCAGCCCTTGGAAGACGGCACCGTTTCCATCGCGCGCGCCGCCATGTCGCTGACGTTTCCGGCGCGATTCATGCTGGCGGCTGCCATGAATCCTTGTCCCTGCGGCTTCTTCAATGACCGTACGCGCGAATGCCACTGCACCCCGCCGATGATCCAGCGCTACATGTCGAAGATGTCCGGCCCGCTGCTTGACCGCATCGATATCCATATCGATGTGCCGGCCGTGAACTATAAGGAGCTGCGCGGGGGAGCTACACCCGAGGATTCGGCCAGTGTTCGAGCGCGTGTGTTGCGGGCGCGGGAGACGCAGCTGGCCCGCTTCAAGGCCGCAGGCGAAAAGATTTATTCCAATGCGCAGATGGGATCGCGCCATATTCGCCAGTTCTGCGAACTGACTTCGGAGTGTGAGCGCCTGTTGGAACGGGCAATGACCCAGCAGGGCTTGAGCGCCCGGGCACACGACCGCATCTTGAAGGTGTCGCGAACGATTGCGGATCTAGAGAATGTGGGCCAGATTGAAGTCAAACATATCGCCGAAGCCATCCAATACCGCAGTCTCGACCGGAGTTATTGGGCCTGACAATACTCGCGCACATATTGAAATGTAAGGGTGACTGAAGGCGAATTTCGGCACATCCTGTCGCGGGCGTCTAGTACTGTGGTAAAATTACCACAACATCAAAATTAAGTAATACTTTTCCACGTCCGGGCCGTAGTACCGCCTTCCGAACGTCCTATTCTCTGTTTTTTCAGCTGTTTAGACGAATGTCGAAAAATCTTGACCGAAACCCGCTCCAGTGTTTATCTTATGTGTTGTGGCCTGAGATGGCTGGTTTGCCCGTGTGGACTGTGGTTGAGGGTCTCCCGTTGGGCAATTTGGTGTGTCTGGCCGAGTAGAAAATCTCGGTTCCCCCAGCAAAACTATAAGCGCGCAAAAGGGTTTCAAGTGTTGGGTAGCCTTTGTGCATCCGTAACAATCAGGTCTTGAGGGTGTTTGGGCCATCAGAAGAAGCGGAGAGCAACTGAAAGAGCGACTCCGGTTCGGGTCAATGCATCTAAATGGTTGCGGTTTGGAATCCAGGCTCCCGATACCGAGACCCCCGTTCAAATTCAAAAAGCGCATGCCGTAAAGGCCCTTTTTCGGTAGTCAGCGCACAATGGAGCAACTTATGCGTTCAGATAAAGTTTTTGAGGCTTTACATACATTGCAGAATCGTTATATGCTCTGCCAGCTTGCTTCCAAAGCTACCCGTAAGTTTCATAAGCCGAGCACCAGAATTCAAGACACAACCAATGAGGTATTGAACCGGATTGCGGGTTCGGAGCGGCAGGACGTTTTAACTGAGCCGAAAAATGTGAGCGAAGCGCAGCGTCGCGCTGCCTAGGCGGTTTTGCAGGCTGAGGCTTGGTCCAATCATGCCGTCCGGGCCTGGATTGGACCAGGATGGCCTGCTCTTCGCCGCGCGCCATCCGTGCGTTGCGCAATTTCTTCTGACCTTCCTGTATTCATTCCCGTAGGTGACCATGACCATCGCTGAACTAAAAGAAAAAAACATTACCGAGCTAACCCGAATTGCTCGATCACTCGAGCTGCCGGGCGCCAGTGGACTGCGCAAGCAGGATTTGATCTTCAAAATTCTGCAGGCCCAGAGCGAAAAAGAGGGGCACATCTTCGCCGAAGGCGTGCTGGAGATTCTGCCCGACGGCTATGGCTTTCTCCGCTCACCCGACTACAACTACCTTCCCGGCCCCGACGATATCTATGTCTCGCCGTCGCAGATCCGCAAGTTCGATTTGAAAACCGGAGACACCATCAGCGGCAACGTGCGTCCACCGCACGAGGGAGAAAAATACTTCGCGCTGGTCAAGATCGAGGCCGTCAACTTCGAGTCTCCGGAAGAGGCGCGTAACAAGATTTTGTTTGACAATCTCACGCCGCTGTATCCGGAAGAGCGTATCAAGCTCGAGACTGTCCGCGAAAACATCAGTTCGCGCGTGATGGATCTTCTGACTCCGATCGGCAAGGGACAGCGCGGACTGATCGTGGCTCCGCCGCGCACCGGCAAGACCATGCTGTTGCAGAACCTGGCAAACTCGGTCACCACGAATCATCCCGAGGTCGTGCTGATCGTGCTGCTGATCGATGAGCGGCCCGAAGAAGTCACCGACATGCAACGCTCGGTCAAGGGCGAGGTCATCAGTTCGACCTTCGATGAGCCGGCGGCGCGGCACGTGCAAGTCGCCGAGATGGTGATCGAAAAGGCCAAGCGCCTGGTGGAACACAAGCGCGACGTGGTGATCCTGCTGGACTCGATCACCCGGTTGGCGCGGGCCTACAACACCATTGTTCCGCCCTCGGGCAAAGTGCTCTCCGGCGGCGTCGATTCCAACGCCTTGCAGCGTCCCAAGCGCTTCTTCGGCGCGGCTCGCAACATCGAGGAAGGCGGCTCGCTGACGATCATCGCCACCGCCCTGATCGATACCGGCTCCCGCATGGACGATGTGATCTTTGAAGAGTTCAAGGGAACCGGCAACATGGAAATTATCCTCGACCGCAAACTGGTCGACAAGCGCGTCTTCCCGGCCATCGATATCCAACGCTCGGGCACGCGCAAGGAAGAGCTGCTGATCCCCAAGGAAGACCTGGCACGCATCTGGGTACTGCGCAAGGTACTCAACCCGCTGTCGCCGGTGGAGGCCATGGAGCTGCTAATCGACAAACTCAGCAAGACGCGGGCAAACGCCGACTTCCTCTCGAACATGAGTTCGCTTTAGTCACAACAGCGGTATCCAATTAGGCAAACCAGCCCGGCGCGAGCCGGGCTTTTGCTTTGAAAGCCGACAAAAAAAGGCCCGCCGAAGCGGGCCTCATGAGAGAGGATGATTTACTGTGCTCCGGCAGTCGGGGTTGCTGGCACCGGAGTTGCCGTGCGACTGGTCTGGAACCGCGTCAGGTATGGGAACACGGGTGTCACTTCGAAAGGCATCTTTTCACGGGCATTCAGCAGGGCGACCGGCCTGGCTTTGCTGATTTCGACTCTGCCGGTCCATGGGTCAAGTTTGATGCGACCGCCGAGCGGCAATGCCGCGACTTGGTCGAGTTTGGCCTGGTCCAGATTCGGCGCTTGCGTCATTACGGATGCGAGGCGAGGTCCGGCAGCGGTCATCAGTGAATTGCCAATCTGTGCTCGAATCAACTTCGGCAACGCACCCCGGCTCTGATTAAGCTGTTTCATGAAGAGCCCAACGGTCACTAGCTTGTCCTTGTAGGGCGAGTTCTGCAGAATCTCCAGGCTCTTCTTATCGGCCTGTTGTTCTTCCTCGGCGGAACGCGCCATAGCAACGTTCTGCAGCGTTTGGTCGTCGGGGAAAATCGTGCGGTCGCCGAAGGCAAATCTAGTGTCAAGCCGATGTGCCAGGACGATGTGGCTGAGTTCGTGTGCGAGCACCGCGGCGAGAGTAGCCTCGTCGGGCAGCACATCAAGCAAGCCGCGGCTGACGACAATGGTATGGCCAACGGTGAAGCTTTCGATTGGCTCGGTCAACAAAACACGGCAGCGGACCTCAGGTTCCAAAACGAGGTTATTGGTGATCATCAGATTCTCGACGACCGTCTGAAGCACCTTCTCGACATCTCCGGAGGGCGCCAGCAAATCGGCGCGCTGCATACGCTCCAGGACGTTCTCTTCCGCTTGGCGCTCCCATGCACGCTCGGCTGCAACAGGAGACAACTCCTGCCCGGATTCGCTTTGGTCTTTTACGGTGTCCACGGGTTCAACCAGGATCTTGGTGAAAGCGTCCTGCGACATGTCGCGGCCAGTGTTGTAGCCCCACAAGCGCGTCACTGCCTTAAAGGCAGTATTCTTCATCGAGGTAATATGGATATTGGATTCCTCGCTATAGATGTAGGAGGGCAGCCAGGTGCCGGGTTGCATATTCACGCGCCAGGTATCGAAATGCAGATAACGACCCTTCGCGCTGCCCGGAGTGAAGGTCCCGTTGGCGCGAACGATGTTGAAATCCACGTCCTCGACCCAGATGCGGCCTACAAAGCGCCCAATTCCGCTCTTTGCCTTCGGTGAAACATCAAATACGAGACAACGCACCTCGCCGAGAAACTCACGGCGCAAGTACCTGAAGTCATAATGCTGGCGGTTAAACCCGGTGGCGTCGATGACTGCCATCTGAGCGAAGCCAAGCGGGATGAATTCGGCGCGTTGCGAGGGTAGTTGATGAACGCGATGGAGCATGGCGAATCTGCTGCCGCCCTGTTGATCGTTGAGGAAGCTGGTGTCGCGCACATAGCCCTTGAACGTCGCCCGCCCAAGGAAATAGTGATCGCCCTCCGGAACCAGTCCCAACTCCTTGTCGGGCCGGAGCTCCTGGATGTAGGTTTCCACCATGGGTGAATACTGTTGCAAGTTCTTGAAGTTCGCAGCTTCTCGCGCCGTGATCCGGTCGATGGCTTGCTCAAATGCGGTGGTCTGGGTTGGGGCAACAGCAGAATATGCCATCCCCGCGCAGAACGTCAGCACCAATATTAGATAGTTTGCTTTGCGTAACATCTCTCTACTCCCGGCCAGTTCAAACGTGTGCTCCTAAGATAGCTGAAAAACGCCTCTTAAGACAGCTGAAAAAGAATATGCAAGGTCGCGGTCGAATCCACCGGATGCCCTTCGTGCTGGGCCGGAGAGAAACGTATCTTCTCCGCCGCCCGCGTGGCCGCTTCGTCTAACCCAAAGCCTAGGCCGTGCAGGACGCGCAGCACCTTAACTTGCCCGGTCGCGGTGAACATGACTTGCAACAGAACTTCACCTTCTACGTGAAGTTTGCGAGCTTCAGCCGTGTAAACCGGAGTTGGTTTCTCCTGGATGGAAACGGGGAGTATGACCACTTTAATCTGTTGCGGTGACTTCTTCGCTTCTGCAACCGGGGCGAGGTCGAAATTGGACGTTTGCACGCGCCCTGGCGCAGCGACGGGCTGCCGCGGAGCGGCGGTAGCGCCATTCCCAAATCCCGTACCCGCAATTACACCGCGTGCGCCGCGAGCTCCGCCTGTGCCATTTCCATAGCCTGGACCGGGCGGAAGATCGAAGCTGCCGACACTGGCGATATTGGCTTGACCCGTTGCCTTCGGGTTGGCCGGCATTCCGTTGGGATCACTGAATCCGCCGGTTTGAACTTTCGAGGCAGCCATTTTCGGTAGCGTCGGGGTTGCCGAACTACCAACGAACACATTCGTCTGCAATGATCGCTCTACCTTCGGCGCGGACACTTTCTCTTGGTTGAAGAAAGGGATTGGCGGTGCGGGCAGCTGCGTCTTCGCTGCGACCTCTTGTCTGGGCAATTGAGGAAGCGCCGTAATCCTGGGAGGCGCAATCAACTCGGGCCGCGCCTGCGCTCTTGGTGCGAGCTTTACGGCGATCGGTATCCGCTTCAACGGAGCGGGTTGGGGTTGTGCTGCAACCTGCGTGGGTGGCGCGATGAGTTCAATGTGATCAAACGGCTTCAGGGTGAGTTGAGGGGCGGTGAGTGTAATTGCTCCAAGCAAAACAATGGCTGCCGACTGTGCGCTGAAACTAGTGGCAAATGACCGCCATCGGCATTGAGCGTCCGGCAAAACACCAAAGAGTATGCTTCCGTCTATTTGACTCATGTCCTTTCCAGCGAGGCCTTCCGATGGAGCCACAAGGCCCTGCAACCGGAAAACCCGAACAAGCCAACCCAGCGCGCGACCCTGTCCAAATCTGGACAAAACATGGCGCGCACATCAAACTCTCCAAGTAACTCCGGCGATGAAAAACAGCTTCAAACCTCTGCCGGAGTGTTCAAACGTCGCAGAATTCGTCTCCAAGTTAGTCTCACCAGCTTCCCGCATGGAGAGAGTTACTACTTGGATGCGTCCAGAGAACCACTATTCTTAGACCAATCTAAGAATAGGTCGGCGGGCACCTCGTGAACCCACCGTCCTGTTGAGTGCCGGGCAAGCAAGTCTCGCTCCGGTACGCAAGGCGGTACTGAACCTGGGGGGAGTACTCGGGAGCGATCCAATCTGTGCGCGACTCCATGCTGTCGCTAATACCGAGTATGACAACAACCTTTCACTTACAACAGTAACCTGCGACTCAATGGAACAAAGTATAGCGAGGTCGTCTGGAAACGCAAGCAACTTAAGTGCATGTCCTAGCGCACGCCCGACTCTCACACCAACGGTAACTTATTGACTACATCCTAAACCTTAAAGATGCGATAAGACCTGAAGAGCCTGCAAGACTCCCTAGGGGAAACTACTCACCCATTACCTTCACAATGACTTTCTTCCGGCGCTGGCCGTCGAACTCGGCGTAAAAGACGCGCTGCCAGGGACCCAGATCGAGTTTGCCGGCCGTGACAGGCAGAATTACTTCATGGTGGATCAGCAGGCTCTTCAGGTGCGAATCGCCATTGTCTTCGCCTGTCTGGTGATGCTTGTAGTCTTTGCGGTATGGCGCCAGCTTCTCCAGCCATTGGTCGATGTCATGGATAAGACCATCTTCGCGATCATTGACATAGATGGCGGCGGTAATGTGCATGGCGGAGACCAGTACCATGCCATCCTTGATTCCGCTGTTACGAAGAATGGCTTCAATCTGGGGTGTAATGTGCACGTAATCACGATGCTGCTGGGTGTTGAAGGTCAGGTATTCGGTATGAAATTTCATGCTCTGATTCTCCCCTGCACGGTGACTGGAACATCTGTCTCCGATTCCGGATAATACACTTCAGCAGGCCGGCGTATTTGTGGTGCTGAATTCCATGGCCAACGACAACGAAGAAATCCGGCAACTCCGCGAGCAGGTGCGACTGCTCACCGAACGCATCTTCCGAATCGAACGGCAGCTCGGGATGGAGGCGAGAATCGCATCGCCGCCTGACGAAGCGACTGCCGCACCATCCCCGATCGTTGCAGCTGAACCTAGCGCGATTGCGCCCGGCGTCCAGGCGTCCAGCACCGTTGACCATGCGGACCACCCCAGACCCCGGGAGGCCGCTCAATCTGAAACTCTGGAGAGCCGCATTGGCTCGCGCTGGCTGAACCGGATCGGTATCGTCGCCGTGCTCGTCGGCGTGTCGTATTTCTTGAAATACGCTTTCGAGAACGACTGGATTGGCCCGGCGATGCAGGTGATCATCGGCATGGCCGCCGGCATCGCGGTCGCCGCCTGGAGCGAGCGCTTCCGTCGTCACGGGTTCGCGGGATTTTCCTATTCGCTAAAAGCGGTGGGCGCGGGCGCACTCTATCTGTCGTTGTGGGCCTCGTTCGAACTTTATAGCCTAGTTCCCGCTACCGTAGCCTTCTGCGGCATGGTTGTGGTGACGACAGCGATGGCGGCGCTGGCGATTCTCGAAAGCGCCGAAGTGCTGGCCGGGCTGGCGCTGGTTGGAGGTTTTCTGACGCCCGTGCTGGTCTCCACCGGCCGGAACCAGGAAGTCGCATTGCTTTCTTACCTGTTGGTGCTGGACGCCGCCGCGCTGCTGCTCCAGCGTTTCAGAAGCTGGCCAAGAATCCTGTTTGGCAGCTTCATCGGAACCGAACTGCTTTTCGTTTTTTGGTATGTAAAGTTCTACGATAACGATCAGTTCGCGATCACGGTGAGTTTTCTGTCGTCGTTTTTCGCGTTGTTTGCCGCCGCGCCGCTGGTCGCGAATCTGTTTCCGCAAGCCCGCGGCGGCGCCACGCCGCTACGAACCGGAGTGGCGTTGCCGGTAATGAACGGCTTCGCCTACTTCTGCGCGGTCTATGCCATGCTTAACGTGCAAGGCATTGCCGTGGACGAGCGCGCGGCACAGTATCTGCTGACGATAGCGGCGCTCTATGCCGGTCTGGGCCTGGCCTTGGAGCGCCGTACCAGCGACGCGCTGCCGCAGCCAGGCACGCGCATGGACGCCCGCCGCCTGCTGCCTCTCATACACCTGGGAATGGCCGTGGCCTGTCTTACTGCCGCCATCGCTCTCTGGCTGCATGGCCACTGGATCGCCTTCTCGTGGCTGGTAGAGGCTGCGGCGCTGTTCTATGCCGGAGCGAAGGCTGCTCGCGCTCCCGTCAAGTGGTTCGGTGTGATTGTGGCGGCGCTCGCGGTTTTCAATCTGCTGATCGGCAGCATCGGGTGGCGGACGCAAAGCCTGCTACTCAACGAACGCTTTGGGCTCTACCTGCTGGCCATCGGCGTGATTGCGGCGATGATCTGGTGGCAGCAGCATGCGACTTCGCCAGCCGAATCCACCGCCGCCGGTGAGTCTTCTGGAGCAAGAGACAGCGACAGAGTGGCCAGCAACAGCGGCGACTGGTTGCGCCATTCGCAGGTGATGGTGCTGGCCGTCATCGCCATCAACCTGCTTGCACTCTGCGCGCTGAATCTCGAAGTCGGCGACTATTTCCGGCGTGAAATCCAAGCGGTGCACGTCGCATACCGTCCCATGATGCCCTTGGTTTCCGCCCGGCAAGTGCGCTCATTGATGATCGCGCGCGACTTCTCCTACTCCGCCGTGTGGATGGCTTACGGTGTGCTGCTCATCTGGGTGGGCTTCTGGAAACGCGCGGAATTCCTGCGCTGGCAGGCAATCGTGCTGATCGGATTCACCATCCTGAAGGTGTTTATCTATGACACTTCGGCCTTGCAACGAGGCTACCGGATTCTCGCCTTCATGATTCTGGGCGTGATTCTGCTGGCAATCTCATTCGCCTATCAGAAAAACTGGCTGGGACTACAAAAGAGCAGGGAGGGGTAGCCTTCTGGGAAGATGCCAAGCGTTCGGATAGTCGACCGCTCGGGGGTTTGCCACGCCACACTTCAACACAAGGGCGTTTAGCAGTACTGATTCGCATACTCGCGCCGAAAGTCTTCCTGACAGATTGGCCTGCCAACGGAGCGCGAGACTGAGGATTATTGCGGAAGCATCGTTAGCGCTGTGATGTCGTGGTGTGGCTTTAGGCAGGCCAAGAAAATCAAGGCACCGACATTATCAATCACCGGGAAATAAGACCAGATTGTGCCACCCTTCGGCCACGCGGTCCACCCGTCCATGCTGAAGGAGGTTGCAGCTCTGATCGAGGAACCTGCATCGCACCCGCAGTAGAAGAACGTTGCAGACACCATGCGCTCCGATGCATCAGAGAAAGATCGCACGGTTCACGGTCTGGTCGACTGCTGACCTTCCGATGCACCGCAAAAAGAGGATTTATGTCAAAGGTGTGGCTCATTACCGGTGCTTCTCGCGGCCTCGGCCGCGCGTTCACAGAAGCGGTGCTTGAGGCAGGAGATCGCGTGGTCGCGACAGCCCGCAATCCGGAGCAACTTGTCGAGCTTGAGGGCAGATACACCGGGAGAGTTTGTAGTGTTCCGCTCGATGTGACCAACGAAGCGCAAGCCAAGGCGGCCTTCGAGGCGGCGATTGCATCATTCGGAGGCCTCGACGTGCTGGTGAACAATGCTGGCTATGGTGATGTGTGCCCCGTCGAAGATACCCCACTCGCCGACTTTCGAGCGCAGATTGAGACCAACCTATTTGGTGTCATCATCATGACCAAGGCTGTGCTGCCGTACTTCCGTGAGCGCAAGGCCGGACACATCATCCAGGTAACCTCCATCGCAGGACGCATCGGACCAGCAGGGCGCGCACCGTACGCGGCTGCGAAGTTCGGGGTTGAAGGTTTTTCGGAATCACTGTCCAAGGAAATCGGACCTCTCGGTATCAAGGTCACGATCATCGAACCTGGAGGCTTTCGTACAGACTTTGCCGGGTCCTCAACTCGACTTAGTGAAGGCCGCCCGGAGTATGACTCCACCGTTGGTGCGGCTGTTCGCTTTCAGAAAACCTATAACGGGACACAGCCGGGGGATCCGGCGAAGGCAGCAGCGGTGCTTCTCCAAGTTGCCTCGCTCTCCGAGCCGCCCTTACGGCTGTTGCTCGGGAGCGATTCTTACGCAGCAGCCGAGAAGAGCGCTCTTGATAAAATCGAGTCAGATAGGCACTGGAAGGATCTCAGTTTCTCGACTGACTATTCGTCCGACGAGACACACGTCTAAGAATCCGGTGAATTCCTGGAGGACGGTCACCGAACTATCAACGTCTATTGGTTGGCCACAAACGGGCTTAGGGGAAGTTGTCCGGGATTGGTAACGGGAAGTCGGCTTCTAAGAATTGAAGGATTACTCCCGAGCGACGGCATTTTGGAAATTAGCGTCCGACGGATAGCCATAGAGAACAGCCCTTCCCCTCTAGTATCCGGAACCGCAAGTCGCTCCGTTGCTTACCGCATGGGCTCGTCGACTTCCGAGAGCCAGTCGGGACGCTTCAGCACCTCGCGCGGCTTGGGGCCGTCGGGGGCGCCTACCAGTCCATCTTCTTCCATCAGGTCGATGAGGTGTGCGGCGCGTCCGTAGCCTATGCGCAGGCGACGTTGCAGCAGGGAAGTGGATGCCTTGCCGGCCTCCAGCACAACCCGCACGGCATCCTGGTAAAGCTCGTCTTCTCCTTCGCTGTGCGAATCGTCGGAGGAGTCGGCGAACGATCCGTTGCCGTTGTTCTTTTCTTCCGGCGGGGCTTCCAGGAACTGCGCCTCGTATTGGGCCGTGGACTGCGCCTTCCAGAATTCGACGACGGCGGCAATTTCCTTTTCAGTGACGAACGGAGCGTGCACGCGCTGCACGCGCGAGGAACCGGAGGGCAGGTAGAGCAAGTCGCCTTTGCCCAGTAGTTGCTCTGCTCCGTTGGCGTCGAGAATCGTGCGCGAATCCACCTTGGTCGCCACCCGGAACGAGATGCGGGCGGGGAAGTTCGCCTTGATGAGTCCGGTGATCACATCCACCGAGGGCCGCTGCGTGGCCAGTATCAGGTGTATGCCGACGGCGCGGGCCATCTGTGCCAGCCGTGTGATGGACTCCTCGACGTTGGCGCCGTCGATCATCATCAGGTCGGCCAACTCATCGATGATGATGAGGATGTAAGGGATCGGTTTCTCTTCGCTTCCGTCATCGAAGAGGTTCGGCGTGGAGCCTTCCTCGAACAGCCGGTTGTATTGGTCGATGTTGCGCACGCTCTTGGCGGCCAGCAGCTTCAGTCGCCGCTCCATTTCGCGCACGGCGTTGCGCAAGGCATTGGAGGCCAGCTTGGGTTCGGTGATGATCGGGGTATAGAGGTGAGGCACGCCTTCGTAATTGCCAAGTTCCAGCCGCTTGGGATCAACCAGGATCAGCCGCACCTGGTCAGGCGTGGACTTGTAGAGGACGGACATGATGAAAGCGTTGATCGCCACCGACTTGCCCGAGCCGGTCGAGCCCGCGATGAGCAGATGCGGCATGGAGTTCAGCTCGGCGGTAACGATGCGGCCATTGATGTCCTTGCCCAGCGCCAGCGTCGTCCGCGACTTTGAGCCGGAGAACTCTTGCGATTCGATGACTTCGCGCAGCCAAATCGTCTCGCGGTTGGCGTTCGGCACCTGTATGCCGACGGTCGATTTGCCTGACATGCGCTCGATCAGCACGCTTTCGGCCTTGAGGGCCAGCGAGAGGTCCTCGTTCAGGCTGGTGATGCGCGACAGCTTGATGCCCGCCTCGGGCTTGAATTCGAAGGTCGTAACCACCGGGCCGGGATTGATCTGCGTCACCGTTCCGCGCACGTCGAACTCGGCACACTTGCCGGTGAGCACCTGCGCCAGCCGTTGAAGCTCGACTTCATCGAATTCGCTGCGTTCGTCCGGCCGGTGCAAAAGCGTTGTGGAGGGCAGCTTGTAGCCGCCCTGCATGCGGGGAAGCGTCGTCTTCGGTTTTCTCTGCGAATCGGCGCGCGCGGTGACCTCGGGGGCGTCCTTGCCGGCGGCGTCCTGGGAATCTTCGCCGAACGTGCGCTCAATTCCACTCATCGGGCTTGGCTGGCTGGCAACCGCTTCGGGTTCGACAACCATTGGAGGAGCAACGGTTCGCGCCGACGCATCATCCCGCTCCACGCGAGCGAGTCCGGTTTCGGCCGACGCTCGTCGATCTGAAGCCGGTACAAACTGCGCTTCGACGACGATCGCCTTGGCTCTCCTGCGCTTCTCCATGTCTCTTTGCGTCTTGGCTTTCGCCCGCGCTATCCGCCAATCGCGATAGCGGTCAGCGATCGCATGTAAAAAAGAGAAGCGGGTTTGAAACCACAGTTGCAGAGCCCCGAAGGAAAACTTGGTCGCCAGATACAGACCAATAGCCATCAGCGCGAGGCAGATAATGTAGGCCCCGCTACGATTCAGGTAGCGGACCATAACGTCGGCCAGAATGCGTCCTGAAAGGCCTTCCGCGGGAATGACGCGCAGCCAGCGCCAGTGCCAAGGCAATAGTCCGAACAGCGCCGAAGCAAAAAAGAACAGTGACGCGGCTCCAATCGCCTTGGCCGCCGGCGTGTCGATCTGCAACGAGCGGAACCAGCGCCATCCCAGCAACACCAGGAATGCGGGGAAGAGAAAAACCGCGACGCCGCCCAATTGCAAGAGAAGGTCACTGACCATGGCGCCCACAATGCCTACCCAGTTATGTGCCGGATGGCGGGCCGAAACCGCAGTCGCCGTGTTCAGCGAGGGGTCAAGCGGTGAATAGGAAGCCAAGGCGAGGAAAAGGAGGCACGCAAGGACGAAATACAGGATTCCAACCAGCTCATTGAGACGCTTGTTGGAGGTCGGGGTATAAAGCCGGGAAAGAATTTTCATAGGCGTATGGCACGCGTTCCGCCCAACACCGCAACTACGACGTCTGTTGGGAACCCGGACACACCTTCATTTCCAAGGTTGTTATTAACCTTGCTGGTGACTCGCCGTGCCCGCTAATACGCCAGAGCCAGAAGAGCAATTTGCTGCCTGGCGTCGCCATTGCGGGCGGCGCCGTTTGCCTCAAATGCGCCCTCAGGGTTTGTATTATGCCAAAAAATCTGCCCGGAGGGCAGGTGAAAAAAGGTCAGGGGTACGGGGCGAATCCGACACGATACCCCGGTCCAGCGCTCCGAGTGCATGCGCACCTCCGAGACATCGAGGAGTAGGCACGACTGACTTCACCGGGTGCCGCGACGGATGCGTGGCACTCGGCGGTTTGCCGTTGGAGGAATACGGCTGAAGGCACCCGCATCCTGTCACAATTCGAGGAGCCTATGGCTGAGCTGACTGGCTCTGCTGTGTCTTCTCGGGGGACTTTGGCTCTTTCGACGGCAGTTCCTGGCCCTCGTAAGTAATCCGCGATTTAGACCCGAACCGCTTGTAATTGGTGTACTTAACGATCTGCCGGATGTGAACATCGCCGATTTTGAAGTGCAGTTGGTCGTCCACGCGCGTGTAGGTGGGGAACCAATAGCGCCCGTCGACCTGCTCCCGCCAGGTGGTGAACTTCGGGAACAGGTTTTCATTCCCTTTTTTCTTCACGATGTCGGGAACGTTCTTGCCGAAGGTCTTTACGATCTGGAAATCGTTGTCGTCGACCCAGATGCGCCCCTCAAAGTAGCGCTGGTTGTGCTCTATCTGCTTGGGGTGGATATCGAAGACGTAGGTGTTGAGTTCGTCTTCCTTCTGCTGGCCAAGATACTTGATGTCGTATTGCGGAATTTCGTCGCTGGTGAGGACGAAGGGCATGCGCTTTTCGATATCTTCAAAATCCTCGCGGGTCATCTGAATGCGCTGCAGGGTGTCCTGTGGAGCATAGACCACGTTTTCGACACGGCGCCCGCGGTCGTCGAAGAGAACGTCAGTCACCGACTGGTATTGGCCATCGACCAC
>JBEKQP010000051.1:0-22671 GCA_049519595.1 Candidatus Korobacteraceae bacterium | reverse complement strand
GACCAGTCGCCGGCCCAACAGCCAGGTGAGGGCCGTCAACCGATAAACCATCACGAATGGAGTTTCGGCCAATGCCGCCTCCAGTGTGGCCGTGCCGCTGGCAACCACGGCTGCCTGCGAGCCAGCCAACGCCTGCCGGGAATCTGCAACCAATTCCAGCGGAAATCTAGTCGCTGGGTGCCCCATGTCCCGCCCTTCTTTTGGGCTGACGTGGGGTGGTTTCTTGGACTGCCTTCTTCCGGGGTCCCCGGCGAGTTCGGGTGCCCCATGTCCCGTCCCGCCTTTGTCGGGGTCCCCGGCGAGATCCGCTCGTTGGGGTGATTGCGACTGACGTGGGGTGGCAGACCATTTGCCAATCAGCTCGGCAGCAGCCTCGAGCATCGCCGGCAGGTTCAACTCGATCTCCTTGCGGCGGCTGCCGGGCAGCAGGGCGATTTGCCGTGAATCCCGCTTAACGCTAGCGCTCACGCCGTTCGCGAGATCGGCCAGCGGATGCCCGACGAACTCCACCTCAACCCCGTACCGGCTATAAAAGTCGCGTTCAAAAGGAAAGATCACCAGCATCTTCTGCACGTGGCGCTGCACCAGCTTGACGCGTCCTTTACGCCAGGCCCAAAGTTGCGGGCTTATGTAGTAAATGACCGGGATACCGCGGCGATGAAGCTGTCGCGCCAGGCGGAAGTTGAACTCCGGGAAATCGATGAGCACGGCTGCATCCGGACGGCGCCGGTCAACTTCTTCCAGCAGGCGGCGGAACTCGCGGTAGATGCCCGGCAGGTGCGACACTACTTCGGCCAATCCCAGCACCGCAACGTCTTTGGCATCAACGATGGTCTCGCAACCGGCGGCCCTCAGCCGTTCACCTCCCAACCCAAAGCACTCGACGCGCGCGGGTTGAACGAGTTGGCGCAAGGCGGCAAGCAATGCAGCGCCGTGCATGTCGCCCGATGCTTCACCTGCCGAGATCAGCAGCCGCAAAGGATGCTCTTCGCGGCCCGGACCCATCGCTTCTTGGAGTGTTGGCGGCACCGCAGCCTAGTTTACAGAAAACAGGCTTCCTGCGCGCCATCAGAACAAATTTAGCGGCGGCTGCCGTTTCGTCGTCCGCGCCAACGCACCAAACTATCCGCTTTAGATATCGCGATAGAGCAGTCCGGCGACAGCTCCAGTTCACTACTTAGCCGCAGGCATCGTGCTTGAAATGCCAATTACGGGAACAACGGCGAAGGGGAAGATGCTCATGTTCTGTGTACCGAGCATGAGCGCATACTCGCCCGGGGCCAGCGGCTGTTCGGGCCTGACCAGCCAAACTAAGCTCTCAGGTTGCGTTGTCTCAACAGCAATCAGGTCACTCTGGTTGGCATCCGCGATTTTGCTGCCTCCCACTATCGGGTACGCAATCATTTTGCCACCATCAAGCTCGCGTGAATCTTTTTTGGCATGCAATCTCACGAGAGCTGGAGTTCCGGGAAGCGAAAGCAAATGGCACAAGCAGATAACTGGCCGCCCCGCCTCGAGCTGAACTTGTGCGTGCGCTCCGGCGTATTCAGCCGTTACGGTTGCAGGAACAGCGCCATAGGATAACGATGCCGCGATCGCATGCTTTGCCTTGGTCTTTGATGGCCTTGCAGCACTCATCGGCAGCCAGTCCACGCTTTGAATGAAGACGCCGGGGGTTTTGGGATATTCAGCTGTGAAAGTCGACTGCGATGCAGCACTCGCGTTCGGCACCGCCTGCGCTCGCCCGAGGTTCGCGCAACCTAGCATAAAGATTAATGCCCAAATAACACGGTAGATTTGAGACCTCATCCAGACCTCCATATGAACGTGGCTTTTGCAGCGAGATAATTAAATATTTTGCGAGCGGAATGTTAGCACACAGACGTGGCGATAATTGTCGCAATCAGGCGATATCACTTGTTTACCCATAAAGGCATGATGAGGCAGCTTCTTCCTGTGGCGCTGAGCACGCAGGTATCATTCCGCTCTTGTTAGAGCGAAACGTCGGAAAAGCTCATAGGTATCCGATTAGGACTTCGTGCTCTAGTGTCCGCCGGGGACCTCCCGCTCTTCGCCGAGTTCGCGTGGGGAAGCGAGGGCCGCGCTGTCGGGATTCAGCAATCCATCGTGCCGGGGGCCTCGACGAGGCTCGGGGGTGACTGGGCTAACTTGGGGTAGTTCCTTGCTGAGTCGTAGCACCGTCCTCGCTATCGGTGGCCTACAGGTGAATCCATCCGGTCAGGATCAGTGTAAGCGAGCTGACGGCGATCACCGCCCAAAGCACCAGACCCTGCACCAGGGGTTTCATACCCACTTGCTGAAGCGTTTGCTTGGACAGCCCGGTTCCGATGAGATAGAGGGTCACCGTCAGACCGATTTTCCCGAGCTTGCTGATAACGGGATAAACCGGGCCGAAAACCGGAAGGTACGAATTTGCCACCGCAGCCAGGCAAAAGAAGAGAATGAACCACGGCCACTGTACGTGCGCCTTGCTTTTATGTGCGAACGCGGTGCCAAACGAGACCGGCACGATCCACAACGCCCGCGCCAGTTTCACCGTAGTGCCAACTGCCAGCGCTACGGCTCCGTACCTGGTGGTGGCGCCCACGACTGAACTCATGTCGTGAATGGCCAACGCCGACCACAATCCGAACTGGGTCTGACTCAGATGGAACATCCAGCCGAGTGACGGAAACACAAACAGCGCGACCGAATTGAGCGCGAACACGGTGCCGAGCGAAACCGCCATCTGTTCTTCGCTGGCCTGCGCAATCGGAGCCACTGCGGCAATGGCGCTGCCTCCGCAAATCGCCGTTCCCGAAGTGATCAGCAGCGATGCAATGGGATGGATGCCCATGATCCGGCCGAGGCCAAGACCAAGCAGCATGGCCGCGCTGATACCGATTGCGGTATAGAAGAACCCCGAACGCCCGACCCGCAGCACTTCACTCAGGTCCATGCCGAACCCGAGCGCGACGACCGACGCCTGCAAGAGAAACTTCGAGAACCGCTTGACATCGGCGGGATAGGGAGCCACGCACGTGAGGCCGAACAGCAGTCCGGCTGCAAGTGCAATTGGCGGCGAAAAAATACCGCTCGCCGCTAAGACAAGTCCAATGAAAAATGTATTCTTCCCCACAGTTGATACTAGTTTGCAGCACCAGTGCCCGCTCTGTCCAAGCAGTAATTCTGATTGGCAATCAGGAAATCTGATCGCCGCGCCAGAAACAGCTTCAGAGCTGATGTAAGCGGCGCGCAGCGGGATACTTCCCTGAGGCAGCTTCATCTTGTGGCGCTGAGCACGCAGGTATCACTCCGCTCTCTTCAGAGCGAAACGTCGGAAAAGCTCGCGGGCATCTAATTAGGAGTGGTGCTCTAGCGTCCGCCGGGGACTTCCCGCTCTGCGCCGAGTTCACGTGGGGAAGCGAGGGCGGCGCTGTCGGGATTCAGCAATCCATCGTGCCGGGGGCCGAGACCGAGTTTGATAAGCGCCCGCGAATCAGGAGTGATTTTAGTTTGCCAGCCGTTTTCCGCCTGGTAGCGGATCATTGCATCTTTGGTGCGTTGGTCCCAAACGCCGGAAGCCTCGCCATCGAGACGGTGCTCGCGAATCAGTGCAGACTGGATTTGCTCGGCGCGCTCGGAGCTGATGCCCTGTTGTCCACGGCTCAGACGCACCGAGTTTGCCGCTTGCTTGCCTTTGCTGGCGGCAGAGCGCACATGGCCTTTGGCGGAAACAGCCGCATGGCGCACCTTTGAAAGCTCAACCGTAGTATGGCGGTGCCCCGGGTGTCCAGAGAGTTGCGGCGCGCCGCTCTCGCGGCTGACCTCGGCGGTACAGGCTCCCACCAAGGCGAGAAGTGTGCAAACCGACAAAAAAAGGGCCTTGCCAAAAGCCGCCCACCGAAAAGCTGTATCCGAACGCAAGTAACACCTCAGCAAAAAAATCGCACCGCCAATCCCCGGCAAACGCTTGGCATTCATCGGGATAAAGACGGCACCCATTCCCCATCCGTCACCGGGATTGGGTCATCAATTAGACGTCGGACAGAGCCTGCCGGCGACATCATCTCCGGCCGGTACTGATCATCATGCCATATTATGATGCCTCAGTACCAGCCGTAAGATGCTGACCGCAGGTTACGGGAGGGTGCCAGCCAGGAAGACATTGGAGCCGTTCCGGCCCTGTCCATTCGGGCGAACCAGAAAGACCACATCCTGCCCGGACTTCAACGTCGACTGCACCTTGTCGAAGGACTTTTCATCGGAGATTGGCTGCCGATTAATCTGCATAATCACGTCGCCCCGGCTCAGGTTGACGCTGTCGGCAAAGCCTCCCGGCTTCACGTCCTGCACGACAACCCCTTCACCGCTTGGCAGACCCATACGCTGGGCCACTTCGGGCGGGATTGAGTGCACGGTCACGCCAAGTTTGCTTTCCTTCGGCTGCTCGGTTTCGCCCTGGTCTTCAACCAGTCCGAGCTGCCGTCCAAACAGCTTTTCGCGATCGGCGATCGTTACCGTGAAATCTTCTTTCTTGCCGACGCGAACGACTGTCAGACGCACTTTGGAACCGGGTTTGCGGCTCGAGATGTCGTTCACCAGATCGTCGCCCGTCTTCACCGTCTGGCCTTCCACGGCGATGATGGTGTCTCCGGACTTCAGGCCGGCTTGACCTGCCGGGCCTTTGGGTTCGACATCGCTAATGGTAACGCCCCCGTTGACGCCATAGACCCGGGCAACCGCCGGGTCGGGCATGGCGCTGAACATTACGCCGATGGAACCGCGAACTACCTTGTGCTCCGATCCGACCAAATCCTTGTAAACCTTAACCACCGTGTCGGAAGGCATGGCGAAGCCCACGCCCTGGTAGCCCGAAGATTCCGTGTAGATGGCGGTGTTGATGCCAATCACCTGCCCGGCCATGTTCACCAGCGGCCCTCCCGAGTTGCCGGGGTTGATGGCAGCATCGGTCTGTATGAACGACTGGAACTGACGTTGCGGCACGATGTTGTTGCGGCCGATGGCGGAAATGATGCCCGCCGTCACCGTCTGGTTCAAGCCGAACGGACTGCCGATGGCAAGCACCCATTCGCCAACCTGCGACTGCTGCGAGTTCCCGAACTTGGCTGCCGGCAGGCTATGGCCAACCTCAATCTTGAGCACCGCAAGATCGGTTTCACGGTCGGTCCCGATGACCTTGGCGTTGTAGCTCACCGACGGCGGATCGCCCATCAGGTTGACGCGAATTCGATCAGCCTTCTCCACCACGTGGTAGTTGGTGACAATATAGCCATGCGAATCGACGATCACGCCCGAACCCAGCGAATGTTGACGCATCCCCTCGGGCGGGGCGCCGGGATTCTGTCCGCCAAAGAACCGGTCAAAGAAGTCCTGGAAAGGATTGTCCTCACCGCCCTGCCCATTGTCCTGACCCTGACTGTCATCGCCGCCGGGCGGCGTGCCGCGGCGCAAGCGGCGGTGCGGGTTCTTGACCGTCGATTCGGTGTTGATGTTCACCACGGTGGGCTCGATCTGCTTTGCCACCTGAGTGAAAGCGTTCGACAACGCCTGTGGATTGACATTATTGATCTGCAGTGGGGTGGCATCGGAAGAATCGACGGTCTTGCCTTTTACACCCGTGGCGACAACCGTGCCAATCAGGATCCCCAAAGCCAGCGTAACCAAAATCACCAGTGTCGAAGCGAAACGATTAGTTTTCATCTTTGCGAAAGCCGCCTCCGTTCAGCGGATCGATACATACATGTCTTCAGCCCGGCTCATCGCCGCGCAAGCATTATAGATTCCGTACGAAATTGTTCGCTGATTCCAGACTTGATCTCTGGCGCGATCAGATACCTCGCGGGAGCGGACTCCCTTTGGTTAGACGCGCCCACCCCCACTCTCGTTACCAAGAGAATTGTAAGCCCGATGCCGCCGTCCCGCATCTCATCGAACCTCTTTCGCCAGTTCCACCTCAGGCTGCCGCACCTGCCCGAGCAGTTCGCTGATCAGCACGCCCGCCAGAATCAAGCCGGCTCCGGCCGCCGCCCTCAGCCCGAGCCGCTCGCCTAGCAGCAGGTACGACGTCACCCAGGCAAAAACCGGCTCCAGCGAAAAGATCAACGCCGTGTGCGTCGGTGGCGTGAACTGTTGCGCCCACCCCTGCACCACGAATCCGGTGCAGGTCGAGATCAGCGAGGTTATCCCGAGAGCCCAAAGCACGGTCGGCGACCACACGATGCGCACCGGCTCCAGCAGCGGCGCCGAGACCGCCATCACCACGGCACAGGTGGCGATCTCCACCACCACGATCTGGCCAAACTCATGCTTCTGGGTGGCCCGCCCTAACACAATGATTTGAAAGGCGAAAGATACCGCGCAGCCCAGTGTGAGCAGGTCGCCCAGATTGATTCCGCCCAAGCCAACGTCGCCGGGAACTGCCAGTAGATATAACCCGAAAAAAGCTGCCGCCACTCCCGCCAGCGTCCAGCCATTCACTCGTCGCCGCCAAAAGACGGCCAGAAAGACCGGAACCAGGACGACAGCGATGCCGGTCAGAAAGGCCGACTTCGACGGCGTGGTTAGCCGCAGCCCCAGGTTTTGGAACTGGTAACCCGAGCACAGACAAAGTCCTACGCCAATGCCGGCAAGCACCGTCTGCCGGCTTATATTCGCCAGGTGCCTACGAAAAATTACCACCAGAATCACCGCCGACGCCCCGAATCGCACCGCATTAAAAGTCAGCGGTGCGGCATCGAGCAGGGCGTTCTTCACCAAAACAAACGTCGACCCCCAGACGAAGGTGATGAACACCAGCAGAACGTGAGCTTTCAGCGAGCGCGACAGAGCAAGCCCTTTCCAATGGGGAATGTCAGATCGAAAGCCTGAGCTTTGTAATCTGCCATCTTAAAATGGTCTGCCTTCAATAACCAGAACGACAGGTGGCCCATTCAAGCGCCGTTGTTGCGCTTGAGTGGGGTAGTTTTCGCGGACCGGAAAACCACTCACTCCACCAGGCCGGCAACCGTAAGTATGGTCAGCAGAATGCGCTTGAGCGCCAAGGCCCGTCCGCGCGCGATGAACCACTCTTGAAGTGTGTGCGCCCGCGCTCCCGTGCCACCCGCACCTATGGCGAGTGCCTGAACCCCCAGCGACAGCGGGATATTGGCATCGGTCGAGGCGCAATGCACATGCGACTTGATGCCCAACTGCAGATCGACGGCACGCAATGCTTCCAGGATGAAGGCTCCATCGGTGAGTTCGGCCGCCGGACGATCGCCGATGACGCGCACTCGCGATTGCATCGCGGAGGAGCTTCCTGCCCCCTCCACAACCTCTTTCAGGATGGCCTGAAGTTGCGCCTCGATGGCGGTGATCTTCGCCGGATCGGTGGAGCGCAGATCGACCCGCATCATCGCGGATTCCGGAATCGCGTTTACCGATGTTCCGCCCTCGATGATGCCCACGTTCAGCGTTGTCCGAGGGTTATCGGGCAGGGCAATCCGGTTGAGTCGTTCGATCACTCTTGCCAACAAAACGATGGGGTTCGGGGTGCCGAAATCGCTCCAGGAGTGTCCACCCGGCCCTGTAATGGAAACTTCGAAGCGGCGGCTGCCGAGCGCCTCGGTCACAATCGTGTCCGTGCCGGCGCCATCCAGGGCCAGCATGCAATCAATCTTGTTACGCCATCGCTGATCCTCAAAGAAGTGCCGCATGCCGCGCAGGTTACCTTCGCCCTCTTCGCCCACATTGGCCAGAAACAACAGCGGCAGACGCGTCTTGATTCCCGCCGTCTGCATGGCCGCGGCAATCGCCAGCAGCGCCACCAGCCCGGTGCCATTATCGGCGATGCCCGGTCCTATCAGGCGTTCACCGTCGCGCCGCACATCCAACTGGGTCTCGGAAAATACGGTATCGACATGGGCTGAAATCGCCACCAACGGCCCCTGCTCCTTGCCTGGCAGCAAACCGATGACGTTGCACACGGCGTCCATGTGCGCCTGCTGCAAACCACATTCGATGAACTTGCTCAGCATCCACTCGGAACGCTGACGTTCGCGGAAGGGCGGCGCGGGAATGGCCGTGACCTCGAGCTGCCGGTCAGCCATTTCGCGCTCGTGCGTCTCGAACCACTCGAAGGCGCCGTGGACGCACTTCACCCCGGCCAGCCGCGCCACCTCCTTGCGTGTCTGCCGCTGCCCGAATCCGAATCCGTTGATTAGCTCGACTTGTTCGTTAAAATTCATACGCGTCCGAAGAATCTGAATGGTACACGAAAGCCGCTAGCTCTGTCGTATCGCCCGCCAGCAGCTCTCCCAAAGTATCAGTCAGGCGGCAGGTCCCTCGCAATGTCACGAGATTTCGAAGCTGGGCTGTCCATTCAATCTTCTGCTTGAGTGGGCAGTTCTCCCGTTCTCATAGCGCCGTGTAATCAGATCGTCGGGTGCCCGCCAGAGCTGTCAACCGCGAGAGACGCAACCTCAGCCTCAAGCGCATCCAGACGCGCCAAGGCAGTATCGACGGCCGCAGCGCCTTCCGCTTGCAGTTTGCGCGCGTGATCGAGCGCGCGTTCCGCTACCGCAGTGACTTCCCGCAAAAGGATGCGGATTTCGGTCTCCAGCCAGTGCCGACTTTCCAGCACCCTATTGTCCACATCGCTGCGAACCCGTGCGCTGTTCCATTCGAGCAACTGATTCAGAAACTGCCTTGTGTCCCGTTGGAACCACTCGTAGGCTCCAACCGCACCCAGCGCAAAGTCTGCGATCAGGCGAAACGGCGATGCCGGAGCCGCGATGCGTTCGAGCAGGTTGAAATGAAACTCGGAACGCGTTCTGAACCCTTTTTCCGGGTCGAGGGCACGCGGAAGCTGTGCCAACTCAGGCACGCCCGTCGTGGCCAATCTGTTGAGAAACTCATTCGCGAATCCAACGAAGCGCTGAGCAACAGCCTTGTACGCTCGCTCTGCATCATGCTCTTCGTGGCCAAGCCACGGCAGTAGCCGCCCCTTTGCTATCTGTTGGGCGGCGTGCATCATCTCGCGACGGAGCGCAGGTCCATTTCGCCTTCGCTGCAACGTGTGAAACACCCTTTCGAGTTCCTGCCGTGCCTCTGGCTGCACCTTCACCAAGAACTCTCGTCGACGGTCGCCAAACATATCGGAAAGGTGGTGTTGCTCGGCTGTGAAGAGATAGCCGAGCTCGCGCATGGATGTCTCGGCTTGCACAAGAGTCTCGCGCAATTGAGCGATCCGGCGCTGCGACTCCTCGACCGGACGGCGCAGTGCTTGCCGTTCTTCGGCAATGATCCGAAGCAATTGCTCTGAGGTACGCGCCAAAGCGCGCTGTGCCGATTCGCGTACCAAGTTGCTTCCGGAGTTATCAACCAGGCTTTGCAGCGCTGTAACCAGATAATCCCAGTCGCGCCCGGAACCGTGTTTTTCGATCCGCTCGGTCGCGCTGGTTTCGAAGATTATCGGAACCGGCCGATTCAGCCTCTTTTCAAGCACACGCCGCGCAAAAGCCGTTGCCGTAGCCAGCTCGCCCGGGTTTACGCGGTCTGCCTTGTTCAGCACAAACAATAAGTTGCCGACCTGTTTGGCAACGGTTTCGACAATGGCAAGCTCTTCGCCGGAAATGGGTGGATCGGCGCCGATAACAATAATCGCGGCATCGATGTGCGGGATAAAATCGTGCGTGGCGGCTGTATTGCCGGCGAAGACCGAGCCCAACCCTGGCGTGTCGACAAAACACATGCCGGAGGCGAGCAATGGGCTGGGGAAAAAGACTTCCACACCCGCCACCGCTTTCGCATTCTCCGGGTTCTTGTCTTCGGAAACGTACTCGTCCAGCTTCTCCAGCGGGACAGTGGACCAGTCCTTGCTTTGAAAACGTATCCGCGCCCAGCGGTGGTCACCATGGCGAATGACGGTCGGCACCGTGGTAACCGGCACGACGCCTGCGGGAAGAACCGAAGCATCCATCAGGGCGTTGATCAGGGTCGATTTGCCACGTTTGAACTGACCAACGCAAGCCACATAGAAGCGGCCCTCCGCAACCCGTTCGGCTACAGAGCGAGCATCGCCGGAGGTGTGCTCCGCGCCAAAGTCATCGGCAATAGCAGCCAACCGCAGGAGCGCCGCATCGCCTTCCAAACGCTGGCCCTGATCATCAGCTACCGAATCGGATGGCGTTGACATGCTTAGTTATCGGACACTGAACTGCTGCGCGCGTAGCGGTTTTTATGCCTTTTTTTCGTCCTTTACGGCGGGCTTTTCGTCCTTCCCCAGGGGCAGGCCGACGATGGTAATCTGCCCGATTCCGGCCACATTCTTGCCCTTGGGCTCCGCCGGACTCGGCAGATAGACGGTCTTGCAGTGCTCGCAGCGGTAAACTTCGGCGTTCTTTCCCCAGGCGCGCTCGACGTCGCCACAGGCGCACTCGACGGTGTCAAAGATGTAGAACCATCGCTTCAGATGCCCGCCGCACAGCTTTCCCTTTTCGTCGTTTTCATTGCACGAACGCTGCAAAGGCTTCTTAAGCTTTACTTTGTGATTGGGGAGTTGCGGTGTCTGGGCGGTGGTTGAACTTACGGTCGGTTCCATTTGCGTCGCTTCTGTGGCCACAGGTTTCCTCTACGAATTTGCCCCAACAGGCGATTCCGCCGAAAGTTTGGGATAACGCTATTCTAGAGCATTTGCGCGCCGATATACGGTTAATAATCACCGCTGCGCTTTGATTTCACGCGGCAAAACCGCGCCACTTCAGAAATATTTTGGCAACCGCTTCTAACTCCGTACCCCGGCTCTCTGTTGACTATCCCTTGAAGATGATGGCCGCTCCACCAGCCGCTTCCGGTGCAACCACCACGCCGCCGGGCGTTTTGCGGTGCGCAATTTCCCGTACGAGCCGCCTGATCGCCGCAGTGCCGTCATCCGTGCGAAGGGCGACCGCGGCAATCAGCGGCAACGAACCAATCGCCACTTCCGGCAGTTCCGCGCGCAGCCCTTCAGCCGTCAGCAAGCGCAGGCGGCTGTGCTCGAAATTCAGCGCGCATCCCCCGGCCGCATCGGCCACCACCGGACGGCCGGCGAGCAAGGAAAAGCGCGCTGCCGATTCCGCCGGATTCTCGACGGCAAGCACAACTTCCTCCAGGGCGACCGCGTGGTTGGGATGGTCGAGGAAGCGCGGCTGCCATATCGCCTCGGGCGTGAGATGGCGAATCAACTGAATGCGGCCCTCCGGCGCGTCCGGCAGCGGCAGCCGGGCGAAGCGCGCGCGCAGCCCATTCGGGTCGGCGTCGTCGACCGGACGCTCCAACCAGGCAACGCCCGGAATATCTATGCCCGCTTGCCGCAGTCGCCGCAGGTTCGCCTGCTCGTCGCCAATCGAGAGGGCGATGATATGCAGCCCCGGATGCCTGTCCAGAAATTGTTCCAGCCCGTTGCTATAGCAACTCGGGTCGACAATCGCGATCAATTCCAGATATCCCCGGCGCAGCATAATGCAGCGATTGGCGGTGCCGAAAGGTTCCACCGGGCCATCGGGTTTGCGCTTGCCGGAGTGCCGCGCTCGCGGCGTCAACTTGAACCCAAGCCTTTCGAAAGCCGCGGCCAGCGAGTCGAGGTCGCGTCCGGCAACTCCAGCGTGATCGAGGTCTATCGCATTCATGACATTGTCGATTGTATTCATTTCTGATCGCCGATTTCAGAGCGAAAATTTTATAAGACTAGCCCAGTACATCCAGTGACGCGTCCCAGGCTCGCGTAACAATCTCGAAGTGTCATTCTGAGCATCTTCAGTATTCCACCCCAACCAAAAACAGCCCGCTTGCGGGAGCGGTCGGGCCGGCGGCGGAGCGGTCGCGAAGCTCCAGGATACGCCGCACGTCGGCCGGCGACAGTGTTCCCTTGCCAACCAGCAAAAATGTTCCGACCAGGTTGCGTACCATGTGGTGAAGAAAGCCGTCGCCTCGCACGCGATAGACCAGCAGATCTCCTTGCCGCTCCAGTTGTGACTCATAGATGGTGCGCACGTTCCCTACATGCCGAGGTGGAGCGGAGTCCACGGCTTGCAGCCGATGGGTACGGTCGGAATCGGCTGCCGCAAAAGAGGTGAAGTCGTGTTGCCCGACGACCAACGGCGCCGCCTCGGCCATCAATCTTTCATCGAGCGGATAAGGATAGTGGGTCACGTAGCGGATGAGGAATGGCGGACAAATGTCTCCGCGGTAAATGCGATACTCGTAGCTCTTCGCGCGTGCCGAATGCCGGGCATGAAAACCGTCTGACGCCTCCTCCACGCGAAGCACCCGTATCGCCGCAGGCAGCCGGTCGTTGAGCACAATTTTGAAATTCTCCAACGGTATTCGCGATTCGGTTTGGAAGCTCGCAACCTGTGCCAGCGCATGCACACCGGCATCGGTCCGTCCGGAACCCTGCGGCAGACGTTTTTCTCCGGTCACAGTCTCGATTACGCCGGCCAGTACGCCTTGTACAGTGGTAGCGCCCGGTTGCACCTGCCAGCCGTGGTATTCGTGGCCGTCGTAACTAATGGTGAGCTTGAGAGTGCGCAACAAACAGAGTTCCTTCCCGCGATATGGATCACCGACTCAAAGTACCTGGTCGGATATACTATTTCACTTCCAGAGGTTTTCGTGAACCCCGCCCGACTGATGCTAGTCCGGATTTTTTGGCGTTGGTCAGTTTCAGGATGGGCGGTTTCATTGAACTTCAAGAAACCGCCCCACGTTAGCCAACAGAGGGCGAACGTGGGCCACCATCGGAGCCTGACCCAGGATTGGGGTTTTGGGCTGGGTGAAATAGCCTGAAGCAACGCCACCTCGTGATCGAATGAACGGCGGAATTAGCACTTATATCGGAGAAAAATAGAATGCCAGCCTTGCGCTCCCTTGCCTTTTCGACTAAGGCGGCAGCCGTAGTAGCCTCGCTTGCACTGATGGTCAGCGGGAGTTCCGCTCAGCAGGACGCGGGCAGAAAACCCCTTCCCGACGCTCCAACCAATCAGAGCGTCATGGAGAATTATGTCGTGCCGCGATCGGTTCTGACCGTGACTGGGCCTTACAAGAGCCGCGGCGTTCCGCAGGTGAACCTCAGGAATTCGCCACGACTCGACTCGCTGATCAAAGACGGCGTAATCATGCTCTCGATGAGCGATGCCATCACGATTGCGTTGCAGGATAACCTCGATATCGACATTGCGCGCTACAACCTGCCCATCGCGGATACCGACATTCTGCGCACCAAAGGCGGCGGGCAACCATTGGGCGTCGCTACCGGCGTTGTATCGGGCACGCCGGGCGGCACTGGAACCGGTGTGGCTGGAGGCGCGCTCACCTCAACCGGCAGCAGCGCAGGCGGCACCACAGCCGGCACAGGCGGCGCGGGCGCCGGCACATCCGGTCTGGTTCTGTCATCACTGGGCGCCGGACCGGCTGCGCCGCAGTTCGATCCATCGGTCATTGGCAATCTGCAGATTCAACGCGCGATCTACCCCCAGGCAAGCGCTTCGGCCGGGCAGTTGGCGATCTCGCAAAATACCAGCACGGCGAATTTCACCTATTCGCAGGGGTTTGCCACCGGAACAAATCTGGGCGCTACGTTCAACAATACGCGGCTCACCACTAATAGCCTTTTCGCCTCCTTCGTTCCCGAACTGGCCTCAAGTTTTCAGCTGACGCTTACGCAACACCTGCTACAAGGCCGGGGCTGGGCGATCAACAACCGCTTTATTACGATCTCCAAAAACAATCGCGCCATCACGGACGCATCGTTTCGCCAGCAGATTATTTCAACCGTGGCGCAGATCCAGGACATTTATTGGGATTTGGTGAGCGCCTTCGAAGATCTGCGGGTGAAAAGGGAGACCATGGCGTTCGCCGAGCGCACGCTTTCAGACAACAAGAAGCAGTTGCAGATCGGTACGCTCGCTCCGATCGATGTGACCAACGCCGAGTCGCAGGTGGCAACCGCGCGCCAGAACATCATCGTCTCCGAGACCAACCTGCAATTGCAACAGCTCTACACTCTCAACGCGCTCAGCCGCAAGATAGGCGCTTCGCAGATGAGCTTCGCGCCGATTGTTCCGACCGACACGATGGTGATTCCGCTCGCCGAGGCAGTTGAACCGACGCAGGACCTGATCGCCGAGGCGCTGGTGAAGAATCCCACGCTGGCACAAGCGCGAATCGATCTGAAGAACCGGCAGCTTAACGCCAAGGCGGCGGCTAACGGCCTGCTGCCCACGCTGGACTTGGTCGGCTTCTACGGCGGCTCTTCACTGGCCGGAACTTTCAACAGCAATCTGTGCACCTTGCCGAGTTCCTTTGTCGCTGCGCTGTGCCCACCTCTAGCGCCGATCCCTTCTCCGACCGGTTACGGCACGGCGTTCACCAACTTATTTAACAGCACTGCGCCGGATAAAGGCGTGGCGCTGAACCTGACAATACCGATCCGCAATCGCCAGGCGCAGTCTGTGCAAGTGCGCTCCGAGTTGGAAATTCGTCAGGCGCAGGTGCGTTTGCAGCAGTTGGAAAACCAGGTCATCATCGCCGTTCGCAACGCGCAGTTCGCCTTGCAGCAGAACAAGGCTCGCGTGGACGCGGCGGTAGAGGCGGAGCGTTATGCTCGGGAAAACCTGCTGGCGGAACAGAAAAAGTATAAGTTTGGCGCCTCGACCAGCTACCTGGTATTCCAGCAGGAAACCAATTTGGCTACGGCCGAGGAGAACCTGCTGGCAGCCAAAATCGCCTACGCCAAATCGCACGTCAACTTTGACCAGGTGATGTCACGCACACTGCAACGCAATGGCATCCTGTTGGCCGATGCCGAAACCGGCAGAATCAGCAGTTTGCCGCTGACACCTGACGCGGCTCCGACCAAGAATTTGCCGACCCCGGTTTCGCCGGAAATCCCACCCAAGGGGACGTCCACGCAACCGTTGCTGAACCAGCCGAACTATCCCGGGCCTGGCGAGTCGAGTCAGCCAACAACACCGTCCCCGCAACGCTGAGTTTGTTCTTTGCGCGAAAGGCGACCCCCGCGGGCCGCCTTTTTTCTTGTTCTCGAAACCCGCCGTTTTTCCTGGGGTCGGAAAAAGCAAATGCATGGCCCCTTACGTCGCATCCTCGAGTTCCTTCGCTACGCTCAGGATTTCGCCTGCCGGCTCAAACGCCCGCAATACGGCTCAACCTCAGGGCGACATGCTAAAGTAGTTGCCTTTCACTCGAAACCGCACGTCGCGAAGTTTACGAAGAAACCTCTCCCACCAGCACCGGGTTGGAGGTCGGAGCCGGAGAACCTTCTTCGGGCTCGACCGTGAGCGCGAACCCTTTGGCTTCAACCACCGGAGCCTGCGGACACATCATCGTGGCGCTTCCTTGTGCGTCGGGCTTCAACATGCCGGCGGAGATGGGAGCGCCTTGCATGGGCAGTATCCAGAGTTGGTAGACCTTATGCTCCGGCAGAGGTCGCAGGTTGCTGGCCATCAGCAGCAACCGGCCCTGCTCGCGCGAATAGATCGCCTCGGCCTGAGGTTCCCGCTTGGCTGCTCCGGCCATCATCCGCACGCGCATGGTGGAGCGCGAGTTCAGCATGGCCAGCACATGCGACGCATTTTCCAAGCTTGTTTGTTCCTGCTGACGCTGTGCCTGCTCCTGCTGCACGACATGCCGTAGCGCCGTGAGTTGAAAACGCAGGCGCGCATTTTCCGTCCACAGCAGGCCTGCGGCAACCGCGAGCATGAGAGCCCCGGTATAGGTGGCCGCCCACCAGCGAGGATACGCCGCTTCGGCCGGCTTAGGGCTGCTGCCGAGCTGGTGGATCGCCTCTTCGCGGATGTCGGCGAACAAGCGCTCGCGCACACGCGGCGGCGGAGCGACCTCGGGAGCGGTGAGCGCAACAGCTGCCAGATCCGTCCGAATGCGCTGTAATTCGGTACGGCACGAGATACAGGAACCGAGGTGCCCGGAGATGCGCGACACATCGTCGGACTCCAGCGAACGCATCGCATAGAGGGCCAGATCGTCGGCGGAAATCTCGTGCGTGTTCATCGTTCCAACGCCCTTCTGACGGAAAGCAGTGCCGAGCGGATTCGCGTCTTGATCGTGCCCAGAGGCTCGCCTGCCTGGGCAGCAATATCGCTATGCGTCAATCCCTGGAAGAACGCCAGTTCCAGCGCCACCCGCTGTTTTTCGGGCAGGGCGTTCAGCGCCGCGCGAACTCTCTCAATCGCCAACTTACGCTCGACCTCGCCAGCCAAGTCCTCGCCGGCCACAAGCTGAACCTCCGACAGATCTTCCTGGAGATGCTGCTTGCGTATCCAGTCGATGGCGCGGTTGCGCGCGATAACCGCCAACCACGGAGCCAGTTTGCCGCGCGCTCCGTCGAACTGCTGCGGCGAACGCCACAAATTCAGGAAGATGTCATGCAGGATATCTTCCGCAATGCCGGCGTCTCTCACCACGCGCAGCGCGACCGAGTAAACCACGCGGGAATAGCGGTCGTAAATAGCCCCGAATGCGCCTTCGTCGCGATGCACGATGCGCGTCACCAGCCGGTAATCGGTTTCGCCGGAGCTGGCGGCAGCGGAACCCGCCGAATCAGTGGAAGGTGCGGAGTCTTGTAAATCCGAATTAGGCGCTGTGGCCATCATTATTCCAGGGCATTCGAAGATCGCGATTCATATCGCCGGCTCCGCTGCTGTCAGACCGCACAGTAAAAGCTGGTTAGTGCGGCCAACGCTCGGAGCAGGCAACATGAGGACTACACCAACTCAGATGTGGCATGCTCACCGGGTGCTGCTCCGTTTGCCCCGACAAAATGTGATGAGCTGGACCGGGTTGCCCCGACGGTAGGATTTCGCTATCGTTTCAGAGATGTGGTTGCGATCTGGCCTGCAGTACATGAGCCTCTTCGCCCTGGATGGCATCTTAAGAAGTGGGACTTTCGCGCCAGCGGGATTCCAGCTTTGCTTTTCTGTGGGGATTGTTCTTCGCGAGGTCCACGGCAATCGCTAGCGTTGGCGTTGCTTGGGCGAGCTAGAGGGGGGTCGCGGAGTTCTCAGAAACCAGAACGACGGGTATTCAAGGAGTTTTGATGACTGACGAGAAGAACGCCAGCAAGATAGCTGAAACCGTCACGGAAGATGTCTTGACTGGCCGCTCCCCCGCCCCGAGCGAACGGGAGTGGGTGGAAAAGACGCTCTCCCCCGCATTGGACAGGGCTCCAGAGAAGCCGTTCGGCGCCGCTACGGGAATCAACCTCGACGAACGCGGCAAGGCGCGCTTTACTACAGTTTCGGGCGAGCCGGTGCGGCGGCTTTACACGCCGGCCGATCTGCCCAGCGACTGGAATTACGAGCAATATCTGGGCTATCCGGGTCAGCCGCCTTACACCCGCGGAATTCATGCCACCGGCTACCGCGGCAAACTCTGGACCATGCGTCAGTTTTCCGGCTTCGCCTCTCCGGAGGAGACGAACGAACGTTACAAATATCTGCTGGAGCATGGCAGCGGAGGTCTTTCTGTGGCCTTTGACCTGCCCACGCTGATGGGCTACGACAGCGATCATCCTTTCAGCGAGGGCGAGGTCGGCAAATGCGGCGTCGCCATCGATTCGCTGGAGGATATGGAGATTCTGTTCAACGGAATCGATCTGGAAAAGACGACGGTCTCGATGACCATCAACTCGCCCGCTTCAATCCTGTGGGCCATGTATCTGGTGGTGGGCGAGAAACAGGGCGCCGATTGGAAGAAGCTATCGGGAACCATCCAGAACGACATCCTGAAGGAATACATCGCGCAGAAGGAATACATCTATCCGCCCGCGCCTTCGATGCGGCTGGTGATCGATACCTTCGAGTTCGGATCGAAGTTCACGCCCCGCTTCAACACCATCTCCATCAGCGGTTACCACATCCGCGAGGCTGGCTCAACGGCGTTGCAAGAGCTGGCTTTCACCATTTACGACGGCGTGGAGTACGTCGAATGGGCCAAGCGGCGCGGCCTTGATGTGGACGAGTTCGGCCCGCGACTGAGCTTTTTCTTCAACGCACACAACGACTTTTTTGAAGAGATCGCGAAGTATCGCGCCGCCAGGAAGATTTGGTACCGGCTGATGAAGGATCGCTTGGGGGCGGCCAGCGAGCGCACCCGGCTGATGCGTTTCCACACGCAGACGGCTGGTGTCTCGCTGACGGCGCAACAGCCTCCGATCAACATTGCTCGCGTGGCCGTGCAGGCGCTGGCGGCAGTGCTGGGCGGAACCCAGTCGCTGCACACGGACTCCTTCGACGAGGCGCTGGCACTACCCACCGCTGAGGCGGCGCGCATCTCGCTGCGCACGCAGCAGATCATTGCCTACGAATCGGGCGTGGCCAACACCATCGATCCTCTGGCCGGCTCTTATTTCCTGGAGCACTTGACGCTCGACATGGAAAAGGGCGCTTTTGACTACTTCGATAAGTTGGACGCCATGGGCGGCATGGTGCAGGCCATCGAGAAAGGCTACCCGCAAAAGGAAATCGCCGAGGCCAGTTACCAGTTCCAGCGGGCGGCCGAAGCCAGGGAGAAGATCATCGTCGGGTCCAACGAATTCACCATCGAGGAGCAGCCTCCGCAGACTCTCTATATCGACGAGACGGTCGCCAAACACCAGGCAGAAAAACTGAAAAGCTTGCGCCAGCGCCGTAGCAATGACGCGGTGCGGCACGCACTCGACGCACTCAAGCGGGCCGCCGCCGAGGAGCCCGGGGCAGAGCCCGGCGGACAAATTTCGCCGGCGAATACCATGCCGTACATCATTGATGCAGTGCGCGCCTACGCCACGGTCGGCGAAATATGCGATGCCCTGCGCGAAGTTTACGGAACCTACGAGGAAAGCGTGTTCGCGTAGCACGACCTGCCTGGTCATCGTGAAAAGGTTCGCCGGCGCGAACCGACGTGACGATCTATCCATTTCACTGGAGGGTTCGCCGAGGAACAAGTACATGGACCCTTACGTCGCGTCCTATCGGACGCGCCTCAGGGTGACACGCTGGAATGATCGTTCTTGGACCCACCCACGACCCCGGTCAGGTTGCGGTATCATGTTCTCTCGATGGTTACCGACCGCAGAATACGGGTGCTTGTCGCCAAGCCGGGAATGGACGGTCACGACCGTGGAGTCAAGGTGATTGCGCGCGCGCTGCGCGACGCGGGCATGGAAGTCATCTACACCGGCCTGCGCCAGACGCCTGAGATGATCGTCAGCGCCTCGCTGCAAGAAGATGTCGACGTCATTGGCTTGTCTATCCTGAGTGGCGCGCATAACTCCATTGTGCCGCGCGTGATCGAAATGCTGAAGCAGAACGAAATGACGGATGTGATGGTGCTGGTCGGCGGCATCATTCCCGATCAGGACGTCGCCGCGCTCAAGGAAAAAGGCGTGGCCGCCGTCTTCCAGCCAGGGACGCCGATGGAGGAAATCGTCCGCTTCATCCGCGAGAACGTGCGCGAGCGCGGAGCGGTGGCGTAAGAGCGCTACCGGCGTTGCCGACCCGATGCACAGGTGCGTTGCCGCTTTCGGCATGCGGTTCCAACAGCTTCATTGCTTATCTTCGTTTGTCATTGCTTACCGTTGCTTATGAAGGGCCTCTCATTTAGGCTTGGTGGGCCGAGCAACGAGCGCCGCCATCGCGGTCGATGGAACAGAAGGTAAATTATGGCCGATCGCAACAAGATTGAGGCTGCAATCAACGTCCTGCCGACGAAGGTTCAGACTAGTCATCCACGATTTGAAAAGAACATGCGGGAGATGGCCCGCCTTGTCGCCGAGGTTCGGAACCAGGAGCAGCAGATCGCCGAAGGTGGCGGCCCGAAGGCCATCGATACGCAGCACAACAAAGGGCGGTTGACGGCGCGCGAGCGCATAGCGCTCCTCATAGACCCCGGAACGGAACTGTTCGAGGTGGGTGGCTACGCCGCGTGGGAGATGTACGACGAGTGGGGCGGAGCACCGTCGGCGGGCGTCATTACCGGTCTCGGGCGCATCCATGATCGCCTGTTCATGCTGATCGTCAATGACGCGACGGTCAAGGCCGGAGCCTTTTTCCCGATGACGGCGAAGAAGGTGATCCGCGCGCAGAATATCGCCATCGAGAATCACGTTCCCACCGTCTACCTGGTCGACTCGGCGGGCATTTTCCTGCCTTTGCAGGAAGATGTTTTTCCCGACCAGGACGATTTTGGGCGGGTCTTCCGCAACAACGCGGTCATGTCGGCCATGGGCATTCCGCAGATCACGGCCATCATGGGGATGTGCGTGGCCGGCGGAGCCTACCTGCCCGTCATGTGCGATCACATCCTGATGACGGAGGGCAGCGGACTGTTTCTTGCCGGTCCGGCGCTGGTGCAGGCGGCCATTGGACAAAAGAGTTCTCCGGAGGAACTTGGCGGTGCGCGCATGCACGCGGCAATCAGCGGCACGATTGACTTCCGCGAACCGAATGACGAAACCTGCCTCAAGCGGGTTCGCTCGCTGGTGGAAAAGATGGGCTACCGCTCCCTCGGCGGGCCGTTTCATCAGGCTGCGCCGGAGTCGCCGCTGTATGCCGCCGAAGAGCTTTACGGGATTTATGAAAGCGATCCATCGCGTCCTTACGACATGCGCGAAGTGATTGCACGCATCGTCGATGGCAGCAAGTTCGACGAGTACAAGGCCGAATATGGCCAGACCGTGCTCTGCGGTTACGCGCGCATTGGCGGCTACGCCGTCGGCATCGTGGCCAATCAGAAGCTGCACGTGCAGCAGACCGATCAACAGGGCAACCGGCGCGTCGAGTTCGGCGGCGTCATCTATACGGAGAGCGCCGACAAGGCCGCGCGCTTCATCATGGACTGTAACCAGAACGTCATTCCGCTGGTCTTCCTGCACGACGTGAACGGCTTCATGGTGGGCCGCGACGCCGAGTGGAGCGGCATCATCCGCTCCGGCGCGAAGATGGTGAACGCCGTCGCCAACTCGGTGGTGCCGAAAATCTCGGTCATCATCGGCGGCTCATTCGGTGCCGGCCACTATGCCATGTGCGGCAAGGCCTTCGATCCGCGATTCCTTTATGCCTGGCCGACGGCACGCTACTCGGTGATGAGCGGCGAGTCAGCGGCCGGAACGCTGGTGGAAATCAAGATTAAGCAACTGGAACGCGAAGGCCGGAAGCTGACGGAAGAAGACAAAAAACAGCTTTTCGAAAGCGTAAAGCAGACCTACGACCAGCAGATGGACCCACGCTACGGCGCGGCCCGCCTGTGGCTGGATAAGATCATCGACCCGATGGATACGCGCGACGCCATCATCCAGGCGCTGGAGGCGGCATCGCACAATCCCGAGGTGCCGAAGTTCAACGTCGGAATCTTGCAGACGTAAGAATGGTAAAGGCCGCATCCATGTGCGGCCTTTAGCTGTAAAAATCGCTTGTTTCGCAAATTGCGTGCTTCGAAAAATTACTTACGGAGCGGCCCACCGGATTTTTTGCCGGCAGGACGAAAGCGGAAGCTCTTAGTTAATGATTTCGCTCACGTACATGCGGTCAAGCAGCCTGAGCCCAAAATTCTTTACCCGCTCCCAGACCGACTTCGTTTCACTTGCACCGATCAGATTCTCTGCCATCGTTATTCTCTCCTTACAGAACTATCAACCACACTTAGTAGATGAGCCAAGCCGCACTCCGGTCGCAAAATTGGAGAGATTTTGTCGATGTAAGTATGTGCGCGGGTGCCCCATTCAAGCGAAGCTTGGGGTGGGGCCTTTTGTTCCCTACCTGCAGCACCTGAGCCAGGGAAAGTAGTAGCTTTTGCCCAGTGGACAACTCGCCGATGCACGGACATGCGGTCGCGAATAGGCACCACGTACGACTACCCCGGCCTAGAATTCCCCGAACTCCTCAGGCTCGTATCCGCGCTTGTTAATTCCGAACCAAGGAAGCTTTATTCTGCTCCCGCTAAGGACGTGGTCGGCCGACCGTAGTCTATTTTCGGAAGCAATGCGCTCCGCGATTCCTCGAAATCCAGTCGGGGCTCTTCCTGCGTGAAGTTTTTTTAAAATACTCCACAGTGTTTCACCGGACGATACACGGTAAGAGAGTTTTGTATTCATCAAGAAACTGTCAGTGAGGATGAAAACTCCCAAGCGCCCTACGAGCCCTCGAACAAAATTATCGTCCACGTGTCCGTCGCCAAGTATCTTCCTGACCTCAGTATTACCTCTGTCATTGAGCGCATCCCGGACAAATGTATACGTCCGGATGCCGCCCCCCTCCATGCAGGCAAAAGGCACGTTTGTGATAAACCAAAAGTAATCTTTGGCGTGGCGGCCGTAGTCAGTAGAAGTAACATACGCTCTTGCCAGAAACGCTCTGTATTCGCCAAGAAGCCCACCTGCCCTGCTGTATCCTTTGCACTCGCCGAAAACCTCCGCCCGTCGCCATGGGTGGTTGTACACGCCGCAGAAATCGAATGAATAGCGTGTGCCACCGCGACCGGCAAACGATGTTTTGTCGGGCTCCGTATGGACGTCGAATATGTTCTCAAAATACGGGATATTACTCTCCAAGGCTGCGATGAACACGCGCTGATATGCCTCGCCTATTGTCTGGATCACTTCACCGGGAGTTCCCACAT
>JBEKQP010000050.1:0-22369 GCA_049519595.1 Candidatus Korobacteraceae bacterium | reverse complement strand
AGGGCAGCACCTTGCCCGGATTCATGATTCCCAGAGGGTCCAGTGCCTTCTTGATTTGGCGCATAACGTCCAACTCCACGCCCCCGCGCCATTTCTCCATCATGTAAGCCTTGAGCTGTCCCACTCCGTGTTCGGCGGAAAAGCTGCCGTCGAAGCGGCGCACCACTTCATTGACGATATCCATGATGGCGTGGTCAAGCTTCATGAACTCTGCGTTGCTCGCGCCAACGGCCGGGAACAGATGAAAGTGAATGTTGCCATCCCCGAGGTGTCCGTAGGCCATGATCCGGAGCTCGGGGAATTTGCGGGCGCAGGCATCTGTGGCTTGGGCGATAAACTCGGGCGTTTTGGAGACTGGCACCGAGACGTCGTTCTTGATGATCGCGGACTCGCGTTTCTGTGCCTCGGAAATGTTTTCCCGCATCTGCCACAACGCAAGGCGTTCGGCTGAACTTCCGGCCAAGGCGGCATCCAGCACCACTCCCGAGTCCATCGCTTTGCCCAGCACGTCTTCCAGTTTTTCGCGCAACCCGGCAGTGGGCGAAGCGTCAGCCAACTCCACCAGGACGTAGTGATTGGCGTGCTGGCTCAAGGGCGACCGCGTCTCCGGGAAATGCTTGAAGACAAGCCCCAGAATCTCGCTGCCCATATATTCGAACGCCTGAATCGAGGCGGGATGATGCCGCCGGCACAACACCAGAAGGTCCAACGCAGCCTGCGCCGAGGGCACGGAACAAAATGCCAGGGCGATGTCATGCGGGCGGGGAACAAGCTTTAGCACCGCCGCCGTCACAATGCCGAGCGTTCCCTCGGCCCCAACAAAGAGTTGGCGGAGGCAATAGCCGGTGTTGTCTTTTCGTAGGCGCCGGAGTCCATTCCAGATGCGGCCATCGGGCAAAACGACCTCCAGGCCAAGCACCAGCTCGCGTGCGTTGCCATAGCGAACGGTGTTGTTTCCGCCCGCATTGGTCGAAATGACGCCACCGATCTGGGCTGTGCCCTCCGAACCCATGGAGAGCGGCAATGTACAGTTCTCGGCGGCAGCCGCCTCCTGTGCGGTCTTGAGCGCCACGCCCGCCTCGAGCGTCATGGTCAGATCGACAACGTCAAGTTCCCTGATCTTGTTCATGCGGGAAAGTGAGAGCACGATCTGGGTGCCTTCCGCGTTCGGTGTGGCGCCACCCATCATGCCGGTATTGCCGCCTTGGGGCACGATTGCGATCCGCCTCTCCGCGCAGAACCGTACGACCGACGCCAACTCCGCGGCAGAGGCCGGACGCACCACGGCCGGGGTTTGCCCCCGGTAGAGTTGGCGCCAATCCTCGCAATAAGCGGCCGTGTCCTGAGGATCGAACAGGCAGCCCTTCTCGCCAATGAGGCTCGTCAGTGCCGAACGGAGTTCAGAGTTGGCAACCGATGCGACAGTGCGTTCAGACATAGTTCCTTCTGTCGAAGAATGCGGAGTCTAGTGTAGTGATGCTGATTATGCAGACTATACGCCCGGTTTTTCGATTGCAACTGGCGGGGGCATCCGCCGACAGGGCCCCCAGTGGGCGGAAGAGAAGTTGTGCATACCTCTCAGGCAGTTTGCTCGGCTTGCTTAGAAAACTGAAGCTAGAGGAAGCGGCGAATCCCCACAGGGCGAAAGCCGCTCCCCATTCAAAGACCAGCTCCAGGTAAAGGCTACTCGGTGATCTTGGCAATCTTCTTGGCCATCTTCATCTTCTCGCCCAACTTGCCAAGCCTTTGATACATGATCCTTTGGCTTTGTGGAGAACCCGCGCCATGCATGCTTTCGATCAGCGCGGTGCCGCCGGTCATGTTCTCCAGCAGTCGCAACGCCTTCATGCGGGTCTCGGTTGAAACGCCATCGACACCCTTCAGATATTTCTCAACGTACTTGCCAATCTCCGGACTATGCAAATCCTTGTCCGCCGGAAGCGTTGCCAGGATGCCACCGCCGATGTCTTGCGCCAGTCTCGAAATCTCGTAAATCGCGCGCGTGATGTTATGTTTGGTGCAATTGGCGAGGAGTGGATCGGGATAGTAAGAGCCGCTTTTAGTCTTGGAGCCTAAAGCCGAACACGCCACGGAACCAGCGTAGACCGTCTCCGCAAGATGCAGCATCTCCACGAGCTTGTCCTTGATGTGCGAGGCACCCAGAGATCCCTGGTACTGGGCCGTTAGAGCAGCGGCGCCGATGACAACGTCGGAAACGCCTCCCTTGCAGCCACCGTAATTCTGGCGATGCAGGGTGGCAAACCTTTCGACGAGTATGCCGCTGAAGTCGACTTCGCCACACATGAAAACTCGTTCCCAGGGAACGAATACGTCCTCAAAGACAATCAGCGCTTCGCCGCCAACCATGCCGAATTCCTGGTTGCCGGCGTCGATGCCCTCGCCTTTTCGCTCGTCATTGCTCTGGCGGCCGAAAATCAGGGTAATGCCCGGCGCATCCAGCGGTATGGCGGCGACAACCGCGTAGGACTCATCGCCTTCCTGCATCGATTGGCACGGCATGATCATGATTTCGTGGCTGTTGACAGCCCCGGTCTGGTGGGCCTTGGCACCGCGCACAACGATGCCGTCAGCTCGCTTTTCGACGATATGGGTGAAAAGATCGGGGTCCGATTGCTGGCTGGGCCGCTTCGAGCGGTCTCCCTTAACGTCAGTCATGCCCCCGACCAGCATGAAATTTTCGTCCTGGATTCTCGCCAGATACTTCTCCAGCCGCTTGAAGTATTCGGTTCCGTACTTCTCGTCGATTTCATAGGTGGTCATGTAGAGCGCGTTAAGAGCGTCGAACCCCACGCAGCGCTGGAAGCAACTAGCGGTTTCGTGCGCCAAGGCACGAAGCATCTGAACCTTCTTGATGAGGTCGTCTACCGACTGATGGATGTGGGTGAAGCGGTTGATCTTGTTGCCCGAGAGGTGACTCTTCGCCGTGAGCAGCTCCTCATATTCCGGAGCCAGCGCCATTTCATAGGTCTTGCCGGCAGAGTTGATATGAGGAAGAAAGGCTGGAAAAGTACTGCGATCCGCGACCTTCTCGCCCATGAAGTAGACATTCAGCGGCTGCTTTCGCAGGCTTTCAACATAATCTTGCTTGGTCTTGATCTTCATTGCTCCCCCCTACTGAGTAGCGCTTTGACGATCACTCCTGCATCCAGGCGATCGTGCTTGATGGAGATAACACGATACCGTGATATCTCCGGGTTTTGCTCGGGGCATGCGCGGTCGCAGCCGGCGATCATTAAAACCGTGTCAAAGCCCTGATCGTCGAGACCGACCCACTCGATGGAATCCCCCGCGGCGGCCCGAATCCTCGTAAACAGCTCGACTCTATCGAATCCCGGATCGCAACCGCCGCAGTATTTCAGGGCTACGCTCTTGCTCATCAAAACCTTTATCCCGTCCTGGGGACCCAGCCAAGTCCCGGCAACCTGCTACATAAGCGTGTGGCCGCCATCGATATAGAACTCGCCCCCCGTCATAAATGGCGGACAAGTCGCCAGGTACAGTGAAATTGACTGCAACTCACAAAGCTCGCCCACCCGGTTGATCGGGATCATCTTCCTGACCATCTTCTGCCCTGCCTCCGAGGCGAAGAAGTCTTTGTTGATGTCGGTCACGATGTAGCCGGGGCAAAGTGCGTTCACCTGGACGTTATCGCGCATCAACTCGAGCGCCATGACCTTGGTCAACTGGATGACCGCGGCTTTGCTGGCACAGTATCCCAGCAAGTTACGCGTGGCAATCTTCCCCAGGATCGAAGCGACATTGATGATCTTGCCGCTCTTTTGCCGCGCCATGATTTGACCGGCCTCCCGCGAGACAAAAAAGGTTCCCCGGAAGTCGACGTTCATCACCTCATCCAGATCCGCGTCGGTCATTTTCAATACCGGTTTTTCGCTGCCCGAAATTCCCGCGCAATTGACGAGAATGTCTATCGTTCCAAACTCCGCCGCCACGTCTTTCACAACTCTGTCGACGAGCTTGGAATCGTTCACGTCGAGAGCTTTGCCGGCTGCCTTCACGCCGTAGGTTTTGGCGATTCTTTCCGCCGCCGCCTGGCATCCCGCCAGGTTGCGCGCGGCCAACACCACATTGGCTCCCGCTGCGGCATAGGTCTCGGCCATCGTTAACCCAATCCCTCGATATCCACCCGTGATGAGAGCTACCTTGCCGTCGAGCGCGAACAACTTGTCGAGGATAGGATGTGCCATTCTCGATTCTCCCTGAACAAGCTCCTGGAAAGCACTCGCGCTCACTGATCGCGCAGACTTCTAGCGTGGGTCAGCGCTCTAGCCGGCTGCTGAAAAATTCAAATCAGTGTCATTCTGAGGTCGCGCGATTTTGCGCTTGGGATCTGCTTTGCTTTCACGCACACAGCAGATCCTTCGCTTCGCTCAGGATGACCCTCGGAAAACAATTTTTTCAGCAGCTCTCCAGCTTCTTGGCTAGCAGTTCATTGACCAGCGCCGGGTTGGCCTTGCCCTTGGAAGCCTTCATCACCGCGCCGACGAAGAAACCTATCACCGTCTTCTTCCCGCCGCGGTACTGCTCCACCTGCTTGGGGTTGGCCCGGATGACCTCGTCGATCATGCGTTCCAGTTCGCCGGTATCGCTGATCTGCTGCGGCTTCTCGCGCTCGTAGACGGCGGAAAAATCTTCCCCGCCTTCGAAGCATTTGTCATATAGATCTTTCAGCATTTTGCTGCTGATGGTGCCGGCCTCCATGAGATCGGCCGACAGCGCCGCGCCCTGCATGCTGACCGGTGACTGTTCCAGTTCCAGGCTCTTGGCGCGCAGCCGTGGGATCAGCTCAGCCTGCACGATGTTGGCCAGGCGCTTGGGATTCTTGGCGGCCCGCGCGGCCGATTCGAAAGCATCGGCCTTGGCTCTGGTCAGCGTGAGGGTGTAGGCATCAAACTCGGTCAAACCGTATTCGGCAATCATGCGCTGGCGGCGCGCTTCGGGCAACTCAGGCAGGTGCTGTTGGATCTGGTTACGCCAGCTGTCATCGACCACCAGCGGGAGCAGATCAGGCTCGGGGAAATAGCGGTAGTCGTGCGCGCGCTCCTTGCTGCGCATGCTGTAAGTGCGGCCCTCGCCCGGGTTGTAGAGGCGCGTCTCCTGCAAGACCTTCTCGCCCGAATCCAGCACTTCGGCCTGGCGCTCGATTTCGTACTCCAGCGCGTGACGAATAAATCGGAAAGAATTGACGTTCTTGACCTCGGCCTTGGTGCCAAGCTCCTTCTGGCCGCGCGGGCGAATGCTGACGTTGGCATCGCAGCGTAGCGAGCCCTCTTCCATGTTGCAATCGCTGACGCCGGTATAGAGGATGATCTCCTTTAGCTTCGTCAGGTAGTCGTATGCCTCGTCGGGCGAGGCGATCTCCGGCTCGCTGACGATTTCAATCAGCGGCGTGCCCGAACGGTTCAAGTCAATCGAGCTGTACTCGTCGGAGCCTTCATGCATGCTCTTGCCCGCGTCTTCCTCGATGTGAACGCGTGTGATGCCGATCTTCTTGCGCCCTCCGCCGGCCGTGTCCACTTCGATGCAACCGAACTCGGCCAGCGGCTTGTCAAACTGCGAGATCTGGTATCCCTTGGGCAGATCGGGATAGAAGTAATTCTTGCGGGCGAAGATCGAGTTCTGGTTAATGCGGCAGCCCAAGGCCGAAGCGGCCAGCACGGCATACTCGACAACCTGGCGATTCAGCACCGGCAGTGCGCCGGGCAGACCCAGACACACAGGGCAGACATGGGAGTTCGGCGGCGCGCCGAACGCGGCCGAACAGGCGCAGAAGCACTTGCTCCTGGTCAGGAGCTGAACGTGGACCTCGAGCCCGATCACCGGCTCGTACTTCGCGAGCACACTGGAGGATTTTGCGTCCGGCAGGGTAGCCATAACACCTGATTATATATTCGGGTGCACCGCACAACCACAGGATAGAGAGGAAGTTTCCAGAGAGTTGCCCGCGACCGCAGCGGCGCATCGATACGTTATATGCCTTACGATGCCAAATCATCCCTGGCTGTGGGCCCTGGCCTCGAGGGTGAGGTCAAGGACGAGGATCAACTCGACCCCTCCGGCCCGCGTATCCGATGTCCGCTCTGCGGCTGGGCACCCCGCAAGCGCGACCAGTGGTACTGCACGTGTGGTCATCGTTGGAATAGCTTCGACACTGGAGGAGTGTGTCCGGCGTGCCTCCATCGATGGACCTCGACCCAGTGTCACTCGTGCCACCGCTGGTCGCCACATTCCGATTGGTACGAAGGTTGAACGCCACAGCCTACTGCGAGGATGCCAGGTACTTGTCGAGCGAAATGTCGAAGAACATCAGTTCGGAGCCGCCGCCTTCGCGCACGCCAGTGACATACAGATGCGCTCCAGCCAATGATTTTTGCGTCTCACTGATGTCGAAAAACAAGAAGCCGGATTGCGTTTCGCCCGGCTCAACTGCACGCCTCTGGAAGCGCGCCGCATCCATCTCCACCTGCACCTCCCGAGACACGCCAGCCTTGGGCCCTCGCGGAGGGATCGGCAGAGGCAACCGCGAAACTCCGGAATCGTTACTCGGAGTGCGGCTGAGACGACGGTACATATCGTCCTCATTGGCGGCCGAAATTTTGTTGCGGTCGCGCAACACAAGCTGAACCGTAATTCCGTTAAGCACAACCAGCCGGTTGCCGCTGTTGCTCACGATGAACAACATAGGCAACAACCCATGCTCGAGGTAGCGTGCGTTGAAGATAGAGGACTTCTGCGGGGTATCGTAGGGGTCGATGGCAATGGAGACTTTCTCCGACGGGTGGTCGTCATGCGCCGGGAAAGCCGTGGCATCCGTTGGGTGCGGCATAACGAACCGCTTCGCGGCCACTGCCAGCGTCGTCACTCCCAATCCAAGAAATACCACGCAAGTTAAAAGTCGCAGACTCTTGCCAAGGCGTGGGGCGCGAATTCGACCGGACAGCACCCTGAATCGCATGCCAGCATTATCTCCAGTCGCAGTGCCGGGCGCAACAACGTTCCCTGCACCGGTTGCCCGGCGTAATGACCTTTAAGATCACTTCGGGATTCTTGGAAGGCGAAGGCATCAACGAGGGCGATCAACTCGACGCCGAAGTGGCGCGTTCAAGAGCGATTCCTGTGCAATAAAAGGGCACCGACAAGCTGCGCGAAAAGGGTTGGCACCCGTCCGATGCGACGCTGCCACGGATGGTGATGGCCGCCCCATACGTATGGGGCTGGTCCTACGCGAGCACCCTGTTGGCCAGCAGGCTGATGGCGGCCAACAAGAGCATGCCAATCGTCCACCAAATTGATTTCATGGATTCCTCCCGGATACAGAGGCATTTGCACGTGAGCTGCCGGATTCGCGCGCCAACCGTAACTTATTATTTCCGCTCGGGTTAAGTCGCCGGCCCAATTCGCGGGAGGCTCATTCCAGAGAGCAAAAATTGCACGGGCGTGCAATTCTGAGTCACAGAATAGGGCCGGCGCTTGCGCCTGGAATCAGGCGGCTTGGTTCCGACCGGAAAGAGGACCGATTACCTCCGCTTCGAGTGAATTCAGGTTCTTGCGCGACGGCTCCGCCGGATACCGCCAGGCAAACCGATCAAGTACACGAGCCGCCAGGACAAATTCCTTCTCCGTATAGCCGAGAGCACGGCCTACGGCTTCGGTCAACGCTGCGCCTGCTCTGGATTCTTCACCTGTTACGACAGCTTTGCGGTCTTTCACGGCAAGAGTGCTGAATTCGTTATGCATCGGGTCTCCCTGAGGGCGCTGTGTTCGGCGGCCGGGGCGTTCACAGTGCAACAGGGGGCCGATCACAGCAGTAAGTGTTTCCTTTAAAGATTTGCTCATTGGTTTGCCATGTACGCCAAGTGCACGCACTTGGCCTGTCGAAGGCCTGCGCCGGTGCGCCTCTCATTTCCCGAGGATGGCGTGAATCTGGCGCAGGTGGTTGATGTCGTGCCCGGCCAACAGCTCGACGACACGGCGCACCGTTTCCTTGCCGCGCTCCGTGTGCATGCCAAAGCAGTCCCACTGCTGCTTCGTAAGCTTCTTCAGCATCCGAAGCGTCCGCTCCCGGTTGACTCGAAAGTCCGCCACCGAGGCGGCCGGATTCTGCGTGCCGTAGTCGAAGGTCACGGCCCAGGCATCCTGGTCGATCCCCTGGATGGTGGCGCCGCTTGCCCCGAGCATGAGCAGCAGGCGGAACGCATAGACGATCTCGGAATCGGCGAGGTGCGCGAGGATCATTGTCGCGGACCATTTGTCGGGAGCCGGCTTCGCGTCGAGATTCTTCTTCGAGAATCCCTCGATCAGCTTCTGGAGCTCACGCGGCGTGGTGGAAAGCACTTCCACGGGATCTTTCCCTTCGAGGTAGCCGACCACCCGCTTGGCATACTGCTGAGGGGATTCGTTCATCTCGTTCCTCCTGAAATGTGTGTACCGTTTCCCGGTGCTCGGAAAGAGGCCCCGGCTTGGACGTCAGTCCTCATTCGGCCTTGGCGTCCAGGTTGGCCGCCAAGTCCTGCCGGCTAACTCCTTCATTCTGAAGCAGGCGTTTTTTGCGGTCAGCGCCCCAGCGATAGCCCGACAGTTCACCGTTGCTGCGAACCACGCGATGACACGGCACGACAACTGCAAGTCGGTTCGAGGCGCAAGCGTTTGCCACCGCACGCACAGCTCGCGGCTTACCAATGGCTTTCGCAACTTCCGCGTAGGTCTGCGTTTTGCCCGTCGGAATCCGCTGCAGCACTTGCCAGACGCGCTGTTGAAAAGCCGTGCCTCGGATGTCGAGTGCAATGCTCTTCGACGGCTGCCGGCCTGCGAGCAACTCTTCCAGCAGCAGCGTCCAGCCGCTTAACCCCGCATCGTCACGGGTGAAGGTCGCCCGGGAATACTCCGACTTGAGCACTCCTTCGGCCGATTGACCGGTGAGAAACTGCACGCCGCAAAGTCCGGCGCTACTGACCACCAGCAGCAGCTCTCCCAGCTCGCTCTGGAAGGTGGTGAACCGCAGTTCCTCGTCCGGCGCGCCCGCATGGAAGCGGCGCGGCGTCATGCCGAGCTTCTTCCGTGCTGTCTCGTAAAGACGGCTTGGGGAGCTATAACCGGCATCGACGAGCGCGTCTGTCACCGCGCCGTTGCCGCCCGACGGACGCGAGTTGCGCAGACCACGTTTGAACTTTGAGAAGCGCAGCGATTCAAGGTATTGCCGAGGCGAAATACCCATCTCGCTCTTAAATACCCGCTGCAGGTGAAAAGGACTGAGACCGGCGGCCTGGCTCAACTTCGCCAACGTAATCTTTTCGTCCGAATGCGCTTCGATGTATCGGCAGATACGCTCGACCAGCCGCGGTCCCTCGGGCAATCCGGCAGGCTTGCAGCGAAAGCACGCGCGCAGTCCCGCCTGCTCCGCCGCCTGCGGCGAATCGAAGAAGCGCACGTGGTCTCTTTTGGGCCGCCTCGCCGGGCAGGTTGGCCGGCAATAGATCCCGGTGGTCGTCACGCCAAAGACGAACTTGCCATCGGCGGCCAAATCCCTGCTCAGCACTGCCTGCCAGCGGATGTCCGCCGAACCTTCAGGGTCCAGTCTTCTTTGAGACATCATGTCGATCCCCTAATACGCCAAGTGTGGCGCATGAACCAAACGATATCGCGGCCGCGCCAACCGCACTATCCGAAGCTTGCGCTCAAAGCAAAATTTGCCGAATAGAGCGGTCAGAATAGCCGTATCCCAAGTTTTTCGATCTTCACTTTTCCGGCTTCACAGGATGCTTCCGGCAAATTGGGTCGTCAAAGTTTATACGCCCGGCAATGATCCTACCCGGTTTCCGCAAATCGCAACCCCACAGTTCCGCCGAAAATGCTAAATTCATAAGTCCATGGCTGCTCCAAAATCGCCGTTCGTACAAGCCTGCATGAAGCTGCCCACCGAGGCCACACCTGTCTGGTTTATGCGCCAGGCGGGGCGCTACATGTCTGAATACCGAGAAATCCGCAAACACCACTCACTGGTGGAGATCTGCAAGAAGCCGGCTCTTGCCGCCGAAGTCACGATCACCGCTGCCGAGGCGCTGGGGGTTGACGCCGCCATCATTTTTGCCGACCTGCTGCTACCGCTGGAAGTGATGGGCCTACCCTTTCAGTTCACTGCCGGAGAGGGACCGGTTATCGAGCGTCCCATCCGCGAAGCCGCAGACATCCGCGCACTGCGCACCGATCGTGCCAAAGACCTGATGTACGTCTCTGAAGCGGTCGCCGCGGTCGTTAAGCACTTCGGAGAGCGCTTGCCGGTGATCGGCTTCTGCGGCGCGCCGTTCACCCTCGCCAGTTATATGGTTGAGGGCGGCGGGTCGCGTAATTACATTGAAGTGAAGAAACTGATGTATCGTTCGCCCGGCCTGTGGGACGAAATGCTGGCCAAGCTGGTGGATGTGCTTGCCGAATATGCGGTTGACCAGGTAAGGCACGGCGCCGACGTGTTGCAGGTGTTTGACAGCTGGGTGGGATGTCTCAGTGTCGACGACTACCGCCGCTACGCTTTGCCCCGTACCACCGAGTTGATCCACCGCCTGCAAAAGGCGGGCGCGCCGGTCATTTACTTTGGGACCGACAGTGCCGCTCTGCTGCCCTCGATGCAGGAAACCGGTGCGGAAGTCATCGGGGTCGATTGGCGCATTCCGCTCGACCAGGCTTGGCAGAGCATGGGATACCAGCCGGCGGTGCAGGGGAATCTTGATCCGGTAACATTGTTCGCAGGTTGGGAAGAGCTGCGGCCGCGGGCGGAAAGCATCCTGAAGCAGGCCAACGGACGCCCCGGTCATATCTTTAATCTTGGGCACGGAATTCTGCCGCACACGCCGGTGGAAAACGTGAAGCAAATGGCTGCCTTCGTCAAGGAGCGCAGCGCGGAGTTGCGGGCGCAAGCCGCGCGATCATTGTGAACGAAGCTCTTATCACAGGCGAACGAGTAATCGATCGGACTTCCCGGCAGGCCATCCTGCTACTGGCGCACGGCAGCCCCGATCGCGTGGAAGAAATCCCGGAGTATCTGCGGAACGTAACCGGTGGACGCACGCTCCCCGAGCCAATTGTGCACGAGGTGGAGCATCGCTATAGCCTGATCGGACACTCGCCACTTACCGAGATCACCCTCCGTCAGGCGGAAGGCGTCTCCCGTGCGAGCGGCCTGCCGGTTTACGTTGGAATGCGCAACTGGCGCCCCTACATTGGCGACACGGTTCGCACGATGGCCGAGGACGGCGTCACCCACGCCGTCGTCATCTGCCTGGCGCCGCATAACTCCCGGACTAGCGTGGGGCTCTACGCACGCGCGCTTAGCGGCAGCGCAACTTCGTCCCGGCAAGGGTCAACGCCAGCGCTCGCCGGCGGTGGCGATGCGATTGGTCTTCCATTCACGATTGATTTCGTCGAGAGCTGGCATGATCATCCGCTGCTGATCAAGGCCTTTGCTCAAAGGCTGCGCGAAGGCTGGCAGCGGGCCTGCGCCGAGGCTGGGAGCAAGCTTCCAGTGATTTTTACCGCCCACAGCGTGCCGCTGCGCACCGTCGCCGAGGGCGATCCCTATGAGGTCCAGACGAGAGAGACTGCCGCGTTAGTCGCCGCCAGTGTTCCAGAGATCGCCGAGGGCGAGTGGCGCTTCGCCTTCCAAAGTCAGGGAATGTCCGGCGGAGAGTGGCTGGGCCCAACCGTCGAAGAGACCATTCTGGGGTTGAAAGCAGCCGGACAAACAGGGGTTTTTGTGCAGCCGATTGGCTTCGTTTGCGACCACGTCGAGATCCTCTACGACATTGACATCGCTTTCCGTCGTTTTGCGCAAGAGAAAGGTCTGCGTCTGTGGCGGGCAGAATCTTTGAACGATTCCCCTGCATTCATTCAGGCTGTGGCGGCGCTGGCGTGCGAACGCTTGCGCCATACCCAGGCGAGTTCCGCACCCGTGGGCGATACTAAAGCGTCTGCCGGCGACCCCGGAGGCGGGCAGCAGCCATGATGCGAATCGCCATTGTGGGCGCGGGCATCACGGGCCTGAGCGCGGCGCTGGCGCTGGAGAAGGCGCGCACCCAAGGTGCGGCAGTCGACTATGTTCTGTTCGAAAGCGCTTCGCGTGTTGGCGGCTCGATGTTTTCCGAACGCGTGGACGGATGCTTGGTCGAAGGTGGTCCCGATTCATTTCTGACCGAGAAGCCCTGGGCGGCAATGCTCTGCCGGGAGCTGGGAATTGCAGACAGGCTGATTGGCTCCAACGATCATCTGCGAAAGACCTATATTGTGGTTCACAACCGGCTCATTGCCATGCCTGATGGTTTGCAGTTCATGGTGCCGACAAAGATCGTGCCCACGGCCTTGTCTCCGTTGTTTTCCTGGGGCACAAAGCTCAGGATGGCCGGCGAGTTGTTGCATCCGCCACGTCCCATGACTACGGATGAGACGGTTGCCGAGATGGTGGAGCGCCACTTCGGCGCCGAGGTAGTCGACCGGCTGGCCGACCCTCTGCTGTCGGGGGTTTATGGCGGTGATGCGGGCAGCCTGAGCGCGCGCGCGGTGCTGCCGCGCTTTGTGGAGATGGAAGAGAAGTATGGCAGCCTGAGCCGGGCCATGCTGGCGGCTCGTAAGCGCATGAAGGCCGCCGCCCGGCAAACTCCACCTCCTCCGCTGTTCACCTCCCTTGAAGACGGTATGCAGCAGCTGGTCACCGCAATCACAGAGAGGTTAACGGCGGCGAATATTCGCACTTCGACCCCAGTGCGCGCCATCAACCGCCGCGAGGATCATTGGGAGTTGCGGAGCGACAGAGGATCGGAGCTCTTCGAAGGCCTCATCTTCGCCACCCCGGCGTGGGCGGCGGGGCAGTTGATTTCCGCCGTGGATGAAGGCCTCGGCGCGGATTTGGCAGCCATTCCTTACAGCTCCTCGATCACCGTAACCATGGGTTATAGCCAGCAGCAGCTTCGCGCTCTGCCGCCGGGCTTTGGATTCCTGGTGCCGCGCAGCGAGCGCCGCCGCATGCTGGCCTGCACCTTTGTCCACAATAAGTTTCCGCACCGCGCGCCCGAGGGCAAAGGACTGCTGCGCTGCTTTCTTGGCGGGTCCACGGACGAGGCCGCGCTCGAGCTGAGCGACGGCGAAGTGGAGAAGATTGTGCGCCAGGAGCTGAAGAGCATCTTGCAGCTCAACACGGAACCGCGCTTCACCCGAATTTATCGCTGGCGGCGCGCCATGGCTCAGTACAGCGTAGGCCATCTCGCTCGCGTCACTCGCATTGAAGCCGCCGCGCAGCGGCTTCCGGGTTTTGCCATCGCCGGAAATTGCTTCCGCGGCATCGGCGTGCCGGACTGCATTCGCACCGGACAGGCGGCTGCCGCCTTCGTGGCGAAGCTGGCACCAGAGCCACGGCTGCCGGTAGGGTGAATCTGCGAGGCGAGACTTTCCGGAAACCAGACTTTTCAGAGCTATCCCGTTGCAGCGAAACGGAATCGACCATATCGCGGGTTCGAGAGTAGTTTCCCCCGGCTGACTTGTGGGATTCAAAACGACTCCCCGGAGCTATCACCGCCGGGCAAAAAATCCGGTTCTCCCTTCGCAAAAACTGGTGGAGTAAGACCCGCACGGGCCTGTGCATCCGACGCGCGAAAACCGGGGGAAAAAACGCTTCGGCATGGTACAATAACCATAGCTCGGTTTGTCTCTAAGTGACTGGATTTTAAACTAGATGAGTTACCTTGCGGAGCTGGCTGCGAGGAACAGAAACACCTCAGTCCAGCGATCATCCAGGGGTGTTAGTTGGCGACCGCGAGCGCATCCCAATCGCCGCAACCACGGCGTTTGTTGGGAACCCCGAATTTGAATGGAGCAGGATGTCTGCCAAGCAGATTGCAACCGCAATTGAAACTGAAAAAAAGAACGTGGACGCCGATCTGGAAAATCAGAACGCCGGGAAGTCGAACGGCAATGGCGAGTATAACGCGGACTCTATTAAGGTGCTCGGCGGCATGGAAGCCGTTCGCAAGCGCCCCGCCATGTACATCGGTTCCACCGGTGAGCTAGGACTTCATCACTTAGTGTATGAGGTGGTGGACAACTCGGTCGACGAATGTCTGGCGGGCTTTGCCGACAAGGTTGACGTCACGATCCACGACGACAACTCCATTACCGTGGTCGACAACGGCCGTGGGATTCCCGTCGATGAGATGGACGTGGATGGCGAGCGTCTGCCGGCCGCACAGGTGGTGATGACCGTCCTGCACGCGGGCGGCAAATTCGATAGCAACAGCTATAAAGTTTCCGGCGGTCTGCATGGCGTTGGCGTAAGTTGCGTGAATGCGCTGTCACATCGGCTGGACCTGGAAATCTGGCGCGATGGTTTTACCTGGGAGCAGACGTATTCGCAAGGCGTGCCAACGACCAAGCTCAAGAAGACCGGTCCCAGCAAGCGGCGTGGCACCTCGGTCACGTTTGTTCCCGACCACGAGATATTCACGGCCACCGAGTACAACCAGGACACGCTCGCACAGCGCCTGCGCGAGCTCGCCTTCCTGAACAAGGGATTGCTCATCACCCTGACCGACGAGCGCACGACGGATTCAAAGACCGGCGAACCGAAGCGTTCCGAGTTCAAGTACACGGGCGGCATTGCCGAATTCGTCAAGCATCTGAACCGCGGCAAGAACGTACTGCACGAGAAGCCTATCTACATGGAAGCCGAACGTGACGGCGTCACCATGGAGATCGCGCTCCAGTACAACGACGGTTACTCGGACACCGTCTTCAGCTTTGCCAACAATATCAACACGGTCGATGGCGGGTCGCATCTGTCGGGCTTCCGTACGTCGCTGACGCGCACCATCAATTACGCCGGTCAACAACTGGCGCTCTTCAAGGACGTGAAGGAAAACCTTTCGGGCGATGACGTGCGTGAAGGTCTGGTGGCGGTGATCTCCGTCAAGCTGTCGCAGCCGCAGTTCGAAGGGCAGACCAAGGGCAAGCTCAACTCCGACATTGCGGGTACCGTGCAGGCGTTTGTCAATGAACGCCTCGGCGCTTTCTTCGAGCAGAATCCGCCGGTTGCCCGCAAGATCATCAACAAGGCGATCGAGGCGGCGCGGGCGCGTGAGGCAGCGCGCAAAGCCCGTGACCTTACCCGCCGTAAGGGCGCGCTAGACAGCGGAGGCCTGCCCGGCAAACTGGCCGACTGTTCCGAGCGCCAACCGGAACGCTGCGAAGTTTACCTGGTCGAGGGAGAGAGCGCCGGAGGCACCGCCAAGCAGGGACGCGACCGCCGCTTTCAGGCCATCCTGCCGCTGAAGGGAAAAATCCTGAACGTCGAGAAGGCGCGCTACGACAAGATGCTCGGTCACGAGGAAATCCGCGCCATGATCACCGCGCTCGGCACGGGTATTGGCAAAGATGATTTCGACATCTCCAAGTTGCGTTACGGCAAGATTATCCTGATGACCGATGCCGACGTCGATGGGTCGCACATCCGCACCCTGCTGCTCACATTTTTCTTCCGCCACATGAAGCCACTGGTCGAGAAGGGAAACGTATACATCGCGCAGCCGCCGCTGTATCGCATCAAGAAGGGCAAATTCGAGCAATACATCAAGAACGACGCCGAGTTCGTCAAAGTGATGGTGAAGCGCGCCTCCGATGGCATGCTGGTGCGCTACGGAGAAGGCGCGGCCCGGCTGGAAGGTGCCCAGCTTACGCGCTTCATGACCACCCTGAACGAGTATCTATCGTTTTTCGATAAGGTCAACAAGCGTATTCGCGACGAGCAGATTACCGAGCTGCTGCCCAAGCTTCAGATCTTCGCCCAGCGCGGTGATTTCGAAGGGGCGGGGGCACCTCCCAAGAAACTCAAAGATCTGGAAACGCAACTCAAGGCCATGCAGAAGGAGAAGAGCCTGCGGGATGTCGAGCTCAAGTTCGACGAGGAACATGAGCTCTGGTACGTGCGTTTCGTCAATGCGCAGGGCGCCGAGCACCTGCTCAACTGGGGACTGGCCTCTACCCCCGAATACCGGCAAATGATTTCCAAGTACAAGAGCATCGTCGACTACATGCAGCCGCCGTTCGTCATCGAGTTACTGGCGAAGGGCACTGCGAGCGCGGAAGACGAGCTGAGCGACGCGGAAAAAGCCGATTTGGCGAAGGCCGAGGCCAAGAACGTGCGTCCCGCCAAGCGGCGAGCTGACGATTCCGAGACGGTGGAAAAGAAAACCGTGCGCGAGCTGTTCGAATACATGCTCAACGAGGGAAAGAAGGAATACATCGTCCAGCGATACAAGGGCTTAGGCGAAATGACGGCAGAGCAGCTCTGGCAGACGACTATGGACCCCGAGCGCCGCACTCTGCTGTCGGTGAAACTTGAGGATATCGCCGAAACCGAAGCCATCTTCTCCACCCTGATGGGAGAAGACGTCGAAGCGCGCCGCAAGTTCATCGAGGACAATGCCCTCGACGTCAAGAATCTCGACATCTGATTGCCACCCGGCCGATCCCAAGCGGGATTCGCCGACGGCTTTTGGGGGGCAGCCATGAAAGGCTGCCCTTTTTCTTTCATGCCGAATTCGCCCTAACTGCGGGAGTCCCGGCTTTGCCGCACCGGACGTTTACACGGTGATCGCTTTTGGAAATGCATCGGGGTGCCTGACCGTGATAGAACTGTGACCCAGATGCAGCCCGAGACCTCAGTCCGTCCCGGCAGTGACGAAGGGAATCTTGACCGAGCGCCGGCGCGTCGCCGCTACGGTGCGCCCCAGGTGTTTGCCGCCTCGTTGCTCCTGTTGTTTCTGTTCCAGTGTGGCTGGTTTGTGGCGAATGTGCCACTCAGCCAGGGTGAGGGCAATTACATTCTCCGCGGCATCGCCCTGCTGCGCGGAGTGCAGGAGTCAGATCCTCACCACTCTCCCTTGATCGCGGAAGCCGCTGTTGCCGGCATCTGGCCGGTGGCCATGCGGGAGGCGGAGTCCACCTGGCTCAACGGACACGGCTCGCTCGACCAGTTCGCGCTTGATCGCTACCGCTGGCTGGTGCGTGCGCCTTTCCTGATGGCGGGCCTGTTCCTGGGGGCGTCCGTGTGGTACATCGCGCGTCGGCTTTACGGCAACGGTGGCGGTTATGTTGCCATCAGTCTCTACTGCTTCACTCCCGGTCTGGTGGCACGCAGTTCGATGGTTGGCCCGGAGATTTTTGGCGCCTGGGGAGCTTTCAGCGCGGTGTTCGCCTCGATTGCGGTGGCGCACACTCTCTACGCGCCACGCGACGCTTTTCTCTGGAACCGCAAGCGCATAGTCATGCTCGGAATCGCGATTGGCATCATGGTGGGCGCGCAATTCGCGCTTGCGCTCGTGCTTCCAATGGCGCTGGCATTCATGCTCTGGGCGGTGCCTGGCCGAAGGCTGGCGGCTGCCGGAATTTTAGCGGCGGCGTGCGCCGTTGCACTGGTGTTTCTCTGGGCCGTTTACGGCACCAGCATCAGATTCTTCGGGGTGTCGATGGCCAAAGCGGAGTGGGCCGCTTTCGCGCATCCGGCTTTCGCCGCAACGCTAAGCGGCGCCGTGGGAAGCTTCTACTTGCGAGAAGCCTCGGCAACAGCTCTGCTCACAATTCTGTCGGTTATCACTTATTCACTCTGGCCGCGCACTCGCTTCTTTGGCAACACCGCGCCGCTGATGGTCGCCGGAGAGATGGTTCTGCTCGCGATCTTTATGCCGAATGCTGCGGGCGGCATTTTCTTCTTCTATTGTCTGCCGTTTTTCATCGTGTTTAGCGCCGGAGTGTTTGCAGACCTGTTCGAAAGCCGCCGTTACCATTCGCTTGCGGTCGGCGTCGGCTACGGAGCAATTCTGGCGCAAGCTGGCTTCAGCATCGTCGGGTTGATTCAGCTTGCGCGTGGTTACCGCGGCTTTTGACCGCTTGGCCCAGCTGCCAGAGCTGCCGGCCGGAGCTGGCTTCCTGTTGTCTTGTCCTTTAACCTGTAGCGCCTTGCACGTCAGCCGCATCTAAATTTGAAAACCGGGTTACCTTAATCGTGAGGTGTAGTATGCGGTGGTTCGGAGCAGTTTCGCTTGCGCTTTTCCTCACACTGTCATTGGTCGCGACAGCCCTCGGTCAGCACATACAGGTGGGACCGGTAACTGGTGTGCGTCCGGGAACTCCTCCGGGAATTCACATAGGGAATTCGATCGCCGGAAATTCGATCGGTTTCCGTAATCCCAATTTTCACCATCACCATTATCCCCGGAGTTTGGGCTATGTCTCGTCATACTGGCCGTATTATTACGCCGGTTACGCACCTTACGGGGATTACGATTACGATGATGCCCCATACACCGGCTACATCGGCGGCACTTTCAACACGAGTCCATATGCCGGATACCCATATGCACCGCAGTACGCGCCTCCGCCGAACTACTATTCGCCTCAGAGCTCGCCGCCTCCGGTAAACAGCGGCCCGGAGCCAGAGTCGTACCAGCAGCAGAAGTCGAACCCGCGCAGACCAGCCAGCGATGAGTTTGCCGAGCCCACTGTGCTCGTTTTCCGCGACGGCCATCGGCGGGAAATCGCCAATTACGCGATTATGGGTTCGACACTTTTCGTGCTCTCCGGACCGCGTTCGCGAATCCCCGTTGCCGAGCTGGACGTTCCGGCGACCGAACGGGTGAACCAAGACCGTGGTATAGCGTTCTCGGTGCCCAAGAAGGCGCAGTAAGAACGGTTTTCGGAAACGGCATATTCGCGAAACTTCCGAATTCATCGTCCTGCGGACGAGCAATGCCGCAGGTTCGCTTCCCTTCCCGTTAGCGCCTTAAGCAATTCAGGTGGCATCTCTTCTTCCCGGCGCCGGACGGCGCTGGAGCACATGAGTCGACAAACGCCAAAGTATCAACCGCCGGACTTGGAGTCGCCCTTGGCAGACGCCAAAGTGTTTGCCTGGGCGCCGGCTTTTTTGCGGGGCATACCTTCCACGAATTTGGGCGCTGACGTGCTATAATATAAATGGCTTTGATTGTTCGTAACATCATGTAATTGCATGCAGTTACGTGCGATAGCCAGGAGCGGAACCGGTATCGCGAAAAGGCTTGCAGTTGTCTCTTTTCCGCCGCAATGATCAGTGTGTCCGACGGATCGAAGTATCTACGAATCGGGTCCCCGATACGCGCCGTTAGTTCGCGTGCTGCGGTGTAAGAAAGCAGGGAAGTGAATGGCAGACGAGCAGAACAAGTTACCTTTAGGTGGCGACGGTCAGGGACCGGGCGCGGCCAACGTGGTGCCCATCAACATTGAAGACGAGATGAAGCGGTCGTATCTCGATTATTCAATGTCGGTGATCATTGGGCGCGCGTTGCCCGACGTGCGCGACGGTCTCAAACCGGTGCACCGGCGCATTCTCTACGCAATGCATGACATGGGATTGCTGCACAATCGCAAGCATGTCAAGTGCGCCAAGGTAGTCGGCGAAGTGCTCGGCAAATACCATCCACATGGCGACAGCGCGGTTTACGACGCGCTGGTGCGCATGGCGCAGGATTTCTCGCTTCGCTATCCTCTGGTCGACGGCCAGGGAAATTTCGGCTCGGTGGATGGCGATCCGCCGGCCGCCTATCGTTACACCGAAGCGCGCGTGACGGCCATCGCCGAGGAGCTGCTGGCCGACATCGAGAAGAACACCGTCGACTTCGCCGCCACTTTCGACGAGACCTCGGTTGAGCCCGCGATTCTTCCGACCAAAGTTCCCAATCTTCTGATCAATGGCTCCGACGGTATTGCCGTCGGCATGGCAACCAAGATTCCACCACACAATCTGGGCGAGATCGTCGACGCTACCATTCAGCTTGTAAACCATCCGCACACCACGCTCGAAGAGATTCTCAAGCTGGTGCAGGGGCCGGATTTCCCGACCGGCGGCTTCATCTACGGACGCAAGGGGATTCAGGACGCTTATACCCACGGACGCGGCCGCTTCCTGATGCGCGCCAAGGCCAAGATCGAGCACCTGACCAAGGAGCGTGACGCGATCATCGTCACCGAGATTCCCTACCAGGTAAACAAGGCACGACTGATCGAGCGCATCGCCGAGCTGGTCAACAGCAAGACCATCGACGGAATCTCCGACATCCGCGATGAAAGCGATCGCGACGGCATGCGCATTGTGGTCGAACTCAAGCGCGGCGCCGAATCGCAGATCGTGCTCAACCAGCTTTTTAAGCACACCTCGATGCAGGAATCGTTCAGCATGATCTTCCTGGCCGTGGTCAACGCGCAGCCCAAGGAGATGGGGCTGATCCAGGCCATCCAGCACTTTATCGATCACCGCATTGACGTGGTGCGCCGGCGCACGGCCTTCCTGCTGCAAAAGGCAAAAGATCGCGAGCACATTCTGGAAGGCTACCAGCTCGCGCTCGACCACATCGACAACGTCATTTTGATCATCCGCGGCAGCATCAACCGCGCTAATGCCCGCGAGAACCTGGTCGCCTACTTCACCGGCAAACGGATCACAATCAACCTTACGGGACGTCTTCCGGAGGTCAACCCCGAGAAGCCCTTCAGCAACCGGCAGGCCGACGCTATTCTGGAGCTGCAACTGCACCGGCTCACGCGGCTCTCCATCGACGAGATTCTCAGTGAACTGAAGGAAGTGCGCGACCGCATCGCCGAATACGAAACCATTCTCGGCTCCGAGAAGAAGCTGCGCGCGGTCATCGTCGACGAGCTCAAGCAGATCAGGAAGGACTACGGCGACGAGCGCCGCACCGTCATTGTGGACGAGGCCAAGGAGCTCGAGCTGGAAGATCTGATCGCCGACGAGCAGGTGGCAGTTACGGTTTCGCATGCCGGCTACCTCAAGCGCACACCGATCTCAATCTATCGCCAGCAACGGCGCGGGGGCACCGGGCGCAAGGGCATGAGCACGCGCGAGGAAGATTTCGTCGAGCGTCTGTTCGTTGCTTCCACACACGCTTACATCCTGGTGTTCACCAATACCGGCCGCGTTTATTGGCTCAAGGTGTATGAGATTCCGGATGTGGCCGCCGCCGGACGCGGCAAGCATCTCGGCAACCTGGTGGCGTTGCAGCCGGGCGAAGCCGTGCGCGCGCTGCTGCCGGTGCGCGATCTGGAGGAAGCGAGCAAATACGTCTTCTTCGTCACCCGCAAGGGCACGGTGAAGAAGACCGCGCTCAGTGATTTCTCGAACGTGATGTCGCGCGGCATCATCGCCATCGGCATCGAGCCGGATGACGAACTGGTGGCAGCGCAACTCACGGATAGCCAGCAGATCGTCTTCCTCGCCACGCACGAGGGCATGGCCGTGCGCTTCGACGAGGACGACGTGCGCGTAATGGGACGCCCCGCTTATGGCGTGCGCGGTATGAAACTGGCGGCCAAGGACTACATTGTCGGCATGGCGGTGACCCCCAAGCAGGTCTTCACGGCCGAGCAGACGGCGGCGCCCCGGCGCAAGAACAAAGACAAGTCAGAGGCCGAGCAGGCAGTTCCGAATCTCATCCTGACAGTCACCGAAAATGGCTACGGCAAACGCACTCCCGCCGAGGACTACCGTCTGACCGGACGCGGCGCCAAAGGTGTGATCAACGTGAAAACCACTGAGCGCAACGGACGGGTGGTGGCGATTCTCCTGGTGAGCGAAGTGTCGGAGGCCATGTTGATCTCGCAGTACGGAAAGATCATCCGCATGGGCACCGATCACATCCGCGAGGCCGGACGCGCTACCCAGGGCGTGCGCCTGCTTCAACTGGAAGGTGGAGACAAGGTCGCAGCCGCAGTCGTCATCCCACCCGAGGAAGAAAACGGCGGCAACGGCGAAACTGGAACGCTGTTGCAGTAGGCGGAAGCATCCGCGCAAGTTTTAGGCCGGTTTCCCGGTAGGTGTATCCGGACATTCAGAATGGCGAGCGAAGTCGAGCCACCTTTTGTTTCTGCTCGAAAAACAAAGGGTGGTCCCGACTCCCTCACCCCAGCAAACGCAACAGCAGCGTTTGCTGGGGGCCCCGATTCCGCGCCCGAACAGCTTCTTGCTTCTGATGCACATGCGGGTACGCAGCCCGGACGATTCGCGGTCTTTCGGGGACTCCAAACCAGCGCTTTCCTGTCCGATATTTACCGCGCAACCCTTGAAGCAGCCGCCTGAATTTGCAAGAAAAAAGGCGCTGCGAGCTCGCAGCGCCCCGAAAGATCGTTCAGGTCCGGTTGTTTACGGCAGAGGAGCACCCGAGATGTCTTCGCTGCTGTCGCACTTGTTGCTCGATTTCCAAGTGTCGGCTGTACCGGCGGTGCCGCCGCCCTCGGTGAAGTCTACGCA
>JBEKQP010000049.1:0-25462 GCA_049519595.1 Candidatus Korobacteraceae bacterium | reverse complement strand
AAGGAGTTCTCATGGATAGCGGCGGCCAGAACATTTCTCCTCTGCTGAAGAGCAAGCGCTTTTACATTGTGGTGCTGCTGTTTTTCAACATCGTAATCAACTATATAGACCGCATAAACCTTTCCGTTGCGGCTCCTCTTATCGCGAAGCAATTCCACTGGGACCCGGGTCGCATGGGCATCATTTTTTCTTCTTTCCTGTGGACCTACGCCGTGGCGCTGATTCCCTGTGGCTGGCTGGCCGACAAACTTGGAAGCCGCCGGGTGAACTCAGGCGCGATCACGATATGGTCGATCGGGGCGATGCTGACGGGCGCGATCACCGGCTTCGGCAACATGATTGCCGCACGCCTGGTGTTGGGAGCGGGTGAAGCCGCTTCTTATCCGGTCGCGGGCAAGGTGGTGCGGCAATGGTTTCCGGCCAGCGAGCGGGGAGTTGCCACCGCCATCTTCAATGCGGGGGCCTATGCCGGACCGGCCGTGGCGACACCATTGGTAGCCTGGATTGTGCTGCAAGCCGGTTGGCGCCCATCGTTCATCATTCTGGGCGCACTCGGGTTTGTTTGGCTCATTTTCTGGATAAAGTGGTTTCGCGTGCCAGAGGAGTGCACTTGGTTGTCGCCGGAGGAGAAAGACTACATCATCAGCCATCGCGATAACCAACCTGCCAAAGCCAGTGGCAGCCAACAGTTGAAAGTTTCCGTGACCCGCTTGCTGGCGCAAAAATCCATGTGGGGGCTCGCCATTACACAGGGTTGCGCGGTCTACACGCAGTACCTGTTTCTCACCTGGCTGCCTTCGTACCTGGTGCAGGCGCGTGGCATGCGGCTGGCGAAGGCCGGTATCTTTGCCGCGCTGCCTTTTTTCGTCGCGGTTGTGCTCGGCATTCTTATCGGCAAGATCAGCGATAAGGTTCTCGACGCCGAAAAGATGAAGAAGGGAAATCGCCGGATCGCGGTGATTACGTTCATGTTGTTCTCCAGCGTCGTGCTAGTGACGAACATGATCCAGAATGAATTAGCGGTGCTGGCCCTGATCTCGATTTCGCTAACCTCGATTTCCAGCGCCATCACGCTGAACTTCGCGCTGGCAAACGATCTCATCAGTGAGCCGCGCGTGACCGGGACGGTGATTGGGACTCAGGTTCTGGGCGGCAACCTCTTCGGACTGACGGCGCCAATCATTACCGGCTTCATCGTGAAAGCCACGGGCAGCTTCAACAGTGCCTTCATCCTGGCCGGCGCGTTATTAATCTTTGGCGCGTTGGTCTCGTTTACACTTACCAGGAAGTCGATTACGTACGACATTGAGGGACCTAGAGCAACGGCAGCCGGAGTTGACTAACGGGCTGCGCTGCGGAATGACTGCGGCATGTTAAGCTCCAAGGTCTCGATTTAGAAGGTGAAATCATGTTTCCCAAACTTTATCTCGCCAAGCAGACATTTTCCCGTCCGCGCGTGGAAGCCATCAAGGACACGGTGTATCAGGAGTTGGAAAAACTCGGGATCAAAAAACGATTGCCCAAGGGTGCCAAGGTTGCAATTACTGCCGGCAGCCGGGGGATCAACAAGATCGTTGAGATCACCCGGGTCATGGTCGATTATCTGAAGGAAAACGGATTTGAGCCTCGCCTGATTGCCGCCATGGGAAGCCACGGCGGCGGTACCGCCGAAGGACAACGGGAAATCCTGAACAGCCTGGGCATGACGGCAGAAGCCGTGGGAGCACCCGTGCTGACCGGCGCGGAAACCGTCGAGGTGGGCAAGACCGCGCAGGGATTGACCGCCTATATCAATCGCCATGTGCTCGATGTCGACGGCGTGATTGTGCTCAATCGCATCAAGCTTCACACCGCCTTAGTGGGAGACATGCAAAGCGGTCTCACCAAGATGTGCGTGGTCGGCTTAGGCGGTCCGAGTGGCGCGCAACAGTTTCATAGTCTGGGCATCAGGGAGCTGCCGGCATGCCTGCGCGAGATCGGGACAATTCTGATCGAGAAGACACCGATTCTGGGCGGGCTGGCGATTATCGAAAACGGTTTCGAGGAGACCGCGCACATCATCGGCGTGGAGTCTCGCAACTTCATTGAGGCAGAACCGAAGCTGCTGGAAAAAGCTACGAAGCTGATGCCACTTCTGCCCACCGACAAACTCGACATACTGGTGATTGAAGAGATGGGCAAGGACTACAGCGGCACCTGCATCGATACCAATGTGGTAGGCCGCTTCCGCGTGAAAGGCGAGCCGGAGCCGGAGACGCCGTTCATCAAGCGCATAGTGGTGCTGGATCTTTCCGAAGGCTCGCACGGCAATGCCAACGGAATAGGGCTGGCGGATCTTGTGACTGACAAACTCGTCAGCAAGGTGGATTTGAAATCTACTTACCTTAACGTTATCACCACAGGTTTTGTGCAGCGCTGTTTCATCCCGCTGCATTTTCCGAGCGAAAAAGAGACCGTCCAGGCAGCTATCGCGAGCCTGGGGCGGATTGCGGCCAAGGATCTGCGACTGATGATCATTCCCACTACGCTTCACCTGGAGAAGGTGTATGTCTCCGAGGCGCTGGTTCCGGAGCTGAAAAAGAGGCCTGGGGTGGAAGTGGCAGCCGAACCAGTGGCGCTCGAATTCGATGCTGACCGCAACCTGGTCAACCGGCTGATGACGCACAAGGCCAGCCAGACGCACGCATAGCAATAGCCTTGGTTGGACTCAGCGCCACGCGGGTGTTCTTCGGGCAGGCGCTAAGAGTCCATTAGCACTGAACGGAATAAGGAGCAAGACAAGTGAAAGAGACGGTTCTTATACAAGCCGGCGCCCTAAAGAAGTTCTGCGCCGAGCTGTTCGAGAAGACCGGCATGCTGCCGGAAGAGGCGTTGGTCAACGCCGATAACCTGGTGGATGCCGACCTGAAGGGCATTGATTCACACGGCGTCAGCATTGACGCTTGCAACTCCATGGGGCCTTACGTATCGGTGAAGGCAATGGATCTGGCAATCGAAAAAGCCAGCTACACGGGAGTGTCGTTCGTTACGGTGAAGAATTCCAACCATAACGGCATTGCCGCCTACTACGCTGAGCGTGCGCTGCCGCAAGGAATGATCGGCATTGCCGCCACCAATAGCAAAGCGCGCATGGCGGTTTATGGCGGCAGGGACCCTTATCTGGGAACGAATCCGTTTGCAGTGGCGATTCCGGCGGATCAACAACGGCCGATTATCGCCGACATGGCCACCAGCGTGGTCGCGCGCGGCAAGGTGGCGGCTGCCGCCAAGAACAAGCAGCCTCTTCCGCCAGGCTGGGCGCTGGACAAGGAAGGCGAGCCGACAACCGATTCCGCCGAGGGGCTGAAAGGCACGGTCGTGCCCTTTGCGGGTTACAAGGGATCGGCGATTGCCATGGTAATCGATGTGTTGACTGCAGTGCTGTCGGGATCGCTGTACGGGCCTTATGTCAGGGATCTTTACACGGATTTCAACGAGCCGGCGTGCATCAGCCATGTCTTCGGCGCTATCAACGTCGAAGCCTTCACATCACTCGCCAAGTTCAAGAGCGACATCGACCAGATGATTCGCGAGATCAAGAGCGCCAAGCCCGCGAAAGGAGTCAGCGAAATTTTTCTGCCGGGTGAAATTGAACTTTGCCGGCGTGAAAAGTGGCGCAGGGAAGGGATTCCGCTGGCTGTTGCCTATGTCGACGATTTGAAACGCGAAGCGGAGCAGTGGCAAGTGCCGTTTACCCTGTGCTGAAAGAGTAAGGATAGACCTGCACACAGATCAGACAAAAGAAAAGGAAGGTAAGGATCGATGTCGAATGTCGGTTTCCGCATTCATACGAAAGTTAATAGACCGGCGAAAGGCCTGATCGGGAAGTTCGCAAAGTTTCCGGTGCCGAATATCGCCGACTGCATGGGCAGGATGTTTTGCGTTCATCCGGCGATTAAGCCATACAACGGAGCCAAGTTGCTGGGCTCGGCGTTCACTGTCAGAGTTCCGTCAGGCGACAATCTGATGTTTCACAAGGCCATCGACATGATTGAACCGGGCGATGTCATCGTGGTGGATGGCCAGGGCGGCCTGACTCATTCGCTCGTCGGAGAGATTATGACTCGCTATGCCATGAGTAGAGGCTGTGCCGGGTTCGTTGTCGACGGAAGCATTCGCGACGTGGGCGTTATCAAGGAGCTTGATTTCCCGGTCTACGCGCGGGGCGTGAGCCCGATGGGCCCTTACAAAAACGGTCCAGGAGAGATCAACGTGCCTATCGTGTGCGGCGGAGTCTTGGTCAAGCCCGGCTTCATCGTGGTTGGCGATGACGATGGCGTCGTAATCATCGACCCACTGGACGCCGAAGAGGTAATCAAGCGAACCGAGGCGCTGAACGCCAATGAGGTCAAGACCTTTGCCAATATCAAGGCCGGCACGCTTGATCGTAGCTGGGTGGACAAGAGCTTGAAAGAAAAAGGGTGCGAGTTCATCGACTAGCAGACTGCACCGGAGGCGCGTGCAATATCTCTACGCGATAACGGGGCGCCCTGAACGAAAAGTTCAATCGAGGTTTGTTTATGAATTCGGGCAATTCGGAAAACACAAAGGGCTACAGGGTCGGCGTGGTCGCGTTGCTCACGGCAGGCACATTCATCAACTCGATGGACCGTGCAAGTCTGTCGGTCGCCGCGCCTTTCATCATCAAGGAATTTCACATCAGCACGGTGGCCATGGGCGTAGCCCTGTCGGCTTTCTTCTGGACCTATGTCATCGGCAATTTCCCATCCGGGTATTTGGCCGACCGGTTTGGAGCTAAGACCGTACTGGGATGGTGTGCGGTGATGTGGTCGATCTTCTCGGCGATCACCGGATTCGCGCACAACATCACCCACATTCTGTTATCCCGGCTTGGCGTTGGTCTCGGCGAGTCCGCTGCTCTGCCGGTCACCAACAAGATCGTTGCCGGAAATTTTCCCAGCCAGGAACGCGGTACGGCTATTGCCGTTTCTTTGACCGGAATTCGTTTGGGCATGGCTGCAACTCCTTTCCTGATGGCCTTCCTGATCTTGCATTGGGGCTGGCGAGTTGCCTTTTGGGGAACCGGCCTGGGCAGCCTGTTGTGGTGCGTGGTCTGGTATTTCTGGTTTCAGGACCGATCGGAGCTGAGAGCCCGACAAGCCGTTGCCAAGCCGCAACCCGTCAAGATTCCCTGGGCGCAGGTGTTTAGCAATCGGGCGATCCTGGGATTGCTGGTGGTGAAGTTCACACAGGACTTCCTGCAGTGGCTGTTTCTGACGTGGGTGCCGTCCTATCTGGTCATGGAGCGGCACTTCTCGATCGTCAAGATGGGCATCTACGGTTCGCTTCCCTATGCTACTGCCTGCATCAGTCAGCCATTTGTGGGCATGTGCTCTGACTGGCTCATCAAGCGCGGTTGGAGCATCAATCGCGCCCGCAAGACGATCCAGGTCGTGCTTCAAATCCTTTCCTCTACCGTAATTGTGGTGGGGTTTGTCGATGATCCCATGATCGCCGTCTTCTTCCTGACGCTCTCGATCGCCGCGGAATCCAACGCCGCTGGTCATATCTGGGTCATCATCTCGGAAGTGATTCCGCCAAAGATGGTCGGCTCCGTCGGAGGACTCATCAACTCTGTCGGATCCGCCGCCGGAATCCTTTCACCCATTTTGACTGGCTTGGTCGTGAAGTTGACCGGCAGCTTCCGTCTAGCGCTCACGGCTGGCGGATGTTCGATCCTGGTGGCAAGCGTCTTCACCATCTGGGTCGTGCCGAGGCTCACGCTGATGGCCCTTGGCAAGGAAGGCCCCCAAGCTGAGACCGCCGTGGCAGGCGCCAAGGCATAACGGAAATCTTGATGTGAGCGTCCGGTGTGGCGTCTCAGAAGTTCGCGCAATAACCTTTTGAAGTGTCACTCTGAGCGAGCTAGGCGAGCGAAGAATCTATGGGTTAGATTCTTCGCTGCGCTCAGAATGACATCCTGAAACAATGCAGCAAGTCGCCAGCTCGCATTCCCAAAGAACAGCAGTGTTATCTGCAGGTGATCTTCCGTGGTGCGAAGGTCCCCAACCAAACTACTTTGTCCGATAGATTGCCATCGGGGCCCAGGCTTGGCACACCGGCATCACTTCAATCGCATTGATATTGACGCGCGAGGGTCTGGAAGCGGCCCAGTGTACTGCGTCTGCAATGTCATCGGAGCTGAGCGGAGCCGCGCCCTCGTAGACTTTTTGCGCACGGCCCTGGTCGCCGTGGAAGCGGACCTGAGCGAACTCCGTACCGGCCACCATGCCAGGTGCGATGTCGGTGACGCGAAGTGGCGTGCCGAGCAAGTCGGCGCGCAGATTGCGCGAGAACTGCTGCACAAAAGCCTTTGAGGCGCCATAGACGTTGCCTCCCGGGTAAGGCCAGGCTCCGGCAGTCGAGCTGATGTTGATAATGTGCCCACGACCGCGCGCCACCATGCCGGGGAGCAGAGCTCTGGTCAGGTAGATCAGTCCCTTCACATTGGTATCCACCATGCCGTCCCAGTCGTCGAGATCGGCGCGTTGCGCTGGTTCAAGTCCGAGCGCGAGCCCGGCATTGTTGACCAGCACATCTATCTCCGCAAAGCCCGCAGGCAATTCGCTCACCGCACGCGCTACCGCCGCCCGATCGCGAATGTCCAAGATAAGCGGATGGACCTTGTCCGCGCCTAACTCTTGCGCAAGCGTGTTCAGTCGCTCGCCACGCCGGGCAGCCGCGATAACCTTTGCGCCCTCCTTCACAAACCGCCGTGCAATCGCTGCTCCGAATCCAGCGGTCGCGCCTGTAACCAGCACAATCATTCCGCCCACCTTCCTACCCCGCGCAATCCGCAACTTCATCGCCGGGGCTGTGAATGTCCAGCCTTCGACTTTCACGCTAGCGCTCAATGAAATCCCGTAAGCCGGATACTCTATATTTTTACTACAAGCGGTTCGAGAACTCATTGCGAATAACGTCGGTGGCTGGGGACCAGCGGAATGCGCCCTATAAATGGGCAGAAATCGGGCGTAAAATTAAAACATAGAGCCAGTGCAGCCACCGGAGATTGGCACTCGTGTGCCTGGCAAATCAGGGAGGATTCGATGTGCCTCGCCGTGCCGGGAAAAGTGCTTGACTGTGACGAGAGCAGTGGTGTCCGTGAAGGCCGCGTGCAGTTTGCAGGTATAGTGCGGCGGGTCCGGCTTGATTTTGTGCCCGAGGCACAGGTCGGCGATTACGTGATGGTGCACGTTGGTTTCGCGATCAGCCGCGTCGACGCCGAAGAAGCGGAGCGCACGCTTGCGTTGCTGTCCGAGATGGGAGCGCTGGCTGGGGAGTTAGGGCTCACGGCTCCGGAAGATGCGGAAGACGCGGAAGCCGAACCAGTGCACACGAATCGACCCAAGGTCTAGCGGCACCAGACCCGTTCCACCCCGCCACGCGAAACCACAGCGCGCGCGGGCCCCGGCCGCTTTCGGAGACCTCGTGAAGTATATCGATGAGTATCGAGATCACCGCATCGCACACGCGCTGGCTGCTGAAATCTCCAGCCGAGCCAGTCGCAAGTGGGTGTTGATGGAAATCTGCGGCGGGCAGACTCACACCATCATGCGCTACGGTCTCGACGAGTTGCTCGGCGACCGTATTGAGCTGGTGCACGGCCCCGGCTGCCCCGTCTGTGTCACCCCCCTGGAGACGATCGACAAGGCCATCGAACTCGCGTCGATTCACGATGTCACGCTGGTGTCCTACGGCGACATGCTACGGGTTCCGGGCTCACGCTCGGACCTGTTCCAGGCCAAAGCCAAAGGCGGCGATGTGCGCGTTGCCTACACTCCGCTGGAGGCGCTGAAAATCGCACGCGCGCATCCCGAACGCCGCGTCGTATTTCTGGCGATTGGCTTCGAGACCACGGCTCCGGCCAATGCCATGGCTGCATGGCAGGCCAGGCGTGAGGGCTTGCGAAACTTCTCCATGCTGGTTTCGCAGGTGCTGGTTCCTCCGGCGATTCGCGCCTTGATGAGCTCGCCTGCGAATCGCGTCCAGGGCTTCATTGCCCCTGGGCATGTGTGTACGGTGATGGGATGCGACGAGTACGAGGCGCTGGCTCGCGACTTCCGCGTGCCGTTCGTCGTTACCGGCTTCGAGCCCGTCGATCTTCTTGAGGCGGTGCTGCTGCTGGTGAAGCAACTCGAAGCCGGAAGCGCGAAACTCGAGAATCAGTACGCGCGCTCGGTGCAAGCCCAGGGAAATCCCGCTGCGCGAAAGATAATGGAAGAGGTTTTCGAGATCGCTGACCAGAAGTGGCGCGGCCTGGGGACGATTCCCGACAGCGGCCTGCGGCTCCGCGATGCATACGCGGATTACGATGCGGTGAAGATTTTTGGGCTCGCCGACATCACGGTGGAAGAGCCCGCCGAGTGCATCAGCGCCCAGGTGCTGCAAGGCTTGAAGAAGCCGACAGACTGTTCGGCCTTTGGCTCGCGATGCACGCCGGAGAATCCGCTGGGTGCGCCTATGGTTTCGAGCGAAGGTGCGTGCGCCGCCTATTATCATTACCGGCGGCATACGGCGAACCCGTAGCAGGTTCTGCATGCTGAGACGTCCCTCGGCGGTCAGAGGGGCGAATTTGCGGTCAGAAAATTGCCAGGCTGAACAGGCTGCGGGAAAACTTTCTCCGAGGTGTCATCCTGAGCGAAGCGAAGGATCTATGCATTACAAATCGAATACATAGATTCTTCGCTCGCCTGCTCGCTCAGAATGACACTTTAAAATGTTTTGCACGAGCCTTTGGGATGCGACGCTAAGAGCTGTTTCATAAGGGTCAAATCAGTGGACGAAACGAAAACAATCGCCGGAATCATCTGCCCAACGCCGCTACCCGTCAAGGACACGGTCGTGCTCGGCCATGGCAGTGGCGGAAAGTTAAGTGCCGAGTTAGTGCACTCCATCTTTCTGCCGGCCTTTCAAAATCCAATGTTGGCCAAGCTCAACGACCAAGCCGTGCTGAATGTGAACGGAACGCGGCTGGCATTTACCACCGATTCTTTCGTGGTCAAGCCACTTTTTTTTCCGGGCGGGAACATCGGTTCGCTGGCGGTGCATGGCACGGTGAATGATCTTGCGATGTGCGGCGCGCGCCCGCTGTTCCTGAGCGTTGCTTTCATTCTGGAAGAAGGCTTTTCGCTCACAGAGCTGCGCAGGGTGGTGGATGCGCTCAGCCAGGCGGCCGCCGATGCGAATGTACAGGTGGTCACGGGCGACACCAAAGTCGTCGAGAAGGGAAGCGGCGATCAGCTCTTCATCAACACCACCGGCATCGGGCTGGTGCCGGAAGGTCTTGATCTCTCCGCCGACCAGGCGCGGCCGGGCGACAAGATATTGCTCAGCGGATATATCGGCGACCACGGCATTGCCATACTGGCGCAGCGCGAGGGGCTTGAGTTTGAGTCGCCGATCCAGAGTGACAGTGCCGCTCTGCACGGCTTGGTGGCGGAGATGCTTGAGGCGAGCGCCGGGCGGGCGATTCGCTGCATGCGCGATCCCACTCGCGGCGGTTTGTCGAGTGCGCTGAACGAAATTGCGGAGCAGTCGAAGGTGGGCATCCAAATCGAAGAGCCCGCGATTCCAATCCGCGAAGAGGTACGCGGCGCTTGCGAGATGCTGGGGCTTGATCCGCTTTACGTCGCCAACGAGGGCAAACTGATCGCTATCGTCGACCCTGAAGCGGCAGAGCCGATTTTGCAGGCTATGCGGCGCCACCCACTTGGCAGGGAATCGCGCCTGATAGGAACGGTCACGCAGCGTTCGCCGGGAACGGTCATCATGCGGACGCCACTGGGCACAACGCGAATTGTCGATATGCTGGCGGGCGATCAGTTGCCGCGGATCTGTTGAGGCGTCATGCACGAAATGGGGATCGCCAAATCCGCGTTTATGCTGCTCTAAGGGCGTCATCTGTCGAGAGGTTATATGCACGAAATGGGGATCGCCTGCTCGATTCTGGACGCGGTGGCCAACGAAGCGCAGCGCCATCCGGGAGTTCGCGCTACACGTGTCGGCGTAAGGATTGGCGAGCTGGCGGCGATTGACCCTGACTCGTTGCGCTTTTGCTTTGAGGTGTTGGTGCAGGGCACGGAGCAGGACGGCCTGCAACTGGAAATCGACCGGGTGCCACGCAAACATCAGTGCGCTGACTGCAAAGAAGAGTTTGTAATTCACGATTACGATTTTCGGTGCCCGCGCTGCGGTACCGTCAGCTTGGACTTCGCAGGCGGAGACGAATTGGAATTAATGTTTGTGGAGGTGTCGGAAGATGAATCGAGTTCCGCTGGAACGAAAAGTACTTAGCGAAAACGACAAGCTTGCCGCCGAGTTGCGGGCGCGCTTTCACGAACACGGAATTCTATGTCTCAATATCATCAGCTCGCCTGGCTCGGGCAAGACCAGCTTGCTGGAACGCACGCTGGAAAGTTTGCCTCGTGAAACGCGCGTTGCCGTGCTGACCGGCGACATCCAGACCGAAAATGACGCCAATCGTCTGAAGCGCGCCGGTTTTCCAGTGAAGCAGATTACCACCGGCGGCACCTGTCACCTCGATGCTCGCATGATCGACAAACACCTCGCCGACTGGCGGCTGGATGATATCGACTTGCTGTTAATCGAGAATGTGGGCAACCTGGTTTGCCCGTCAAGCTACGACTTGGGCGAAGAGGCCAAGGTTGTCCTGCTGAGCGTGACTGAAGGCGAAGACAAACCGCTCAAGTATCCGTCCATTTTTTTCAAGTCGGAGTTGATGGTGCTGAACAAGATGGACCTTCTGCCCTACGTTCCGTTCGACGTTGCCGTGGCCGAGGAGAATGCGCGCAAGGTGCATCCGGGCATGGAGATCGTGCGGGTTTCCTGCACCACTCGCGAGGGCGTCGGCTCATGGCTCGCTTGGATTGCGCGGCGCCGGCAGTCGGTGCGGGCCGCAGCAGCCGTTGCCGGTGAGACGCTTGTTGCCGCCCCCGGTGCGGAGCCGGGTTCCTGAGGCCCAATGATCATCCGCAAGCGGATCGATCTGCAAGGCATCGTTCAGGGAGTCGGATTCCGTCCCTACGTCTTCCGGCTTGCCACGGAAAGGAAACTTGCCGGGGTCATCAGCAATACTTCTTCCGGCGTGACGGTTGAGGTCGAGGGCTCATCCGAGGTGATCGACGAGTTCGTCGCGCGTTTGCCTCAGGAGCCGCCGCCGCTGGCACGCATCATTCAGCTCGATGTTACGGTCATTCCGTGCCGTGGCGAATCGGATTTTCGAATTCTGCCGAGCCGCAGAGACGAGCATGTGCAGACGCTGATCTCGGCGGACGTGGCTACTTGCGCCGATTGCCTTAGCGAACTATTCGACCCCGCGGATCGGCGATATGGCTATCCCTTCATCAATTGCACTAACTGTGGCCCGCGCTTCACAATTGTCCGCGACATACCCTACGACCGGCCCTATACCTCGATGGCGGAGTTCCGGATGTGCGCGGAGTGTCAAAGAGAATATGACGATCCCCTGAATCGTCGTTTTCACGCGCAGCCCAACGCCTGCTGGCGCTGCGGTCCGCAGTTAGAGTTGCTGGATAAGAACGGAATTCGCATCGAAGGCGCCGATCCGCTTTCCGCAACCGCCGAGCTGATTGCCGCGGGACGAGTGGCCGCCGTCAAAGGCCTGGGTGGTTTTCATCTGGCGGCGGATGCGACCAATGCGGAAGCGGTGCGCCGATTGCGCGAGCGCAAGCACCGGGTGGAGAAGCCTTTCGCAGTCATGGTTCCGGACATGGCCGCCGCCGAAGTTTTCTGCGAGATCGATTCAATATCGCGGCAGTTGCTCACTTCGGTGCAGCGGCCCATCGTGCTGCTGCCATGGAAGAGGCCGAGCGCAATTGCCGCCGAGGTTGCCCCCGGAAATAGCTATCTTGGCCTGTTTCTGCCCTACACGCCGCTGCATCACCTTCTGTTCGCCAAAACCGGAGCCCGCGCCCTGGTGATGACGAGCGCCAATCTCAGCGAAGAGCCGATCGTTATCGGCAACGAGGAAGCTGTTGAACGGCTGAAGGAACTCGCGGACTGCCTGCTGGTGCACAACCGCGAGATTCTGCTGCGCTGCGACGACTCGGTGATGCGAGTCTCCGACGGACGCCCGCGCCAGCTTCGCCGCTCGCGAGGATTTGTGCCAGTCCCGGTATTCCTTCACCGGGCAATGCCTTCCATCTTGGCCGTTGGTGGCGAACTTAAGAACACGATTTGCATCACCAAGGGCAAGCACGCATTCCTCAGCCAGCATATCGGCGACCTGGAGAACTTCGAGTCCTATCGTTTCTTCGAGGAGGCGATCGCGCATCTGCGAAAGATTCTCGAGATCGAGCCTGCGATCGTGGCTTACGATCTGCATCCCGACTACTTTTGCACTCGCTGGGCACTGCAACAGCAGGGAATGGAACTGGTTGGAGTTCAGCATCACCATGCGCACATTGCCAGTTGCATGGCCGAGCATCATCTGGAAGGCAGCGTCATCGGCTTTGCCCTCGATGGCACCGGATACGGCACCGACGGTCGTATTTGGGGCGGCGAAGTGATGGTTGCAGGCTACGAGGATTTTCGCCGGGTCGCCCACTTCGATTATGTCAAGCTGCCGGGAGGCGCTGCGGCTATCCGCGAGCCTTGGCGAATGGCCGTTAGCTATCTGGCGCATCACTTCGGTCCGGAGTGCGCGGGGATCGACCGTGCCTTCCTGCGCGGCCTTGACCCACACAAGCTGAAACTGCTGCTGAACATGATGAAGCGCGACGTCAATTCGCCGCTTACCTCCAGTTGCGGACGGCTGTTTGATGCGGTGGCCGCTCTGACCGGCGTCCGCCAAACCGTGAATTACGAAGCGCAAGCGGCCATCGAGTTGGAGAATGCAATCACTGAGCCGGTCGGCGAAGAAGCTTATGAGTTAAAGGTGACGCCCGGCGCTGCCGATCCCTGGATCATCGATACCAAGCCGTTATTTTCCGAACTGCTCGATGATCTTCGCTGCCAGACACCGGTGTCGGCGATCAGCGCAAAATTTCACCTTGGGCTGGTGGACGTTTTTGCCCGGATCGCTCAGCACATCCGCGATCGCGAGCGTTTGAATCGCGTCTGCCTGAGCGGAGGCACATTCCAGAATCGCTTCCTTTCGGAGCGCTTGCAACAGCGGCTCGCGGGGCTTTCTTTCGAGGTGTTCGCGCACTCCGAGGTTCCCGCCGGCGATGGCGGGTTGAGCCTGGGACAGGCCCTGGTGGCCGCGCACCGGCCTAGGTAAATACCAGAGATGCCGTATTGCTCATTGCGTGTGTCATCGTGAGAAGATTCGCCGCTTTTGCGAACCGACGTGACGATCTGTGCATTTCCCCGAGTGCCACCCGAAGGTTATAAATACAAATGCATGGACCCTTACGTCGCGTCCTAACGGACGCTCCTCAGGGTGACACGCTGGAATAATCGATCTTGAACTACACCAACCTCGCGGAAGCGCGAGTTCAGCGGAGCTTGCGCAAAGTGGTGGAGAGGATCTCGGAATCGAGATTGCCCGAAGCAGCGAGCGACGCGATTGTCTCGGCGGCTGTGGCCGCGGCTTGCCGCACCTCCGGGCTGATTTCGTCTCCGTGGTGGAAGCTGCGCGCCGTGGCCGTGATCAACGTGGCCGGAGGCGACTGTCCAAAGATAGCTTGCGATAGCGCCAGCAGGCTGCCCGGCTCGAAATGATGCATTCCGGAAGATGACAGATCGCAATGCTCAACCGGCGTTGCGCGCAGGGTTCCGGGCTCGTCGCCGGCTACGGCATCGAGGAAAATCGCGTGGCTGCAGTTATGGAGCAGCTCGGTCAGCTCCGGATTCAGTTGGTGAGAGATGATGACTTCAAGTCCCGGAATCTGGCGCTCCTCGACATAACTCGCCGCAAGGCCGCCGAATCCATCGTCGCCGCGCAGCGGGTTGCCATAGCCGATTACGAGAATTTGTCGCACTGGATTTCTTCTCACAAAAGTGACAGCCTAGCTCTTCCGGCAAGCGCTGGTTTGTGCTCGCCGGTACAGGCTAGGCTGGTGATGCCGCAACTGCGTTAGCGCTCTATCGGCTGCAGAGTTCATCGAGCACGGCGCCGTCGGGACCGAAGAGCCGGATCTTCATAGCGATCTGTCCCGAAGCGTGCGTCGAACAGCTAAAGCACGGGTCATAGGCGCGCACCACCGCGGAAACGCGGTTGAGCATGCCTTCGTGCAGTTTATTACCGTCGATAAAGTGCTCGCTTACCTGCTGAATGCTCTTGCCGATGGCGAGGTTATTGTGCCCCGTCGCGACAATGAGATTGGCCCACACGATTCCGCCGTCTTCGTTCACCTTGTAGTGATGGATGAGCACACCGCGCGGAGCTTCCACCATGCCGACGCCTTCCAGCGAGTTGACCCCGGCGGTGGCGCGGACATGAGTGTTCAGGATTTTCGGATCGTCCAGCAACTGACTGATCCGCTCCAGGGCATAGAGCAGTTCGATCAGCCTGGCATAGTGGAACAGGAATGAACTGTGCGCCGGATTGCCAAAGCGCTGGCGGAATTCCGCCAGTTCGACGTCAGCTCTCGGCGTTCCACACTGGTCGCAGGCGTTCAATCGCCCCAGCGGACCAACGCGATAGATACCTTGCGGATATCCGATCGGCTTGTAATAAGGCGCTTTCAGGTAGGATTCGCGCAGCGAAGCTTCCCCGATGTAATCGCCATATTCCTCTGCCGGGATTTCGTCCTTCAAGATTGCGCCGGCGGCGTCGCGGAAGCGCAACGTGCCATCGTAGAGCTGCAAGTTGCCTTTACGGTCGACCATTCCGGCATACATCGTCGGAGCGGAGCCGAAATAATCGATTTCTTCCTGGAACGAGCCCACCGCAGACTTGAAGAAGCTGATGGTACGCTCCGCGCCGGCCATGATGCCTGGCAATTCGCACAGAATTCGCTCGCGGAGCTGCGGTGACATCGGCGCATTCACGCCTCCGGGCACTACCCAGGATGGATGAACACGCTCTAGCGCCAACCCCTCGATGATTTGCAGGCCGAATTTCCGCAGTTCGATGCCCAGGCGCGCCAGCTCGGGATGCTTCTCGATCACGCCAACTACGTTGCGCTTCGCGGGATCGGAATCCATGCCGAGCAGCAGATCGGGCGACGACAGGTAGAAGAAACTGAGCGCATGCGACTGCACGAATTGCGCGCAGTGCAATAGCTCCCGCAGCTTGACCGCCGTTGCCGGAATTCGCACCGCCAGAATGGCGTCGCAGGCCTTGGCGGATGCCAGCAGATGGCTTACCGGGCAAATACCGCATATCCGAGAGGTGATGCCGGGCATTTCGTAGAAGGGGCGCCCCTCGGTAAACTTTTCGAATCCACGCGTCTGAGTGATGTGGAGCTGCGTGCTGGAGACACGGCCCTCATCATTCAGGTGGATCGAAATTTTCGCGTGTCCTTCAATCCGGCTCACCGGATCGATTGTGAGTCGCTTCATGGACGCTCCTTATCCAAACTTCACCTTTTGGGTCACCCCGGGTTTGCGGCCCTCTAGCAGATCGGTTACCACGCCGAGAATTGTTTTGGCTGGCGGAGGACAGCCCGGCACGAACATATCCACTTGTACGAATTCGTGCACCGGGCGGGCACGCTTAAGCAGCGAGGGCACGCCTTCGGTCGGAATCACTTTTCCCTCGTCCGCGCCTTCGACGTAAACGCGCTGAAGAAGCTTGCTGACCGGAACGGAATTTCGCATCGAGGGCACATTGCTGGTGACCGCACAATCACCCAGCGAGATCAGCACATTCGTGCGTTGCCGGATCTGCTGGATCTTATGCAAATCCTCCATCGAGCTGACGGCACCCTCGACGAGCGTAACGTCTACACCGTCGGGGAATTCCTGTGCATCAACCAGAGGCCCGTACACGATATCCACTTTGCCGGCCAGCGAAATGACTCCTGCGTCCATGTCCAGCAACGACATGTGGCAGCCCGAGCAACCATCAAGCCAAACAGTAGCCAGTTTGACCTTCTTCATGCCTGCACTCCTTTGCGGCGCGCCAACTCGCTAATGTTGTCGTTCCGCTTGACCATTTCTTCCACCGCCGAGCCTTTTTCGGCAAGCGCGCCGGTTGGACACGCCTGCACGCACTTGCCACAACTGGTGCAACTGGTTGACTCTCCCCACGGCTGGTCCATTTCGCTGATGATGCGGGAGTTAATGCCGCGTGAGTTGACTTCCCACACGTGGGCTCCCTCCAGTTCGGTGCACACCCGCACGCAGCGCGTGCACAGGATGCAGCGATTGTGATCGAGTACGAAGCGCTTGTGAGAAACGTCGACTTGCAGCTTCGGATAGTTGTACCAGTACCGCATGTGGGTGATGCCCAGCGTAGTGGCCATACTCTGAAGCTCGCATCGACCGTTGGAGACGCATACCGCGCAAACGTGGTTGCGCTCGACGAACAGAAGTTCAAGCGCAATGCGGCGGTACTGCAACAGTTTTGGCGAGGTCGTCGTGACCGACATGCCGTCCTGCGCCGGGGTGGTGCACGCCGGCAAAAGCCGGTCGGTGCCGGAGACTTCGACGATGCAGAGGCGGCATGCACCCACGGCGCTCAGTCCTTCAAGGTAGCAAAGGGTCGGTATGTACTTGCCCGACTGCTTGGCCGCCTCGAGGATCGTTTGGCCTTCGAGGGCGCTCACCAACTCACCATCGATTCGGATTGATAATTTCTTTGGCAAGACTTGGCTCCTTCCTCTAGCTCAGGCTCACATGGGTTTTGACGTCGCAACGAAGGCACCGGCATGTTTCCTCCAGCGTTTCTTCCGGAGTGAAGCCGGTAACTACTTCGTCATTGGAGCGCATACGAAGCTTGGGCGCGATCATGTGTGCCTCGTGACGGTGGCTCTCGCTGGGCTCCTCGGGCGCTTCTCGACTGTATGTGAATTCGGGGAAGAGGCGCTCCCACCGGTTTTCTCCCATGAGCCGTTCATCGATGTTGCGGGCGCCCTGCTTGCCGTAGCCCATCGCGTTCGACACATTGGAAGCTCCGGTGATCACGTCGCCGCCGGCATAAAAGCCCGGACGGCTGGTTTCCAGAGTGAAGCGGTCGACGTTGATCGTGCCTTCTTCCTTCAGTTCAAGACCGGAAGCCTTGCAGAAATCAAGATCAAAGGTTTCGCCCACGGCCAGCACGACGGTATCGCACGCGTATCGTTTGATCTCGCCGGTAGGCACCGGTTTTCTGCGACCCGACTTGTCGTATTCACCGAGACGGGTCTTTTCGATCTCGATGGCCTGCACGTTGCCGTCCTGGTCGCCGATGATGCGATGCGGCGAAGCCAGAAACACGTACTGTGCTCCCTCTTCTCCTGCCGCAGTCGTCTCCTCTTCGATGGCTGGCATGTCCTTGCGTTCGCGACGGTAGAAGACCGTTACGTTCGCCCCGGTGCGCAGCGCTGAACGAGCCGAGTCAATGGCGGCATTGCCACCACCGATAATGGCCACCTTGCGACCAATGTGTACCTGCCCGCCGCGAGACATTTCGTCCAGCAAGGGCAAAGCATGGTGAACGCCCTTGAACTCGGTTCCAGGCAGGTACAACCAGGATTCCTTCCAGGTCCCGATGGAGATGAACACCGCATCGAAGCGATCGGCAAGTTCGTTCAACGGCAAATCGATCCCGACTCTGGTGTTGAACATGAACTTCACGCCCATGCGCTCGATCAGCTCAACCTCACGGCGGAGAATGGCCTTGGGCAGGCGATATTCGGGAATGGCGAATCGCAGCATGCCGCCGGCTTCCGCCTTTTCGTCAAAGACAGTGACTTCGTGCCCCATCAAGGCGAGATAGAAGGCTGCCGTAAGGCCGGTCGGGCCCGCGCCTGCCACCGCGACTTTGCGGCCAGTCGGCTCTAGTTTGCGCGAGGCAATCTGCTTGACGATGCTGTCGAAGCTCCCCGAGGAGAAGATCGCGTCCGCTATCTGGCGATGAATGTCGCGGATATTGACCGACTCATCGAGAGTCTGGCGACGGCACCGCTTGTCGCAGGGATGCTGGCAGACGCGACCGGTCGAGGCCGGCAGCGGATTGTCCATGATCACCGCCGCGAATGCTTCCTCGATCCGGTTCTCCTTGTAGAGCTGGATGAATCGCGGAATGTTCATGCGCAACGGACAACTGTTTTCGCACGGCGATAACGCCAGTTCCTGGCACACGCCCGCTTCGCAATGATGAGCCCGCAGGTGGTCCTCGAACTCCGCGCGGAAGTGCCGCATGGTGGTGAGCACCGGGTTCGGCGCCGTCTGTCCAAGCCCGCACAGCGAGCACTCGCGGATCATCCGGCTGAGCTCATCCAGGGTCTCCATGCGATTCCGCATCCCAGGAATGCCCTTTGTAATGCCGGTCAGAATACGCAGGCACTTGTTCAGCCCGACCCTGCAAGGAACGCACTTGCCGCACGATTCCGAATGCGTGAATTCGATGAAGTAGCGTGCGACATCGACCATGCAGTTGTCTTCGTCCAGCACAACCATGCCGCCGGAGCCCATGATCGCCCCGAGTTGTTGCAGACTTTCGTAGTCGACTGGGGTATCGAACATTTCCCGCGGAATGCAGCCGCCCGATGGGCCACCGGTCTGAACCGATTTGATCGCCCTGCCGGGATGGCTGCCACCTTCGCCAACGTCGTAGATGAACGTCTTCAGTGGAGTGCCCAGAGGCATCTCCACCAGCCCGGTGCTATGCACTTTGCCGACCAGCGAAAACACCTTGGTTCCGGAGCTCTTAGCACTGCCGGTTTCACTGAACCATCCCGCCCCCTTACTTACGATTGGGGCAATGTTGTACCAGGTTTCGACGTTGTTGATGTTGGTGGGCTTGCCCCAGAGCCCTTTTTGCGCGGGGAATGGTGGACGGGGACGGGGCCTGCCCGCCTGACCTTCCAGTGAAGCGATCAGTGCGGTCTCTTCTCCGCAGACGAACGCTCCGGCGCCCTCGACGACTTCTATGTCGAACTTGAAGCCGCGACCAAGAACGTTGTTTCCGAGCAAGCCGTATTCCCGAGCCTGCTCGATCGCCCGGTGCAGGCGGTGAACTGCCAGCGGATACTCGGCGCGAACGTAGACGATGCCTTTGCTGGAACCCATCGCGTAACCGCCGATGAGCATGCCCTCGAGCAGTGAATGCGGATCGCTTTCGATCTCGTTGCGGTTCATGTACGCGCCGGGATCGCCCTCATCCGCGTTGCAGATAAGGTATTTCTGGTCGGCCTTCGCCTTGGCCAGGAAATCCCACTTGTTGCCTGTGAGGAATCCGGCGCCGCCGCGGCCGCGCAGTTTCGCGGCCTTGACCTGTTCGATCACCATCTCGGGCCGGCCATCGATGAGCACGCTATAGAGTGCCTGGTAACCGCCTACCCCTATGTATTCTTCGATGTCGTCAGGATTTATGAGTCCGCAATTGCGCAGAACAATCTTTTTCTGGCCCTTAAAAAACGGTACTTCGTTCCATAAAGGTACTTCGGGGTATCCGTGGCCGTACCTGATACTTGAGGTGATGTGGTCCCATTCCTCCAGCTTGCAATAAATGAGGTCGGGAGTAATGTTTCCGGTGGAAATATCATGTAGCAGGCGTGCCGCATCATCAACCTGAACTTGACGCAGGACCAGAAGCGGACCGCCCGGCAGGCGGACATTAACCAGCGGCTCCTGAAAACAAGCGCCGAAGCAGCCTACACTCGCCAGATGCACATCCATGCCTGTCCGCGAGATCAGATCGGCGAAAGCGTGATAAACACCCTCGGCGCCATTGCCGCGGCCACACGTTCCCATGCCAACGCCTACGCGCGGGATCGATGGCAACAGCTTGGCAAGCCCTGCTTCCCGGACGGCGTTGAAGGCTCCGATATCTTGAATTGGAGGCATCACTTACTCTCCCGTTCCAGTGCTCTTACTTGCCGCTGCAGCGTGTGCTCATTCACATGGCCGCAGATGTTGTGGTTGATTTCGACCACAGGTGCCAGCGCGCATTGCCCAAAGCATGCGACGGTGCGCACCGTGAATCTCTGGTCCGTGGTCGTGATCGCCAGCTTATCGGAGTCAGCGGAGTCGCCAGACTCATCTGGCTGCCCCACGCCAAGCTCAAGCCGCAGGCTATCCAGCAGGTCGCGCGAACCGCGCGTGTGACAGGCGGTGCCGCGACAAATGCAGATGGTGTTGTCGCCCTGCGGTTGCAGGTTGAACAGCGCATAGAAGGTGGCAACGCTGAATACTTGTGAAGGCGGAATCCCTGTCTTCGCCGCGACATATCGCAGCGTTTCCATGGGAAGGTATTTGCGAGGGTTACGATCCTGAACAGCCTCCAGGATGCCCAACAGTGCTCCAGGACGGCCGTCTTGGTTTGCGATTGCCTGATCGATGAACGCTCGTTCGGTCGCGTCCGGGTTCTCGCGAAGGGTAGTGTGCATGGCGCTCCCCTTTTCTAATGTGCCGGCAGTATGATTGCACGCAATGAGTCCTATCCCCACTCATTCAGCGCGTAATCACCCATCGATACGAAGACACCATTCCTTGATTGAAACAGTCTCTATTAGGGAACGTCTGCGTGAATCGTGCAGTGATGAAGGGACTATCGAACCGTGATGGAGAAGAGGTCAAGCCGTGATGGAGCGGCGGCTGAAACGTGATGACGGACACTTGCGCTCTGGAATCCGGTTCTGGGAGGCTTTCTTGAGGGTAGCGCCTTGGTGGGAGATAACCAATGAATCACACCCGTCAGATCATCGCAATCGAGATTGCGGCGCCAGCCAGCACAACCCAAGCTACGTGAACTCCTTTGTGCAGAGCAATGGCCGCCGCAATTGCCAGCAACGATCGCTTCATATCCCAATGGACCACGTTGAAAAAGGTGAATGTCACGAAGAAGAGCAACCCGGCAAACGAGCTGATCAAGCCCCTGGTCGCCTTGCGAAAAGCCTTGGACGACTTAAGCCGGTTGAAATAGGGAGTCATGATAATCAGCAGAATGAAGCTTGGCGTGTAAAAGCCCGTGATCGCCACCGCTGAGCCCGGCAGGCCAGCTATCAGGTAGCCCAGAAACGCCGTGCTCGTGCTGATGGGTCCCGGAGTGACTTGGCTAAGTGCGAGCGCGTCCATCATCGTCTTTCCGTCGACCCAGTGCCTCACGGTGACGACCTCGTGCAACATCATGGGAATGGAACCGGCTGCGCCGCCGAATGCGAACAGGTTGATCTTCATCATGGTCGCCGCCAGCAGAAACAGTGTCTTGTCAATGAAATAGAGAGCGACGAGTCCAGAAACAGCGAGAATCGTCAGCGCCAATGCTTGTAGCAGCATTCCGTGTTTACCGTCAGCGGGCGCGGAGGTCGAGTCCCCGGCAGGGATCTCGCGGAACAGAGCCATCCCTGCCAATGCGGCGATCGCGATGACCGCCATGGGGCCCAGGCCATAAATCAACAGCAGTGCCGCGGCAATCGAAATGATCGCCCCTTTGTAACTCCGCATGACCTCTTTGCCCCACTTGAAAGTCGCGTAGCCCATGATGGCGACCACTACGACTTGCAGTCCTGATAACAGGGAAACAATCTGCGGCAGGGTGTGCGATTTGGCATAAAGGATAGAGAGGAAGAGCATGCCACAGGAGCAAGGGAAGACGAAGGCGACATACGACAGCAATGCACCCGGAATCCCCCGCGTCTTTAGTCCCACGTAAGCGACCGCCATCATGACCGTCGCGCCCGGTAGGGCTTGGCACATGGCCGCGCCGTCGTTATAGGTTTCGCTGTCCATCCAACCCTTGCGCACCGCCATGTCTTTGACATAGACCATCATGGCCAAGCCGCCAAAAGCCGTGGCACCCAGGCCCAGAAACGAAAAGAATAGCCCCGCAAGCGAAGGAGTGTTGTGGGAAGCCGCGGGTTCCGTTCTGAGCGCGCTGGTGGCCGGCTCCGTCATTCGGGTACCTCAAATCTTCAGCAGTTTCGTGTCAGGCAAGCCTAACCCACCGGTTCTTCAGCGGCAGCGACTTTCGCCACGCCCTCGATCGCAACTTTTCGCAGGTCCGGCAGAAAAGCGGCCAGCAGACCAATCAGCGGCAGAAATGAGCAGATGTGGTACACGAAGCCGATGCTGAACATATCGGCCAACTTGCCCAGCACTGCGGCGCCTACGCCCGCCATGCCGAATGCGAATCCGAAGAACAGCCCGGAAATCATGCCGACCCTGTTGGGTAGCAGCTCCTGCGCAAAGACAATGATCGCTGCGAATGCCGACGCAAGAATCAGGCCAATGAATACGGTGAGAATGCCGGTCCAGAAAAGATTCGCGTAGGGCAGCGCCAGCGTGAACGGGAATACCCCGAGGATCGAGAACCAGATGACATACTTGCGGCCGATGCGGTCACCGATCGGACCGCCGACAAAAGTTCCCAGCGCGACTGCTCCCAGGAAAACGAACAGGTAAATCTGTGCGTTCTGTACCGAGAGATGAAACTTGGTGATCAAGTAAAAAATGTAATAGCTGGACAGGCTGGAAAGATAGAAGAACTTCGAGAACAGCAGGCTCAACAGAATCAGAATCGCAATCAAAGTTTTTCTTGGCGGCAGCGGCGATTGGATGGCCGGCTGTTTCACCAGCGATGCTGCCGTGGCCGTGCGGTGCGAATGATACCACCCGCTCACGTACGTCAGCACCATGATTGCAACCAATATCGCGACGGAAAACCACGCAATACTGTGCTGTCCTCTCGGGATAACCAGAAGCGCTGCCAGCAGGGGGCCAAGCGCGGAGCCCGTATTGCCGCCCACCTGGAAAAATGACTGGGCCAGACCAAGCTTTCCGCCCGAAGCCGTCCGAGCCACTCGCGCCGACTCGGGATGAAAAACCGATGACCCTACGCCGACCAGCCCGATGGAAAACAGAATCGTAGGCAGGCTGGTTGCCCTGGAAAGCAGCAACAGGCCAACCAGGGTGAATCCCATTCCAAGCGGCAGGGAATAAGGCTGGGGCCGATGATCGGTATAATACCCGACCACTGGTTGCAACAAGGAGGCGATCGCCTGGTAGGTTAGCGTGATCAAGCCTACCTGCGAATAGTCCAGGTGGTAGAGATCCTTGAGAATCGGATAGCACGAAGAAATCATCGATTGCGTCATGTCATTTAGAAAATGACAGAAGCAAACCGCTGCCAGAATCGCATAGACCGTCTGGTTGGTTTTATTCTTTAACACCCCCACGCTAGGTCCGCTCACACACAACTCCATTGGCTACGCATAGAATCCACGCCGAAGCCGCAGCTTGCCCACTCTTATCCTTGCAGTCTCATAGGTTCGTGGGAAAGCCAGATCATGAACTCAGAATCTCATTCAGCTTGAATAGAATGATAAACGATTCTCTCCCCGCGAAATCCGCATCGTTTTGTAAAATCAGGTCATGCCCCAGCACATCGGTATTGTTGCCTGCTCCGCCGAAGGCGCAGCTCTTTGTTATCGGACTATCTGCGTTGAAGGCGCGCAGATTCTCGGCGCGCACGCGCATCCCGAGGTTTCGATGCACACACACTCTCTCGCCGAGTACGTGAAATGCCTCGATCACGACGACTGGCATGGCGTAGGCGAACTGATGCTCTCCTCCGCAAACAAGCTCGCGAAAATCGGTGCCGATTTCTTGATCTGCCCCGACAACACCATCCATCAGGCGCTTGCTTGCGTTGAACCGCGATCACCACTGCCATGGCTGCACATCGCCGAGGTTGTTGCCGCCCAGGCCGTCAACAGCGGGTTCCGATGCCTCGGCCTGACCGGAACTCGTTGGCTCGTCGAGAGCGAGGTGTATCCGGAAAAGCTCACAGCGCACGGACTTGGGTTTGTACGCCCGAACGCCACCGAACGCGAAGAAACCAATCACATCATCATGGATGAGTTGGTTCGCGGTCTCTTCAGGCCCGAGGCGATCGCTACCTTTCAGCGGGTCATCGGACGGATGAAAGATGAGGGCTGCGACGCTGTCGTACTCGGCTGCACCGAGATCCCGCTGATCATGAACGACTCGAATTCACCACTGCCGACGCTCGATTCCACACGCTTGCTTGCGCGGGCGGCGCTCCGCCGGGCAGTAGATGGCGCAAGCACGCCAGCTTCCGGCCTGCGATAGCTCTGCGTTGCAGCGTACTTGGCGCCGCCTCAGGATGCACTCGTAAGAGCCTGCGGGAAACGCGTCGCCGCTTTCCGCAGGCTCTTACGATTACCAAACGGCTCTAGCATTCTCATTTAGTCAATGCGCCCGATCGGCATGAGGTAAATAGGAGTGTGCTGCGCGGGCAACGAGGCTGCCTGCTGGGCGTCCTTTGGCTCGAATCCGGCCACGGGGACAGCGCCGAGTCCTAAGGCTGTCGCTTGCAGCAGCACGTTCTGTGCAACGTGACCGGCTTCCAAGGCGACCAGGCGCGGGCCCTTATCGGCTCCGGCTTTCGCCACCGCACGCTCGTACTCGCCCGTAATCACGAGCACAATTGGAGCGGACTTGACCGATGGCTGCACGGAAAGTTTAGCCCGCAGATCTTGCGATTGGAGCTTCTTAAGCTGGTGACCGCTTGGGATGTATTCGAAGAAACCGTCAGCAGAAGCCAGATAAACATGTATGTAGTACTGCGCCGAAGCCGAGGGCGCCGTCCGGTGGCCCTTGTCGTCGGTGATTCCCTGTGCCGCCCATAGCAGTTGCGAGATCTCAGCCTGAGTCAGTGCTTTGGCGGTAAACGTTCGCGTTGAACGGCGGCGTGCGAGTGCTTCCGTCAGCGCCATGCCACCCGACTTGCTGGGCTGAGGCAGCTGAATGGTAGTCGCGCCGGGTTGAGCAGACTTGCCTGTTTCCTGGGCAAAAGCGGCGGAAACAGAGAGAGCAACGATGGCAAAGCAGGCGAGCAGAAGCTTACGCATTGTCTTCCTCCGTAAATGATTGCAGGCGGAACTCCTCAGTTTCGTTGATCTTGGCCCGGCACGCAAGCGTAACGTTGGCGCTGGGGATTGGCGCTCTTTTGCGCATATTTGCACGCCATGTTCGGCAACTCAGTGTCCGATAATGCGCACTTGTCGCCGACTGGCAGCAAAACGGGACCGGCTATTCCAGATCCGGGGCTAAGTTTTATAAATTTTGACGTTACTACGTCGTCTGTTCATACTGGTATTCATACTGGCAATTTAGAACTCGTCAAAAGCCAGGCAGAAGTCGGGGTCCGGCAACGGCCCGCCGTTACCGGGATGAGAGAGTGCCCGCGCCCGGGGTGGAGCGGTTCGGGAGGGCGGCCAGAGCCGAGGTTGGCGGTGGCTGAACCGGACGGATGTGAATTTATTTTGCGAAAGAAGGTTTCTATGACTGGTCAATCCGCGGC
>JBEKQP010000048.1:0-22606 GCA_049519595.1 Candidatus Korobacteraceae bacterium | reverse complement strand
ATCACCGCACCAAACCCTACTCCCCCCAGACCAACGGCAAAGCCGAACGCTTCATCCAGACCGCCCTGCGCGAGTGGGCCTACGCCAAACACTGGCAAGACTCCCAGCAACGCAATCAGCACTTGCAACCCTGGAACGCCTACTACAACTTCGCCCGACCTCATGGTAGCCTCAACTACAAGCCGCCCATCAGCCGCGCCGATCCGGGTACAACCTCTTGAGAATCTACAGCCACCCCCATAACAGCTTGCAGTGTCATCCTGAGCGGAGTTCGGCAGTGCCGAACGGAGTCGAAGGACCCCTATCGTCATACCACCCTCGGCTCAGATCCTCCCACCTTACATTTACATGCTCGATGAGCCAAATCTTTTTGCGCCGCGACCAGCCCTTCAGTTGCTTTTCCCGATTGATCGCGGTGCGGATGTCATCGAAGCTCTCGACGTAAATGAGACGATTCACTTCGTATCGTTTGGTAAATCCCTCCGTCTCGCCTTGCTTGTGTTGCCAGATCCGCTTGAGAAGATTGTTACTTACGCCAACGTAAAGCGTACCGGATATGCTGGCGACGATGTATACGTCGAAGCGCCTGTTGATTACGGCCATAGGGGTCCCTCGACTTCGCTTCGCTCCGCTCGGGATGACAGCAGCAAATGATACTTGGCTATCGCTGCCGCTAACAGGCGTTTGCGCAACTTACGCCCAAAACGGGAACTACCACCACAAACTGGTGAAGACCTCGGAAGCAGCTAGCCCCCAGGCATGCGCGCGTGCTTGAACGGCTTAGCGTCCTTGCCTACATAATCGCGAACCAGTTGCCCCCTGCCGCTGAGCTGATACTTATATGTGACCAAGCCATCGAGGCCGACTGGTCCCCGCGCATGCAGCTTTCCGGTACTGATCCCGACCTCCGCGCCGAAGCCATAACGGAACCCGTCCGAAAAGCGCGTGGAGACGTTATGGAAGACATTCGCTGAGTCAACCGAACTCAGAAAGCGTTCGGCTGACTGCCGGTCGCGGGTGATGATGCAGTCGGTGTGGCGCGAACCGAAGGTCTCGATGTGCTCGATGGCCTCTTCCAGGCCGGCGACGACCCGGATTGCCAGCGTCAGGTCTCCGTACTCAGTGTGCCAGGCCTCCGGCGCGATTTCCACGATCTCGCCCTTGGCTAATTCGACCGACCTGCGGCAGCCGAGCAGCTTCACCCCAGCCGGTTTCAAATGGCAGACCAGACGCGGCAGAAAGTCCCCGGCAATGGCCTCGTCTATCAGCACCGTTTCCACGGCATTGCAAACGCTCGGAGCCTGAACCTTTGAGTCCAGCACAACGTCCAATGCCATCTCCTGATCCGCGTTGCGGTCGATGAAAATGTGGCACACTCCGTCGGCATGGCCGAGAACCGGGATGGTCGAGTTCTCCATCACGTAGCGCACCAGTTCGGCGCCTCCGCGTGGCACAACCAAGTCGATCCATTCATTCAGACGCAGCAGTTGCCGCACTGCATCGCGACCCTTCACCAATGTCAGCGCGGCGGCCGGAATTCCTTCTTCAGCGATCGCTCCCGCCATCGCGTCAACGGCGCACTGCGAGGTGCGAGTTGCTTCCACGCCAGCCTTGATCATCAGCGCGTTCCCCGACTTCACGGCCAGCGCTGCAAGCTGCACCACCGCATCCGGACGCGATTCAACGATGGCGGCCACCACCCCGAAGGGGAATGTCACTTTCTTCAGCTCCAGTCCATCGTCGAGCAGCCTGTGCAGGCGCACCTGCCCAACCGGATCCGGCAGCGCCTCGACCTCGCGCACGCTTGCCACCATCTGCCTCAGCTTGTCTTCCGAGAGCCGCAGGCGCTCCACCAGCGAGCTCTTCAGAGCTCCAGCTGCCGCGGCCGCCTCAGCCTCTGAGACATCCAGCGCATTCGCCCGCGCGAGCTCCGGCCAGGCAGACTCCAGGGCACAAGCCATCCGGACCAACACGGTGTTCTTCTTCTCCGAAGTCACATTGGCCAACACTCGTGCGGCTGCTCGCGCCGCGCGTGCGTCGGCGGCCACGTCGTATGCCATAACTCCTCCCTGCGTCGAAACACCAATGGTTTAATTGGCCTTGCGCTCGCCCACTCTACCCATTGTATCGACCCTCATGTCACACCGCGACCGAGTCCCCACCAGCAGCTCGGTGCCCCGGTTCCGCGCCGACCGTTCGGCGCTAACCTGGGTGCTGGCGTGCTTGAGGTAACGTGGCATACGGGTAGAAAAACGATAGCTCCGGGATACGCCTACTCTGAACCGGCCGCGCCGCGAAGTGTTTGTTTCGGTGCCGCGCAACTGTCAATGGCAGTTGGGCATCCACATATGGGTATCGAGTCAAAGCCGTTAGCCCGGATCGTACGGGCGTTCCATCTACCAGTCCGATTGGCTCCCAAAGTCCCAGCAATGTCCGGAGACCCCGCGGCATTTGTTGGCGTCTGACCCAACTCCCAACGAGGAGGGACCCCATGTCAGTTGCAGCATCATATAACCCCGACCCACGAGTGGCGGGGTTCGTCTCCACGCCACGGCAGATGTTTATTGGCGGTCGCTTTCGCGATTCCGCCTCGGGCAAAACGTTTCCAACCTACGACCCTTCCACCGGCCAAGTGCTGGCCCAGATCGCCGAAGGCGGGTGGGAGGACATCAACCGCGCCGTCAAGGCTGCTCGCATCGCGTTTGACAGCGGGCCCTGGCGCAAAATGACTCCATCCGAGCGCGGTCGCCTCATCTGGAAACTCGGCGACCTGGTCGAGCAGAACCTTGAAGAACTCGCTCAGCTGGAGAGTCTGGACAATGGCAAGCCTTTGGCCGTCGCGCGCGCCGCCGATGTGCCCTTGGCCGCCGACCTGTTCCGTTATATGGCCGGATGGGCCACCAAGATCGAGGGCAACACCATCCCGATATCTGTTCCTTACACCCCCGGCGCGCGGTACCTGGCCTACACGGTGCGCGAACCTATCGGAGTGGTCGGACAGATCATTCCCTGGAACTTTCCGCTGCTGATGGCCGCCTGGAAGCTTGGTCCGGCCCTCACCACCGGTTGCTGCGTCGTACTCAAGCCCGCCGAACAGACACCGCTCACGGCCCTGCGGCTGGCAGAGCTGATTCAGGAAGCTGGATTCCCCGATGGCGTCGTCAACGTCGTCCCCGGCTACGGCGAAACAGCGGGCGCGGCGCTCGCCGCTCACGACGAGGTGGACAAGATAGCCTTTACCGGTTCGACCGAGGTCGGCAAGCTGATCGTGCAGGCCGCAGCCGGAAATCTCAAGAAGGTCTCGCTGGAGTTAGGAGGCAAGTCGCCCAACATCGTCTATGCCGATGCGGATATGGAGGCTGCCATTCCCGGCGCGGCGAGTGCGATCTTCTTCAACCATGGCCAATGCTGCTGTGCCGGATCGCGGCTCTATGTCGAGGACAAGGTCTTCGACAAGGTCGTCGATGGCATCACCCAACGCGCCAAGAAGATCAAACTGGGGCCCGGGTTTAGTCAGGATTCGCAGATGGGGCCGCTAGTCTCGGAAGAGCAGTTGAACCGCGTAACCGGATATCTTGACGCCGGCCGGGCCGAAGGCGCCACAGCCTTATGCGGCGGCAAACGTATGGGCGAGAAAGGCTACTTCGTTGAGCCTACGGTATTGGTGAATACCACCGAAAACATGAAAGTCGTGCAGGAGGAAATCTTCGGACCGGTGGTGACGGCCATGCCGTTCCACAAGGACGAGGAGATTCTGCCTCGCGCCAACGATACCGTTTACGGCTTGGCGGCCGGTGTTTGGACACGCGATATCAGCAAGGCAAATCGGATTGCCTCGGAGTTGCGCGCCGGCACCGTTTGGATCAACTGCTACAACATCTTCGACGCAGCTCTGCCCTTCGGCGGCTACAAGCAGTCGGGCTGGGGACGCGAGATGGGGCACGATGTCCTGGAGATGTACACGGAAACCAAAGCAGTGTGCACGCAACTGTGAACACCTGAGGGAATGGGGGCCGACGCGACCCCTATTCCCGTTCCCGCGAAGCTTCGCGCCGCGTCTACCGCGAAGCCGAGGCGAGCACGATCTCGGCCTGGAAGTTGACCTGTTTGCCGTCAGAGTGAGCCCGCAGAGCGTCAAGCACTGCAGCGTGGATGTCTGGGCGATCCGCCGGAATTGCTTGCAGCACGGGCTTGAAGGGGATGGTCACATCCTGAAAGTACGCCCATAATTCCTCGGGAGTGCCCGGCCAGTTCCACGCGACCTTCTGCACTCTCTCCTCAACCTTCGTAAATCCGGCCTGCTTGAAAGCTGCCGCGAGCACGCCTGGCTCGCCGAACCGAAACATTGCCTTGGCCGATGCGGGCACCCTGAGGTCCGGCAAGAGCCTGAGCACGGTCCCGATGGTCGATTGAAAATAGGGCTGCTGCATCGAGCCCCAGGCCAGATGGCTGGTGCGGCCGCCGGGCTTCAACACGCGGTACATCTCGCGCAAAGCGGTCTCCAGGCTGGGAAAGAACATCACTCCCAGCCGGCTCACCACGCGATCAAAGGTGCAGTCCGTAAACGGAAGCTGCTGCACGTCTGCCTGGAGAAATTCCGTATTGGTAAGGCGGCGAGCACCGGCACGTTCGCGAGCAACCTGCAAGGGTGTCGCTGCCAGGTCGATCCCGACCACGTGCCCGCTCTCGCGCATCAACGCGGCGATCGAGATCGAGGGCTCTCCCGAACCGCATGCCACGTCGAGCACGCGCAAACCGGGCGCGATTCGCGCTTCGTCCACGATCGCCTGAGTCGCTTGCGATCCAATTGCCGCCGATTGCGCTCGATAGCGCTCACCGGCATTTACCCGAGCGTAACTATCCCAGTTAGAGTCCGTCACAGAAAAAGCATAACAGGAGGGCGGGCAATCGCGGTGCTTCACTCGACATGCACTTTCGCGAAAGGCGGGTCCGCATCAGGCGGAACGCAGGGTCAATAACGAGATCTCCGGCTTGACACCGAACCGGGCGGGAATGCCGATTGTTCCCAATCCGCGGTTAACGTAGAGGCACGCCTTGCTCGCGGTGGCTCCAGGACCTTGCGGAACGGTCGCCATGGGAAGCTGGTACAACCCAGCGACATAGCTGGTCATGAAGCGTGCCGGGCTCCAGCGGTGATCCACAATTTCAATCTGGATCTGCCCGCCGTGTGTATGCCCCGCAAGGCTCAGCTCGATGCCGAGTTCGGCGGCCTTGGGGAAGCTATTAGGGTTGTGCGAAAGCAGAATATTGGGAACATCGCGCCGCAGCAGCGATTCGACTCCAGGCAGCATCGGGGCTCTGGCTCTGAGGCCCACGAACTCCCTCTGGTAATCGACCCCGATCAGGTTGAATTTTGCTCCGCGCCACTGCAGCTCGACGTTTTGCTGCTGCAACAATCGCATGCCATGGCGGAGGAAAACCCCTGCGGTCTCATCTTCGATCCCGGCGTAGATCTCATGGTTCCCATTGCAGGCCCAGACGCCCAGGGGCGCGCGCAATTGACCGAGTTCCGCAGCGCAGGCCTCCAGCGGATCACGGCTGCCGGTAACGTAGTCGCCGGTCAGCATCGCCACATCGGCCTGTAACTCGTTGGCCATGGTGACCGCACGGCGCACCTCTTCGGGCGGCATGAAATCGCCGATGTGAATGTCACTCAACTGGACGATTCGCAATCCGTCCAGCAGCGCCGGCAGATTATGAATCGGCAGCTCGACGCGATGCACGGTGTAGTGCAGGCGTTCGCTGGCAAAGCCATAAATGCTGGCTCCAAATGGAACGCATGCCGCCATCGCGGCCGCATACTTAAACAATTTTCTGCGTTCGGTGTCCACGGGTGCGTCGACTACATCAGCTCTGGTGCCGCTCTCGCCGCCCACTGGAGCATCGAACTCTCCCGCCGCCGCGGGCGCCAACACCTGGGTGCGCGGCGCCGGGATCAACCCCCAGAACCACTCCAACACACGCACCAGTTTCACCGCCAGGTAAGCCATCGCTGATGCGAACAGCCATAGCTGCGCTAAGCCCATACCCCAGGAAAGCAAGCCGATTCCAGGAAAATTGCGAAAAAAGATCCGGCCCGCGAAGCTCACGATGACGAAACTGAGAACCGCAATCACCATCCCCCGGCACCAGCGTCGCCATCGCGGCGAGCCCATGCGGTCGATGACGCGATTGGCCCGGCTCAGCCAGAAACGCTGCGCCATGAAGAACAGACAAGAGAGGCCGATGATAATTGCGGTTCGAGCAGCTATGCTTAGGCTGGATTGCAAAGTTTGAGAATACCTCTATTCAATACTAGAGCAGATTCAGAAGCAGTGTATCCGGCACGATCATCGCCGGTCTGAAAGCCCGGCTACTTTGCCGGACATACCTTCCACGAATCCGGGTCTAAGTACACGGATGAGCTTCCCGGTCCCTTCGATTGCAAGACTCTCACGCCGGCGTTCCGCTTTAGCAAGATCCCGGCCTCGACCTGCATCCATACGACCATGAGCGAATTCGCCGGAGTCGTCGGCAATCCGGGTTTTCGAATTCACGGAGTCTGGGGAACTTAGCAGATTGCTGATTCAAGTGTACGCTGGCCGCCACGGTTTACCAAGTAGTGAAGGCCCCGGCAAGACGCCCAACGGCGTGACCTCAAAAGACCGTGGGCGCGTGTCCGTTGGCACGGAACCGCAACCCACGGTTTCTTCTGTTTGCCGCGCGGCAACATAAGCCGATCAGCTCTACTTCTTCGTGGCAACCGGCGCGGAATCCGATGACGTCGGCTTCCACTCTTCCAGAAAACCCATTTTCTCGCGCAGCTTCTCGCCCACGGTTTCTATCACGTGCGTACGCTGTCTTTCGCGCTCACCGGTAAACCACGGACGCCCGTTCTTGTTCTCGTCGATCCACTGTTTGGCGAAGCTGCCATTCTGGATTTCGGCCAGAATCTTCTTCATCTCCTTCTTCGTCTCAGGGGTAATGATCCGCTTGCCGGCAACATAATCCCCATACTCGGCGGTATCGCTGACCGAGTAGCGCATGAAGTTCAGGCCGCCGCGATACATGAGATCGACGATCAGCTTCAGCTCATGCATGCATTCGAAATACGCGGATTCCGGTTGGTATCCGGCTTCGACCAGCGTTTCAAAACCAGCTTGGACCAGGGCTGAAACGCCGCCGCAGAGCACGGTCTGCTCGCCGAACAGGTCCGTTTCCGTCTCTTCGGTAAACGTCGTCGTAAGTGCACCGGCCCTGGTTCCACCCAGAGCTTTGGCGTAGGAAAGCGCGAATTGGAAAGCCTTGCCGCTGGCGTCCTGCTCAACAGCGATCAGCACCGGCGTGCCGCCGCCTTCTTCGTAGACCTCGCGCACGCGGTGGCCTGGAGCTTTTGGCGCCACCATGCTGACGTCGATATCTTTAGGCGGCTTAATGCAGCCGTAACGGATGTTGAAACCGTGAGCGAACATAAGGGTCTTGCCCGGTTTCAGATTCGCCTTGATGGACTCCTCGTAAATTCGCGCCTGATCGGTGTCCGGCGCCAGAATCATGATCGCATTGGCCCAGGCCGCCACCTTGGCAACCGTATCGACGGTGACGCCGTCGTCCTTCACGCGCTGACGCGAGCGGCTGGTTTCGGGAAGACCGACCTGCACGGAAACCCCGCTGTCGCGCAGATTCAGCGTGTGCGCCCTGCCCTGCGAGCCATAACCGACGATAGCAACCTTAGCTGCTCTCACCAATGAAACGTCAGCCGAATCGTCATAGAAAATCTCTGCCATGTGTACCGTTCCTTTCCGCCTCGTTGTAATTTGTGACAGCCGGCCGGAGGCATCGACTCGAATGAGCCTTTTGCTGCCTCCACCCGGCCAATTGGGAAAATATCGCTCACTTGACCGCGGAAGCCGTTTGCGCTTCGCGGCCCGCATGTGTCACCGCGCCCTTGGAAGCGGACGAAACCGCGGCTGCGTACTTGGCATAAACTCCGAATCGATAGCGCGGAGGCTCTGGCTTCCAGGCAGCCAATCGCCGTTGCAACTCCGCCTCCGGAATTTCCACCGCAATGGTTTTGCGCGAAACATCGATCAGAATCGGATCACCCTCCCGAACTACCGCGATCGGCCCGCCTGCGGCGGCTTCCGGCGCGACATGCGCCACCATGAAACCGTACGTGGCACCGGAAAAACGGCCGTCGGTGATCAATGCAACTTCCTTCGTCAAAGGCGTGCCGGCAATCGCCCCGGTCACCGCCAGCATCTCACGCATTCCCGGGCCGCCGCGCGGACCCTCGTTGCGGATTACGATCACATCGCCGGAATTGATCTTTCCTTTCTGAACCGCTTCGAAGGCCTGCTCTTCCGATTCGAAAACACGCGCCGGGCCGCGATGCTGAAGGCGATCATGCCCGACAAGTTTGACTACGCAGCCTTCCGGAGCAAGATTGCCCTTGAGAATCGCAAGTCCGCCGGAGGGCTTCAGCGCCTTGTCTGGCGTACGGATCACGGCCTGCCCGGGCGTTTCCTGCGCTTTGTCGGCTTCTTCACCGATGGTGTGCGCGGTAGCGGTCATGGCGGAGCGGTTGAGCACCCCGAGGTCCGACAAACGCTTGGCGAGCACGCGGGAACCGCCCGCAGCAGCGTAATCGGTTGCCATGTAACGTCCGCCCGGCTTCAGATCGCAAAGCAGCGGCACCTTGGCAAAGATGCGGTCGAGATCCTCAAGCGTGAACGGAACGCCAACTTCGTGGGCAATCGCCAGCAGATGAAGCACCGCATTGCTTGAGCCTCCCGAAGCGGAAACGCTGGCGGCGGCATTCCTGAAGGCGTCCAGAGTGAGTATCCGCGACGGGCGAATGTCCTGCCTGAGCAATTCCATCACTTGCACGCCGGCGTCGTAGGCTGCCTTCCTTTTCTGCTCGGCCATGGCGGCAATGCTGTTGCTGCCAAGTGGTGAGATTCCGAGAAACTCGCACGCCGTAGCCATTGTGTTGGCCGTGAACTGCCCACCGCACGCACCCGGCCCCGGACAGGCATGGTCTTCCATGTCCTTTAGATCCGAGTCGGACATGATGCCTTTGGCATTCGCGCCGACCGCCTCGAACACGTCTTGAATGGAAACCGAGCGTCCGTGAAACTGCCCCGGCGCAATCGATCCGCCATAGAGCATGAGAGAAGGAACATCGAGACGCGCCAGCGCCATCACCGTCCCAGGTATCGTCTTATCGCAACTGGAGAGCGCCACCACCGCGTCGAACATGTGGCCGCCGGCCACCAACTCGATGGAATCGGCGATCACTTCGCGGCTGATCAGCGAGGCCTTCATTCCTTCCGTCCCCATGGTGATGCCATCGTTGACGGAAATGGTGTTGAACTCCATCGGCGTGCCACCGGCGGCGCGGACACCTTCCTTTACGGCTGCCGCGAGCTCGCGAAGATGGAAGTTGCATGGACCGATCTCGGTCCAGGTGTTGGCAATTGCAACCAAGGGCTTGCGCAGGTCATCGTCGCCAAAGCCCACCGCTTTGAACATGGCGCGAGCAGGGGCACGATGAGAACCTTCGGTAAGAGCCCGGCTTCGGTGTTTGAGATCTTTTTTTTCCATCACTCATTCGCCTTACGATTCGTTTGAAATCAACACCAGAAACGACGCGCTATGCGTCGGCAGGATTGTCAGGTGGCACAGAGCCTGATGGAATGGGAAAATCCTGCCTCAGCAGACGGCAGAACCTTAACCTTATCCATTGAATCTCTTATGCCCTGTCAAATTAGTCAAAGTTATATTTGTTGTATCTTCATAACTGGTTGCGATTGAATCAGGAATCCGCGCAACGGCGCGCATATCCGTAATGAGTGAATGTATTTTATCTCTGTTTTAGGCCGGATGCGCGGCTGAAAGAATTGCCGGAGACGAGAGCAGCACGTCGGCAATTTCCTTAATCCACTCGTAACACTCCGCGGTAACACTTTTCGGTAGTTGACTTCCTGCGAGAATGCCGCTAATTTTATTGATGTCCAGTTGGACGGTTTCGTCTATGCACACTTTTCGATTTAGCTTCGGATACGCTTACCGCTACTACTTTAGAGTGGCGGCCGACCGAGGCTTGTGTGCTGGGGTGACTGAAACCTAAAAAGTTCCAAACCAGCAAAGCTTCGAAAGCCGCGACTCAAAAGGTCGCGGCTTTTTATTTTGGCCCATGATCAGAAAAAAGCTTGAGAGGAGACGGCGCATGACACCAAAGATATGGCAACGGCGCGCGGAGATCGACGAAATTGACCAGAGATTGCTCGATTTGCTGAACCAGCGCGCTCGCCTCGTCGAGGATATTGGCAAACTCAAGCGGGAACACAGAATACCGGTGCTCGACGGCACCCGCGAAGCGGAGGTTCTCCGGCGGTTGCGTGTGCAAAACCAGGGTCCGCTCGATACCCGAAGCGTGGCAGCCATCTTCCGCAGCATCATCCGTGAGTCGCGACGCATCCAGGAGGACCGGGCGTGAGCGACTCCTCCACCAAGGCCGGCGCCCCAACCGTTACTGGTTCAAGTTCGCCGCGAGTCGCCTTCCAGGGACGCCGCGGAGCGTTCAGCGAAACCGCGATTCGCCGCCTGTTTCCCGCCGGCGCCGTTCCCGTCGAATGCCGGGATTTCGAGACTCTATTCAGCGCCATCCGCGAAAGCCGCGCCGACTTCATCGTGGCCCCTCTGGAAAACACTCTGGCGGGAACCGTCTATCAATGTTACGACCTGCTCTACGATGCCGGACTGAGCATCATCGATGAGACCGTTCTCCAGATTTCGCATTGCCTGATCGCCGTTCCGGGAGCGAAGTTTGAGGATCTTCGCGAGGTTGAATCGCACCCGGTCGCCCTGGCGCAGTGCGAACGCTTCTTCGCTAACCACCCGCATATCACACGCAAGGTGGCCGATGATACTGCGGGAAGCGTGCAGGCGGTGATCAACGCCGGCGACCGTTCGCGAGCAGCCATAGCCGGCAGCGAAGCGGCCGAACTCTATGGCGGTTCGATCCTGCTGGAGCATATCGAAGACTTTTGCAATAACTTCACGCGCTTCGCCCTGCTGTCGCCCGCGGTGAAAATACACGCCGATAACACGACCTCGACGATCGCGCTGACGATTCCGAACCGGCCCGGGTCGCTCTATCACGCACTGGCGCCGTTCGCCAACTCTCAAATTGATTTACTGAGCCTCGTAAGCCGTCCAATCAAGGGCACGCCTTGGCAGTACCGGTTCTTCCTTGATGTCGCGGCCTCAAAGCAAAAACTGGAAGCCTGCGTGGTCGAGCCGTTGCACGCGATGAATGCGGAATTAAGGTATCTCGGGTCCTGCAACACCAGCCGGGAACTGCACAAATAAGGGAGAGAGTCATCATGTTGGTCAGCATGCGGAATACGGCAACACGCGAGGATGTCATGCGAGTTGTCTCCACCCTCCAGAATCGCGGTATTCAGGCCCATGTTGTGCGGGAAGCGAGCCGCATCGTGGTGGTGACGAATCAGTCCAAACTCGATGGCGACGATGACAAAACTCTGCGCCTGCTGCCGGCGGTGGACTCTCTCATCAACGTGACTCATCGTTTCAAGCTTGCTTCCATACAATCTCGGAAGCACCGGACCATTGTCAGGGTCGGCGACGTCGAGATCGGCGGAGAGACGGCGGTTGTGATCGCCGGGCCGTGTTCGGTGGAATCGCGCGAACAGTTGATGGCTGCGGCCCGCGGAGTGCGGGACGGCGGCGCCACCATGCTGCGCGGAGGCGCGTACAAGCCCCGCACATCGCCGTATGAGTTCCAGGGACTGGGCGTGAAGGGCCTGAAACTACTGGCCGAAGCCCGCGAAGAAACCGGCCTGCCGATCGTGACCGAAGTGCTGAGCACCGACGACGTCGAGATCGTCTGCGAATACGCCGATGTGTTGCAGGTGGGAGCGCGGAACATGCAGAACTTCGCCTTGCTTCGCCGACTTGCAACCGTTGACAAGCCCGTATTACTCAAGCGCAATCCAGCGGTCACCGTCGAGGAATGGCTACTGGCGGCCGAATATCTGCTAGCGGGCGGAAATTCCAACGTGATTCTGTGCGAACGCGGCATCAAGGGCTCCGGCACGGAGATGCGCAACACGTTCGACATCGGCGCGGTCGCGCTGGCCAGGCAACTTACGCATCTTCCCGTGCTGGCCGATCCTTCGCACGCCGCCGGCAGACGCGATCTGGTGCCAGCCCTCTCGCGAGCCGCACTTGCAGCCGGGGCCGATGGACTTCTGCTCGAAGTACATCCGCATCCGGAAAATGCGCTGTCTGATGGAGCACAGTCTCTCAACATCGCTGAGTTCGCAAAGCTAATGAGAGGCTTGGCTGAGCCGGTGCGCAGGGTGCAGGTGCGGGCGTCCGCGCCTCTCCGAAACGCACTACAGCGGCGCGAGAGCATGCATGCAAATCAGTAGGATCACGATTGTCGGCTGCGGGTTGATCGGCGGATCGCTAGGCTCCGCTCTGCGGAGTACGGGGTTTCGCGGCCAAATCATCGGCAGCGACGCGCCGGAAGTCTTGGAAAAGGCGGTCCGGTTGGGAGCGATTGACATCGCGGTGCCCGCCGTCGAGAGCGCCGTCCAAGATGCCGACGTGATCGTGCTCGCGACTCCGATTTCCTCGATTCTTGCCCTGTTGCCGGTGGTCGCCCAATACGCTCCGGCCGGTGCGCTCGTCACCGATACGGGCAGTACCAAGGTCGAAATCGTCGCCCAAGCCAAGCGCGTGTTCTCCGCCCCGGCAACTGCAACCGCGCCAGGAGACCCCGCCGCCGCGTTGGCGCATCGGCGATTCCTGCCCAGCCATCCGGTTTCGGGCAAAGAGCGTTCTGGCATCGAGCAAGCCGATCCCTACCTGTTTCACGGGGCAAAGTGGGTGTTCACGCCTATCGATTCGCATGCCTCCACTTCCCTGCACACCGGCTGGATGGAGTTGATCCGCAAAATTGGGGCCTCGCCCATCTGCATGACGCCCGAAGAGCACGACCTAGTGCTCGCTTTCACCAGTCACCTGCCGCAGCTCTTGTCAATCGCGCTGGCCAACACCGTGCTCGGCGAACTCAGACTGGATGCACGTGATGGCGGCTACAGCCGTGTTCCCTACGGCGGCGGCTTGCGTGACATGACGCGCCTGGCCAAGAGCGATCCTGTCGTCTGGCGCGACATCCTCGCCACCAACGGCGACAACATCCGGCGAGCACTGGAGGAAATTCAGCGACAAATCGGCAGCCTGTGCTCCGCGCTTTCCGAGCAGCAACTCGAACGAATCCAGCAGTCGTTCCGGACGGCATCGCTGATCTCAAAGCTGTCCTGAGTTGGACGCGAAAGGTATATGCGAAGCAGCTACGGCAAAACCGCGGATGCTATGTGATTTTTCGTCTCGTTCAAGAATCGCCGCTTCCTGATCGGCAACCCCGGCGAGTGAGGTTGCGCATTGCCGAGATGGCGATGCCCCGGCATTACCGGCTCTGAACTCACGAATTCGGAAGTCACTCGAGCCGTAATGTTACCGGGGTAATTTGACGACAGCGCAGGATTCTATAGGATTTGTATCCAGCGCCCCCCCCGGCAGTATTTCCTGTGATCGGAAAACCGATGGTGAAACGTATTCAGCAAACTGCGCGCCGGTGGTTCGAAGCAATCGTTGAAGAAAGAGTCAACGATCTGGTGAAAACCTGGGCCTGCAACTGCATGACTCCTGAAGAGCATGATGCGGTGCTCGCTTTGGCCGCGAGGTTGCCGGAGGCGCTGTCGGTTGCGCTGGCCAACACCGCGCTGAGCACAACGCGCACCGATGAGAGCGACGGAAATTGCAACCGGATTCGGTGCGACGGCCCGTCCGAGACAACGTGCTTGGCTTTGAACGATCCCGCGATTTGGCGGGAGATTCTCGCCACCAACGGCGAAAATGTTCGGCGAATGCTGGCAGCGCTGGAGGGACGCACTCGTAGCCTCGATCCGACTGTCTCCGAGCAGCAAATCGAGCAGATTCAAGAATTGTTCGAGCCCTCACTCGTCTCAAAGACAGCCTGATTCACCCCCGTCGCGCGGCGATGGGGCAGCGACTTCCGCCGGCATGAGAGCAGGCTGCTAACCTGCAGCCAGTTCGTCACCTCGGTACTATTGCAAACCGGATAGAATGCAGTACTCTGTCTGCATGCGAAATGAGCCGCTCGCCGCGGAGGTGCGTGTGACCACAAAGATCACGGCAGAACAAATACAAGCAGCTGTGCGCCGATATTTTGGAGCCATGTCCGACCAAAAACCCGGTGAGTTGGTGAAGATGTACGCCTACGAGGCCACAACGTTCAATCCATTTAATCAGCGCGCCGAGTTGGGGCAGGTGGCGGCCGCTCGTTTGGAGCGCGAATACTTCAAACCCTTCACCCACTTCCACGCCGAAATCACCTCACCCATCGAAGTGCAATTTCTCGCCGAGAATGTGGCCGTAGCCTCCCACACCTATCGTTCGTTTGCCAAAAGCCTGGAGGATCCGGTTCGCGGGAAACGGTACAACCGAAGCGTGCTCGACGGCCGCGGCACACACGTGTTCCTGATTGACTCCGAGGGCAAACTAACCCTGGTGCACCAGCATCTCTCCGACATTTGCCGCACCCCGCTTGAGCCGGCGTCATAAATCTGGCGAGAAGCCTGGCCACGATGGTTTGTAATCGGCAATAGAAACGGGCGCCTCTCGAGGCCCGCGGAATACGATCACGCCAACTGCTCAGAACTGAATGCGCTTCTTCTCGAAAGCGGCAATCTCCGCCTCGTGTTGCAGGGTCAGGCTGATGTCATCCAATCCGTGCAGCAGGCAATGGCGTTTGAAAGGGTCGATTGTGAACGCGGCGCGAAAGCCCTGATCGTCGGAAACCGTCTGGTTTTCCAGATCGACGGTCAGTTCGTGACCGGGCTTTTCCTGTGCCCGGCGCGCCAGTTCCGCGACCTGCTCCTCGCTGAGAATTACCGTTAGCATGCCGTTCTTGGCGCAATTATTGAAAAAGATGTCGGCGAACGACGGCGCAATCACGATGCGGAAACCAAAATCGGAAAGCGCCCATGGTGCGTGCTCGCGTGACGATCCGCAGCCGAAATTTCGCCCGCCGATCAAGATGCTGCCCTTGCGGTAGACCGGGTGATTGAGCACAAACGATGGCTCTTCGCTGCCGTCGGGCCGGAAGCGCCAGTCATAAAAAAGAAAATCGCCGTAACCCGTGCGCTCGATGCGCTTGAGAAACTGCTTGGGAATGATCTGGTCGGTATCGATGTTGATCTTGTGCATCGGCACCGTGATTCCTTTATGTACACGCAACGGTTTCATTTTTCCTGATCCTTGAATTGCCAGACGCGAACGTCGGTAAAGTGTCCCGCGACCGCGGCAGCGGCGGCCATGGCGGGACTAACGAGGTGAGTGCGTCCGCCCTTGCCCTGGCGTCCTTCGAAGTTGCGGTTGCTGGTGGCGGCGCAACGCTGGCCCGGTTGCAAAATGTCGGGGTTCATCCCCAGACACATCGAGCAGCCCGATTCGCGCCACTCCGCCCCGGCATCCAGGAAAATGCGATGCAGCCCTTCCTGCTCGGCGGCGGCCTTCACCGCCTGCGATCCGGGAACGATCATAGCGTGAACCTTCGGGTGAATCTTGTAGCCGCGCAGAACGCGAGCGGCGGCCCGAAGATCGTCAAGTCGTCCATTGGTGCAAGAACCGATGAACACGCGGTCGATGGCGATGTCGGTGAGTTGCGTACCGGGCTTCAGCGCCATGTAGCTGAGAGCACGCTCAAGAGCGCTCTTCTCCGCTTCGCTGGCGGCGTCCTGGGGATTCGGTACGCGTCCGGTGATGGGCGATACCATTCCCGGGTTTGTGCCCCATGTGACGTATGGTGTCAACTCCGCGCCGTTGAGCGAAACTTCCTTGTCGAAGTGGGCGCCCTCTTCCGTGGGCAGTGTGCGCCAGTAGGCGACAGCCTTTTCCCAGCCGGCGCCCTTGGGCGCATTCGTGCGGCCCTTGACGTAAGCGAACGTAGTCTCGTCGGGAGCCACCATTCCGGCACGCGCGCCGCTTTCGATGCTCAGGTTGCACAACGTCATGCGGCCTTCCATAGAAAGCGCGCGGACGGCCTCGCCGGCATATTCGATGACGTGGCCGGTACCGCCATCGGTTCCGATTTTGCCGATGATGGCCAGCGCCAGGTCCTTGGCCGTAACGCCTTCCGGCAGCCTGCCATCGACGCGAACGCGCATGGCCTTGGGCTTGTCCTGTTGCAGGCACTGCGTGGCCAGCACGTGTTCCACTTCCGAGGTTCCGATGCCGATTGCCAGCGCCCCGAAGGCTCCATGCGTGCTGGTGTGACTATCGCCGCAGACAATCGTCTTGCCCGGTTGGGTATAGCCAAGCTCCGGCCCGATGACGTGCACAATGCCCTGCTCCACCGTGCCGACGTCGAACAGTTCGACGCCGAACGCGGCGCAATTGGCGCGCAGAGCTTCCACCTGCTGCTTGGCGACCGGGTCTTTAATCTGGAAGCGGTCGACAGTGGTGGTGGCGATGTTGTGATCCACCGTGGCCACTGTGAGATCGGTGCGGCGCACCTTGCGGCCGCCAATGCGCAGTCCCTCAAAGGCCTGCGGCGACGTGACCTCATGCACCAGGTGCAGATCGATAAAGAGAAGAGCTGGCTCGCCCTCGGCATGACGGACGACATGGCTATCCCAAAGTTTTTCAAACAGAGTGCGTGGTTTTGACATTTTTTTCTTACCGCGTAAATTCTCTTGCCAGGTAAATTTTATTACACCGCGTGATAGGCAAGGTGCTGGCTGAGCAGATCCGTCAGCGCCCGCTCGATTTCATTCCCGGCCTCTCGCGTCGTGACTACTGTTTTGCGCTTCTCGCTCCGCAAGTCAGCGGTCACGCAACCCTTCTCCAGTGTGAGCGCAATTGCGGCTTCAATGTCGTCGGCGTCGCGATGCAGTCCGGCAGCGAAGCGCAACAACATGGCAGCCGCGGCAATCGCCCCGATGGGATTGGCGATGTTCTTCCCCGCGATATCAGGCGCGGAGCCATGAATCGGCTCAAAAAGACCAACTTTGCCGCCGATGCTGGCCGAACCCAGCATGCCCAGCGAACCGCTCAGAACCGCCGATTCGTCGGAAAGCACATCGCCGAACAAGTTTTCGGTGACCACGACGTCAAACCGCGACGGCGTCGAGATCAACTGCATGGCGAACGAGTCGACGTATGCGTGATCGAGCCTCACGTCCGGATATTCCTTCGCCAGATCGGAGACCACCTGCCGCCAGAGCCGTGAAGTTTCCAGCACGTTAGCCTTATCCACGGAAGTGACGTGGTGACGCCGAAGGCGGGCCTGCTCGAACGCGATTCGGGCGACGCGCTCAATCTCCTGCTTGGAGTAGCGCATGGTGTCGTAAGCGCCGTGCTCGTCGCGTCCGCGAGGCTGACCGAAGTAGAGGCCGCCGAGCAGTTCGCGCACGATCAACACGTTGGCTCCACGCAGGACTTCAGCGCGAATGGGAGAGCAGTCGGCAACTGCCTCGTAAGCGATCGCCGGACGCAGATTGGCAAAGACACCAAGCGCCTTGCGCAGGCCGAGGATGCCCGCCTCGGGACGCAATTCCACCGGCAAAGCATCGTATTGCGGGCCACCGACGGCGCCCAGAAGCACGGCGTCGCACTCGAGACATCCGTCGAGAGTACGTTGCGGCAACGGTTGTTTCTCGGCGTCGACCGCTGCGCCGCCGATTAAGTATTCGGGAAATTCAAACTCATAACCGTTAACGTCGGAGACTGCGCGGAGCACCCGCACCGCTTCGCGAGTCACTTCAGGGCCAACTCCGTCCCCGGGCAAAACAGCGATCTTTAAATTCATTGCATGAACGCCGTCGAACGGCTCCCTTCGTTCTCGCTCACGTTTACCGGCTTTTCGGCCAGCAGCGAAAGCAGATCCTGATCGTAAATCTTTTTCTTACGATCTGCCAACTGCGTGAAGCGCTCGTAAGCCGATTGCAACTCCTCCTTGGTCAAAGGGAAGCCCAGCTCTTCGTAACGCATCAGCAGCGCGTGCCGGCCAGAGTGCTTGCCCAGCACCAGATGATTGGCGGGGACTCCGACCGATTCCGGCGTCATGATCTCATAACAGAGAGGGTTGCTGATCACGCCATGCTGGTGAATGCCTGCTTCGTGAGCAAACGCATTGCGTCCGACGATGGCCTTGTTCGGTTGCACCTGGAAGCCAATGATCTCGGAAAGCGTGCGGCTGGCGGAATAGATTTCGCTGCGCTTTACGCCGCACTCGAAGGGCAAGCGGTCGTTGCGTACGTGCATGGACATGACAACTTCTTCCAGGGCGGCATTGCCCGCGCGCTCGCCAATGCCGTTCACCGTGCACTCGACCTGCCGCGCGCCAGCCTCGACGCCAGCCAGCGAGTTGGCCACGGCCAATCCCAGATCGTTGTGGCAGTGCACGGAAATCACCGCGTTCTCAACGCCTTTCACTCTCGACCTGATGGCGCGGATCAGTTCGCCGAACTCGCCCGGAGTTGCATAGCCCACGGTGTCAGGAATGTTCAGCGTGGTCGCGCCGGCCTCGATGGCGACCTCCAGCACTTTGCAGAGGAATTCCAGTTCCGACCGGGTCGCGTCCTCCGGCGAAAACTCCACATCCTCGCACAAGGAGCGCGCGTATTGAACGCACTCGCCAACCTGCCGCAGGGCGTCTTCGCGCGTGATCTTCAACTTGCAGGCGAGATGAATATCGGATGTAGCAAGAAAGGTGTGAATGCGGGGCTGACGCGCGTCGCGCACGGCATTCCAGGCCAGCGAAATATCTTCACGCCTGCAGCGCGCCAAAGCGGCGACAGACGCACTTCTCATGGCGCGCGAAATTCGCTGCACCGCTTCGAAGTCGCCAGTCGAGGCGATGGGAAAACCAGCTTCGATGATGTCGACGCCGAGAGCTTCCAGCTTCTGAGCAAGACGCAACTTCTCATCTACGGTCATGCTGCATCCCGGAGCTTGCTCCCCGTCACGCAAGGACGTGTCGAAAATCAGTACGCGCTCGTTAGCCACGATCATCTCCCCACTAGGTAGTGTCTAGTTCCCTCTACTTTGCACAGCTGCACGGCAATTAGTCAAACTTATTATTATTCCATTACCATTAGGCAGTATGATTTAATAAGGTTTTCGTGCACAGTCTCGGGCGGAGAGTAATCGACAGAGAATTGCCCGAGTGAGAGGTGATGGTGGATTTATTTCAGTTGGAGACGTTCCTTGCGGTAGTTGAAGAGAAGGGCTTTTCGCGCGCTGCCGGACGCCTGCACCGGACGCAGTCGGCGGTGAGCCAAACCATCAGCAAACTGGAAGACGAGCTCGGCGAGACCCTCTTCGAGCGCTCGTCGCGTGACGGCGCTGTCACTGATGCCGGAGCGCTCTTGTTGAAGTATGCCGAGGAGTTGCTGAACCTGCGTGGCCGCGCGCGCGACGCCCTGCGAGAACTCAGAGAATTGCAACACGGCAAGGTAAGTATTGCCGCCAACGAGTTTACCGTGTTGTACCTGCTGGTTGCGCTGCATCGTTTCCGCCGGCTTCACCCAACCATTCACATCGAAGTGCAGCGATCTCTCGCCGCTGATGTCGCCCGCTTAGTCGTGAACCATCACGTTGAGCTCGGCATGCTGTCGTTCCGTCCGGATGACGAGCAGCTCAACTCCATCGTCGTCTATGTCGATGAGATAGCGTTCGTTGTTTATCCGGGCCATCCGCTGGCGACTTCGCAGGAGGTTAGCATTCGCGAGTTGGGCGCCGAGTTTTTCGTCGCTCACAATGTGCGCTCGCCCTATCGCGAAAAGGTGATTCAGGCATTCGCCAAGCACAAGACGGCGCTGCACATGCCGGTCGAGTTGCCGAATATCGAGGCCATCAAGCAGTTTGTCGCCATGGGAAATGGAGTTGCGCTTCTGCCGCGGATCGCCGTCGAAGCCGAAATCACTCGCGGCGAGCTGGTGCGAATACCGGTAAGAGAATTGCAGATGGAGCGCAAGGTGCGGCTCGTTTATCGGCGCGGGGCCAGCCTGTCGCACGCGGCACGCGCTTTCATGAAGTTGTTGGAATTGATGGCGACGCAACAGGACGGGCGTTTCCTCTTTCAGAAGGAACGAAGCTAGCGACGTTGTGCCGGGATTCGCGCCAATCGCGGTAATTGAGGGAGGATCTTATGCGTGCAGCTTTCTATTCGGAACAGGGTCCGGCGCGCGACGTGCTGCGAGTCGGTCAACAGCCTACTCCAGAACCAGGGCTTGGGGAGGTGAGGGTCAAACTGCGCACCTCGGGGGTCAATCCGTCGGATTGGAAGGTGCGTCGCGGCGGCTTCGGACGCCCCCTGATGGCGCCGCTGATCATTCCGCACAGCGACGGCGCAGGCGATATTGACGCTGTGGGCGCAGGTGTTCCAGACCGGGTTGGCGAGCGTGTGTGGATTTGGAATGGACAGTGGAAGCGACCCCATGGCACTGCAGCGGAATACATCGTTCTGCCGACTGCGCAGGCTGTCCATCTGCCTGACAATGTCGACTATGCCGCCGGCGCCTGCCTCGGCATTCCAGCGCTGACGGCGATTCAGGCCGTCCGCCTGGCAAAGGCCGCCTCGGGCAACACACTCCTGATCACCGGAGGTGCGGGCTCGGTCGGAAACTACGCCATTCAGCTTGCCAAGCGGCGTGGCGCACATGTCATCACCACCATCAGCAATGATGCCAAAGCCACGCACGCACGTGCCGCCGGAGCGGACGAGGTAATCAACTATCGCACCGAGGATGTCGGCGAGCGCGTCCGGACGCTGACGAGTGGTCGCGGCGTCGATGCGGTGATCGAGGTGGATCTCAGCCGTAATGTCGGGTTTTATCAGTCGGTTCTGCACCCCCATGCGACGGTAGTTGTCTATGGCATGTCGGCGAACGAAACGACGCTGCCCACTCTTTGGCTGATGCAGAACAGCGTGACTCTCCGCTTGTTCCTCGTCTATGACGTTTCCGAAGCTGATCGTGCGGCGGGAATCGCGGAATTGACTGACTTGCTAAAGCAGGGCCGGCTTGTCCACACCATCGCCCGGCGCTTGCCACTGGTGGAAATCGCCGAAGCCCACGACATTGTTGAGCGGGGCGATGTTATCGGCAATGTGGTTCTCGACATTGCCTGACTTAGCGTCCCACGCATAACCCTGACTTAGCGTCCCGCGCATAACAAAGTTTCGATGCGTCCAGAGAAACTACACGCCCCGAATCGGGTTTGTGTCAGTGAATTGGGAAATGTCGAGGCTTTTGACTATGAAATTCGATAAAGCTACGAGACGTACCGGATGGTTGAGAGAGATGCTGCGCGGCATTCTTCAACCTGGGGAGTGCGCCCCAGCCACGGGGCAGAGCGTTGGACAATTGACTCGGCGGGGGCTGGCAATGGTACTGAGCGCGCTGATGATCATGGTTCCGATGTGGCAGGGCGAGGCGTTTGCGCAATCCGTGCCCATGCCCGGCGCTGAACAGCCCATGCCGCCGGCCGCGGATAATAGTCAGCCGGTGCCGCAGGGACAACCCTTAGCGGCTGAGCAGTTGGACCAGTTGGTGGCACCCATCGCGCTCTATCCCGACGCGCTGGTGGCGCAGGTTCTGGCGGCCGCGACCTATCCCACTCAAGTGGTGGAGGCGGATCGCTGGAGGCAGGCACAGGGCGAGATCCCCGCGGAACAGATTGCGGCCGGTGCGGAAAACCATAACTGGGACCCGAGCGTGAAAGCGCTTACGGCGTTTCCGACGGTGCTGGCGCAGATGGACAAGAACCTGCAGTGGACAACGGACCTGGGCAATGCCTACTATAACCAACCGCAAGACGTGATGGATGCGGTGCAGGCGATGCGGCAAAAGGCGCAGACCGCCGGTCAGTTGCGCAGTACACCACAGCAGGTGGTGGCCAACGAGGGCGGCGCGATTACGATTGCGCCGGCCAACCCGGCGGTGGTTTACGTTCCGGTGTATAACCCCTGGACGATCTGGGGATCGCCGTTCGCGCCGTATCCTGGCTTTTACTACTATCCGCCTGCGGGAATCTTTTGGGGCGGGTTGGCGATCGGCTTTGGAGTCGGGATCGGCATCGGATTATTCGCGCATTGGGGCTGGGGATGGGGACACTGGGGAGTGGGATGGGGCAACCACGCCGTCTTCTTTAACCATGCCACCTACGTCACGCGCAGCACGACTGTAATTAACCGTGGATTCAACCGTCCGGGCGGCCCGGCCCGGAATTTTGGGGCGCGGGGAGCTTACGCGCGACCTGCTGGAGGATACAACCGGGCCGCTGGAAGTTACAACCGGGGAGCCGTGGGCAACCGTAGTGCTGTCGCGAATCGGAGCGCTGGTACCTCCGCACGGCCTGGTGGAACGATCAATCGATCTTCACCAAGCGTTAACCGATCTGCGGGAGGCGTGAACCGGCCCAGCGGTGGTCCGGGAGCAAGCGCTCCTCGGGCATCGACGAGTCGTGGACCAGTCGCTAACTCTAG
>JBEKQP010000047.1:0-23343 GCA_049519595.1 Candidatus Korobacteraceae bacterium | reverse complement strand
CGGTGGATCTTTCGCAGGCCGAGATCATTGTGTCCGTGGGCCGCGGCATCAAGGAGCAAAAGAATCTCGAAATGGCGCAGAAACTCGCCGATGCGCTAGGTGGTGAAATTGCCGCTTCGCGTCCTATCTGCGACAACGGTTGGCTGCCCATGGAGCGCCAGGTCGGCTCGTCCGGCCAGACGGTTGCGCCTAAACTCTATCTTGCACTGGGCATCAGCGGCGCTATCCAGCACATTGTCGGCATGAAGGGGGCGCGCACGATCATCGCCATCAACAAGGACAGCGAAGCGCCTATATTCGAGGTTGCCGACATCGGCGTCGTCGGCAACTTGTTCGAAATCGTGCCGCCGCTAATCGAAGAGGTAAAAAAGGCGAAGGGATAACAGCTTGAACTCTGGAACCTGAAACCCTGGTGCTGTGTTCCATAAGTTTGCTGCACAAGTTTCAGGATGTCATCCTGAGCGAAGCGAAGGATCTATGCATTACAGATCGAATATACAGATTCTTCGCCCACAACGTCGCTCGCAATGACACTTCAAAAGGTTGTTGTGCTTACTTCCGCAAAGCGGCCCTTGAGACGCTGACTCCTATGATCTTTCGCAAAGCGATTCCCGATGTCGAGCACCCGCTGATGGAAGCGGACGTGACCATCGTCGGCGGCGGACCTGCCGGCTTGGCCTGCGCGCTGCGTCTGGCGCAACTCATCGACGAACACAATGCCGCCCACCCGGACGCCGCCATCTCGAAAGAGAATATTTATGTCCTGGAAAAGGCGCGCGAACTTGGCCAGCACTCGCTGAGCGGTGCCCTGCTCGATCCGCGTTCGATGGACGAGTTGCTGCCCGGCTGGAAAGACGAGGCGCCAATCGAGTCGGAGGTAACCAACGAGGCGGTTTACTTTCTCACCCGCAAGTCGAAGTTTAAGGCTCCCGTTACGCCCCCTCCGCTGCGCGATCATGGCAACTACGTCATCTCGCTCAACCGCTTCGTCAAATGGCTCGGCTCCAAGGTCGAGGAGACCGGCATCACCATCTTCAGCGGTTTTGCCGGCAGTGAGCTCTTGCTCGAAGAGGGCAAGGTCGCCGGTGTGCGCACCGACGATAAGGGCGTCGATAAACAGAACCAGCCCAAGGCAAACTTTGAACCTGGCTACGACCTGAAGTCGAAGATACTGATTCTGGCTGAAGGTCCGCGCGGTTCGCTCACCAAGCAACTGATCGGACATTTTCAGCTTGATCGCGACCGCAATCCCATGACCTACGGCGCCGGCGTGAAAGAGCTGTGGGAAGTCCCTTCAGGACGCATTGGCCGAGGCCAGGTCATTTACACCATGGGTTGGCCGCTGACCACCAGGGAGTACGGCGGTGCTTGGATCTACGGCGGCAAAGACAACGTTGTCTCGCTCGGCTTCGTCACCGGACTCGATTACCCAGACCCGCGCACAGATCCGCAGCACGTGCTGCAATCTTTCAAGCAGCATCCCTTTGTCCGCGGCCTGCTCGAAGGCGGCAAGATCGTCCGCTACGGCGCCAAGACGCTTCCTTACGGCGGATGGTGGTCGATGCCGCCGCTGGCAGGCGACGGCTGGATGATCATCGGCGACTCGGCCGGATTCCTCAACTCGCAGCGGCTCAAAGGTATTCACCTGGCCATCAAGAGCGGCATGCTGGCTGCGGAAACCGCGTTCGACGCGCTCCTTGCCGGCAACTTTTCCGCCACTCAACTGCACGCGTTCAAGGAACGGGTTGACGCCAGCTGGATCAAACGCGAGCTTTACCCGGTGCGCAACTTCCACCAGGGCTTCGAGGGAGGCATGCTGCAGGGATTTGCCAACGCGGCACTGCAGCAGATCACGGGCGGCCGGGGCCTGATGGAGCGCTACCGAACCCACGCCGGGCATAAACGGATGCGTACTCTGGCCGACTCACGCGGTTGGGACGAACCCGAGCAGATCACCGGCTGGGCCAAAGGCGACGGTAAACTTACGTTTGATAAGCTTACGGACCTGTATCACTCCGGAACGCGTCACGAAGAAGATCAGCCCGCGCATCTGGTCATTCACGATACGGATCTCTGTAATACGCGCTGCACGCGCGAGTTCGGCAATCCCTGCCAGTTCTTCTGCCCGGCCAATGTCTATGAGATGGTCGAGTCCGCAGCTCTGCCCGGGGCCAAGGAAATCCATCTGAACCCGTCTAACTGCGTGCATTGCAAGACCTGCGACATCATGGACCCATACGAGATCATCACCTGGGTTCCGCCGGAGGGCGGAGGCGGCCCGAACTACGACGGCATGTGAGGGCCTGCGGCTCTGGGTTCCGTAGCTCCGCAAACGTCATTGGCCTGGAGCGGCTCCGAAGTTGGTGAAGCGTGAGAGTTCGGCACCCTTGACATCGCTGTCGAATGGGCTACCCGCGAATCTTCCGGCGTTTTTCGGCTTCCAACCAATTCGCTTGCGGTGCTATACCAGTGACACCGGGAAAAACCTGCCGCTGCTCTACAGCCCGGGAAGGGGAGGGGTTATGGCTGCCGGAAGCGAAGTGCGCCAGGGTCGCACCGAACCAGAACAGAAGCGCAAGCTCGATCCCAAAGTCTGGAAGCTGGGCGTATGCGTGGCCGTCCTGCTCGTCCTCTGCCTGCTTCCCACACCGGCCGGGTTGAGTGTCGGTGCCTGGCGGCTGTTCGCGATTTATCTGGCGGCCATCGTTGGGTTGATCCTGCGGCCCTTCGATGAAGCGGTGATCTTGATTGCCGTGATTGCGATTTCCGGCCTGGCATTCGGCAATCTAGGTGCCCTGCTTAGTGGTTACGCTAGCACGACCGCATGGCTGGTCTTCTCGGCGTTCATGATCAGCGCGGCTTTCATTTCCACCGGACTGGGCAAGCGAGTCGCTTATGTCCTCATCGCCAAGCTCGGAAAGACAACGCTGAGATTGGGTTATGTTGCAGTCTTGACGGACTTGGTCATCAGTCCGGCGACGCCATCGAATACCGCCAGAACCGGCGGCATGGTATATCCCGTCTTTCAGAGCGTATCTGTCGCGCTGGATTCTTACCCGGGACCAACCGCCCGCCGCATCGGCGCCTATCTCACCCTGGTTTTGTATTACACGAGCTTCACTACCGGATACACGTTTCTCACCGCCATGGCGCCGAATGCGCTTGTCCTCTCCTTCGGCGAGAGCATCCTGAAGATTCACGTCGATTGGCTGCTGTGGGCCAAAGCGTCGTTGGTGCCCGGCTTCGCGACCCTGTTGGCGATTCCCTGGGTAGTGTACAAGCTGTACCCGCCCGAGCTTACCAGGATCGACAACAAAGCTATCGCCGCCAAGGGACTGTCGACGTTAGGTCCCATGTCGGCGAAGGAAAAGATCCTCAGCGTGCTGTTCGTGTTGGCCGTAGCCGGGTGGGCTCTGGGATCGTTTCTCAAGATCGACGCCACTGCGGTCGCCATCGCCTTTGTCGCCGGATGTCTGCTCACCGGGGTGGTTACCTGGGAGACCATCTTGCAGTCCAAAGCGGCTTGGAGCACGTTCATCTGGTATGGCGGAATCATCGGCGTCGCCGAGGCTCTGTCGCGCGTGAAATTCTTCGACTGGCTGGCCAAGTCCATCGCCGCCAACCTCAATGTCACCCGATTCCATCCTCTGCTCATCATCGCCGCCCTGGTAATTCTGAGCGTGGTCGTCAGGTACGTATTCGCCTCGATGGCGGCGTTCGTGGCAACGATGATCCCCGTTATCTTCACGATCGCCCTGGTTACCCGGGTTCCTGCTCTGCCCCTGTTCTTCCTGGTTGCGTTCGGCGCGGGATACGGCGGCATGCTCACGCACTATGGCGGAGCCTTGTCGCCCGTCCTGTTCGGAACCGGATACGTCGACCAGCGCACCTGGTGGAAGATGGGCGCAGCCGTCGCCGCCGTGAGTTTCCTGATCAACTTTGCCCTTGGCTTGCCATATTGGAAGTTGATCGGAATCTGGTAGACCGCGCAAAGTTCGTGGGGGCCCCAAGACAAAAGGTGGCCCACATTCGCCGCAGTTGGCTAATGTGGGATTCGCAGAGGCCAGGTGCCCCACGTCCCGTCCTGCTTTTGGACTGACGTGGGGTAGTTTCTCGCTGGGCTGATTCTTACTTCTTCCGCCGCACGATGGGCGCCGGAGTTCCCTGAATCAAAACATTGACGCACGCCGGCTTGCCGCTGGCGAACGCCCGGTCGAGCGCGCCGGGCAAATCCTCGCCGTTTACCACGAACTCGCCGTAGCCTCCCAAGGCACTGGCGACGAGGTCGTAACGGGTTGCCTGCGCCAGCGTGCAGCCCAGTGCCCGCGGTTCACCGAAATCGCGCACCTGAATCTGGTACTCGGCATTCCACTTGGCATCGTTCCCGACGACGGCCACGAACGGCAGATTATTGCGCACGGCAGTATCGAACTCGGCCATGTGGAAACCAAATGTGCCATCACCCAGCACCGTCAAAATGGGGCTGCCCGGACATGCTTTCTTGGCTCCTATGGCAAACGGGATCGCCGACCCGATGGCTCCGGCAAAGCCGTTGATGATCCTCGTCGGAGCTTTCAACACGGCTTGAGCCCACTGCCCGATTTCGCCGCCATCGCAGACAAAGATGGCATCGGCGTGGCGGTCCAAAAATGGTTGCAGGGCGAGGCACATCGCCGTGGAATGCATCCCGCCATTCTTTGGCGGAAATGCTGCTGCATCCGAGCCCCAGGGACGGTAATCGATTGCCGCCTGTACCTCCGCTGCCCATTGCTCGTGACGGCCCGCGCCACCATCTGCCGCCGCCTGCATCAATGCGTTTGCCGCGCTCCGAGCGTCGGCAATCGCCGACAGGCTCAAGCGCTGCTTTTGGGTTCGTGCGGCGCGTGCCAGCAGCTCGACATCCGTATCGATCACAATCCAGCGGCATTGCGCTGCCATGGCCGGCGCTTTGCCAAAGCGCAAAGTGAAATCCAACGCTTTGCCCAGCAAAACGATCAAATCACATTCGGCGAGTATGTCGGCGATAGCTCCCAGACCCGGATCGTTGATGCCGCGCGGACTCTCCATCACCACTACGGGCACGCCCAAAGCCTGACGCAACCCGTCGACTACTTTGCGTCCCGGTGACGTGGCGAGCAAGGGAGACGCCACTACCAACGGCCGCCGTGCATCGGCAATCTCATGCACAATCGCTCGCGCCGTGGCCAACGACAGCGCCTGCGGCTCCGCCGCGAACTCCGCAGCCTCGGGAATACTTCCACTGAACTCCGCCTCCAGCACGTCTGACGGCAGGCTCAGATGAACCGGGCCGGGGCGTCCCGATTGAGCAATGCGAAAGGCCCGGGCCAGGTCCTGCGGCAACGTGGCCGTTGATTGTGCGGTCCACGAGGCCTTGGTCACCGGCGCGGCCATTTCCGCCTGTCTCATTTCCTGGAATGCGCCCAGTCCAAGCTCGCGCAGCGGAGCGTGCCCGGAGAGCAGAACCACCGGCATTTCCCCGCACTTGGCCGTGTACAAAGCGCTGATCGCATTGGCATGCCCGGGTCCGCCGGTCACCAACACGACGCCGACTTTACCGGTCATGCGCGCCCATGCATCGGCCATGTGAACCGCCGCGCCCTCTTGGCGAACGTGAATGAGTTCAATGTCGTTGCCGACGGCGGCATCGTAAACCGACATGACGTGGTTTCCAGACAGAGTGAAGATCGTCCGGATACCCGCCACTTTAAGGGCTTCGAGCAGCGCATCTGCTCCCCGCATGGCTGTCCTCTTCATGATGATGTCTTCTTTCGCTTCCTATCGCATTCGTGAGATCACGGAACGTGAATTGATATGATTTGAGTCGACTTGTATGGTAGGCAAGTAGCTTGCGGCGGTCAATAGACCAGATTAGCTCCGCCAAGGCAGCCGGGCGTAATTGCCCGACAGTGATGGGACAGGACGCAGTTGTTTCTAAACCGCTTTGCTTGCCGATCACATCCCCGTGAAACAGACCTTTGATGCCATCGTTTTAGGTGCGGGCGCCGCCGGACTGATGTGTGCCATCGAGGCCGGGAAGCGAGGCCGCCGCGTATGCCTGCACGACCACGCTCCCCGCATCGGCAAAAAGATTCTCATCTCCGGCGGCGGGCGCTGCAATTTCACTAACCTCCATTGCGGTCCGGAGAACTTCATCTCCGCCAATCCGCACTTCGCCAAATCGGCACTTGCCCGCTACACCCCCGCGGATTTCATCGCGCTGGTCGACAAGCACTCCATCGCCTATCACGAGAAGATCCTGGGCCAGCTTTTCTGCGATGGCTCCGCCCAGCAGATTCTCGCCATGCTCGAGGAAGAGTGCCGCCGGGCCGGCGTCTGTTTCGTCACTGGAACCGAGATCCGTGAGGTTTCGCGGCCGGAGCATTTCGTCGTCCGCACCAATGCCGATGAGTTGCATGCGCCCGTGCTGGTGGTGGCTACCGGCGGGCTATCGATTCCGAAGATCGGAGCTACCGCGTTCGGCTATGACTTGGCGCGTCAATTCGGGCTGCACGTCCAGCCGTGCCGTCCGGCGCTGGTTCCGCTGCTGTTTGACGCGTCAGATCGCAAGCGCTGGTGCGAGCTTGCCGGAGTTTCGCTTGCGGTGACCGCCTCCATTGGGCCCGAGCGCTTCACGGAAAAGATGCTTATCACCCATCACGGCCTCAGCGGTCCGGCGATTCTTCAACTTTCTTCTTACTGGCGCAAGCCGGAGGCGGTCGTTATCGACTTGGCACCGTCCAAGGAAGTCATCACGCCTATGCTGGTGCAAAGCGGTGGCCGAGATGCGACTTCCGTGCGAGCCGCTCTACGCCAAGCGCTGCCTGCGCGCTTTGCCGACCGCTGGCTGGAGGAAAGTCTGCCGGGAAATTGGAGCAATCACTCCCTTGCCGAGCTGGAGCGACGCCTGCATCACTGGGAGATTATTCCCGCAGACACGGAGGGCTATGAGAAAGCCGAGGTCACTGCCGGGGGAGTAGAAACGGGCGAGCTATCGGCCAAAACCATGGAAAGCCGCAAGGTGCCCGGTCTGTACTTTATCGGCGAGGTGGTGGATGTAACCGGACAGCTTGGCGGCTTCAATTTCCAGTGGGCCTGGTCGTCGGGATTCTGCGCCGGCCAGGCAGTCTAAGCGGGACTTGCGAACTTGCTATTAAGCAGATAGATGGGCAAGCGCTTTTTCAAGCGCACGGCGGTCTCTTTCGCTCATCTGCACGAACTCCATCCCCATGCCCACACCGGGATGCGAGGTCCGAACCTTCGCTGCGCAATTCACTGTTGTTTCGGCAACTCGAAGCAACAATTCGACCATCGTTCCAACTGGGAGCGTTGTCATTAGTTCGACGTAACAGCCGCTCAGGCTGATATCGCTAACGGACGCGCCCAGCGGAAAACGCGTATGCGACTGGCGAATTTGAGTGGAACCTTTGCATGCACAGCGCGATGCCGCGCGACGCTCGGAGGATCCCCGCTGCTTCGTGGCCACGCTGGTGCGAAGTCCCCAAAAGTCCTCGGTCTTATCCAACGGGCTCACTTCGACTTTGCTGGCATCGGGCGTGCCGCTCCGCCCCACCCAAACAATCTTGAAGCGGGACTTGCGCTCACGGTACTCCAAACCCAGAACTTCTCCAGCGACTACCCGGTGAGTCAGTCCCTCAATGCATGCACCAAGCAACCCAACATCAACCGTATGAGCCTGTTGGAAAAAAGGAGAGCCAGATTCGTTCATTCCCCAAACCCGCACCGTAACGCGAAGTACACGGCGGATTCCCTTCACCGGCTGCGTATCTTTTGCCGGCGATGAATAAGAACGGACGTTTCCCTGATAATCCGATGTCGTGCTCATTCTTAATTTCCGATAGAAAAAAACTTGCCTGCCAACTGATGGGGCCCCGTCCTGAGCCGTAGTTGCGCAGGTTAGAGTGGTCGAAATCCAGCCGCCAAGCCCAAGTTCTCAGCTGCCTTAGTGATTGAACGCCAGCAAGCTGCGCGGGCGGAAAATGCCCGCCCACAGCCCCTTTTGCTTGTAAGTCAGCATGTCATGCTCATCAGCAGCCCAGCAACTATCGTTAGTGTGGTTACTCTTGGTTACTCTTGGTTACTCTTGGTTACTCTTGGTTACTCTTGGGAGCCTTGGCGAATATCGGGATAGCTAATTCGCTATTTCCGTCAGAGCCTTCCATGTCGGCCGGGGCGCTTCTTGAGGCATGAACGCTTCCTGATTGAAGCGTTAGCTCCCACGAATCCGGTCCAGGGGCCGGTTCGTGCACGATCGTCATTGGGTTGTGAGTTCCCGCCCCGTATAATGCTGCTTGATCCACTCACGTTCTGATTTCAGGTTTGCGGTTTCCCAAGGAGCGGCTATGCAATCACTGAACGGACGAGTCGCGCTGGTAACTGGCGCCTCGCAGGGAATTGGAAGGGCCTGTGCATTGGTGCTCGCCGAGGCTGGGGCGACAGTGGCGCTGGCGGCACGCAATGAAGAGAAACTGCGAGAGGCGGCCGCACAGATCGCCAACGCGGGCGCCAAAGCCTGCGTCTACAAACTCGATGTGAGTTCGGAAGACGAAATCAAGGCGGTAGTGAAGCAGATTATCGCCGAGCATGGAAAAGTTGACATTCTGGTGAACAACGCTGGCATCACGCGTGATCAATTGTCCATGCGCATGAAACGCGGCGATTGGGATGCGGTGCTGGCCACCAATCTGACTGCGCCGTTTCTACTCATCCAGACCGTGCTCGGTTCCATGCTCAAACAGCGCTGGGGACGCATTATCAATATCACCAGCATCTTCGGCAGGATGGGCCAGAGCGGGCAGGCAAACTATTCTTCGGCAAAAGCCGGCCTGATCGGGTTGACCATGTCGGTGGCCCGTGAGGTCGCCTCAAGAAATATAACCGTCAATGCCATCGCGCCCGGCTGGATCGAAACCGCCATGACGGCCGAAATCACCCCCGACGCGCGCGAAGCCATCCTCAAGATGATCCCCATGCAACGGCCAGGCCGCGACTTGGAGGTGGCACACGCGGTCCGCTTTTTGGCCTCCGAGGAGGCCAGTTATATTACCGGCGATGTCTTGAATGTGAACGGTGGCATGCTGATGGGCTGAGCCAACCGGCTCCGTGCAACTGCGGAACTTAGTGTGTGACATAACTCGGGTCCGTGGCGAGCGATCCAGAGTCTTCGGTGACGGCAGGGTCGTTGCTGCGGCGAGGTGCTGCCCTAGGGGATTCATCTGAAATCGGGCTGAATCGGTGCCGTAATGAACCAAGAAATGTACCGGATTGCACTTTCGTGCATTTTCGGTAAAGATTGTCCTTGCATGCAACGTTGCTGGATTTTACTATGCTGCTAACTCTGAGTGCTGCTGTTATGGTCAGAAGATAACTAATGCAAATGAATATTGGCGAAACCATTCGTAGTTTCCGGTTGCAGAAGGGGATGTCGCAGGGAGATATCGAGAAGCGCACGGGGCTGTTGCGCTGCTATCTTTCGCGCGTGGAAAACGGTCACACCATCCCTTCCCTGGATACGCTGGCCAAGATAGCTTCTGCCATGGATATTCCACTCGGCCAGTTTTTTGCGGTCAACACCGCGGACACCGCGGCCCGGGCGGCATCGCAAATGAACGAGGAAGAAGTGCGCTTTCTTTCGCAAATCAGGCGTTACTCCTCGAACCTGAACGATAGCGATCGCAAATTGGTTCTGGCCATGGTGAAAAAAATGGCCGTGACCGCCAAGTAATGCAGCCCTGATATTGCGGTGAAGAGGCGGTTCAAAGCACTCGATGGGAGAGTGCTTTTTGTTTTTGCGGATGCTGCTATTTAGCCGGCCAAGCCGCCAGCAGCCGGCGGATGACAATCAACTCACCCAGGTGATGAGATGTGTGATCAGCGACCAGCAGAACCTCGCGAAGCAGGTTTTGTCCCTCGCCCCAGGGAAAAGGCGCCAGCAAGTCGTTAGCGGGGTTGTCGACCAGACGGATCATCTTGTCGCGATCTTCCTGAACCTGATGAATCGAGTGGTCCCAGCTCTTCGTGTCAGCCGGGGCGGAGGAGGCGGGCCAATAGCCTTCTGGCCATTTTGGCGAGTGGTAGCTGCCGTCGTGGTTCAGGCTGAAGCGCACGATGTCATCCTGCGCGATTCGAATGTGCTCCAGGATCTGCCATGCCGAGTAAGGCAGCCCCAAGGGAACCACGCCGCGCAGTTTGGCAGGGAAGCTCTTCACCACATTCTCAAAAGTTTCGTGTGCCTGTCCGCCACGCAGCAACTCAACCAATTGTTTCCTGATTTGGTTTTCAGCTATTGTCATCGCCGATGCCCCATCCACGGTAACGGGGATCTATTGTATCCTGACCGGCTTCCACCCCAACACGTGCTAAAGCGGCACCTGTCAGGGGCCCCAGGTTGCCGTGGACCGCGGCTTCCACCCACTACGCGTCAAGGCGCGTATAGTGGGGACCCGAGTGCCGGGCGCCAACGCCGCAACCGGATTGATTCTTGCGCGATCTCAGGCGAAGGCGGAAACTGGAACTCGCAAACCCCGGAGCATGGACCGTGAAATACGTCGCTGTTATCCCCGCACGCCTGGCCTCGACCCGCTTACCGCGCAAACCGCTGCGCGAAATTGCCGGCAAGACCATGATCGCCCGCGTCTACGAGGCCGTGTCCGCCTGTAAGCTGGTTTCGCAGACGATTGTCGCCACCGATGCGCGCGAGGTTGTAGAGCACTGCGAAAAGCTCGGCATCCCCGTGCGTATGACTTCGGCAGCGCACCGCAGCGGAACCGACCGCGTGCACGAGATCGCCGGCTCGGTCGAGGCCGATGTCTACATCAACGTCCAGGGGGATGAGCCACTCACGCGTCCGGAGCACTTGGATTCGTTGATCCGGCTCATGCAGCAGCCTGGAGTGGAGGTGGGCACCCTGAAGGTCGCTTGTGCCGCGGCCGACATCTCCAACCCCAATGCGGTCAAGGTGGTTTGCGATGCCGCTGGCCGCGCGCTCTATTTTTCGCGCAGCACGATTCCATTCGACCGCGACCGCCAAGGCGAAGTCCGCTACTTTAAGCATCTGGGAATCTACGCCTATCGAAAGCACGCCCTGGAGCTGTTCTGTTCTTGGCCCGAGTCCGGGTTGGAGCGGACCGAGCGGCTCGAGCAACTGCGGTTCCTGGAGAACGGGGTGACCATTCACGTAGCGGAAACTCCCTTTGGAACCATCGGCGTGGACACCGAGGACGACTTGCGGCGCGTGGAGCAGGTTCTGCTGAGTGGAAAAACTCCGCACTGAGTTCGGTGTTTATGCCGACAGGCCGGGTAACCTTTGGCGTTATCCTCAGATGCTGTCCTCTGATCCGAATGAAGCTGTGCAGTCCAGGAGGTTGCAATGTGGAGAGCAATCGTCTTTCTCTGGTTGTGCCTGCCCGTAGCTCCTATAACCGCTCAAATAACCGCCCAGGGTGAACCTTCGCTGACCATCTACAACGGCAATTTCGCAGTGGTGCGCGAACGCCTGCCGCTGGATTTGAAGGCGGGTGTCAACACCATATGGTTTTCGGGAGCAACGATGCAGTTGGAGCCGGAGTCGGTGATGCTGCGCGATCCCGAAGGCCGGCGCTCGCTGCAAATTCTGGAGCAGAGTTACCGAGGCGATCCGGTGACGCCGTCGCTGCTGCTCTCTCTCTACGAGGGCAAGACCATCGACTTCATCACCAACTACCCCGATCACGTGCAGACCGTGCAGGGCAAGGTCATCCGCTCGGGATACGTTCCGCCGGGTGCTGGCTACAACCAGAATGCCTCGCAGCCGATCATCGAGGTCGATGGCAAATTGATGTTTTCGCTGCCGGGCCAGCCGGTCTTTCCCGGTTTGACCGGAGATACAATTCTGAAGCCAACCCTGAATTGGCAGTTGCAGACTGACAAGGCGGGAGCCTTCACGGCCGAGCTGGGCTACGTGACCAACGGGATGACCTGGAAGGCGGATTACAACCTGGTGGCTCCGGAGAAGAGCGATTCGCTGGACCTGATCGGCTGGGTGACCATGACCAATCGCACCGGCAAAGTCTTCGAGAACGCGAAGATTCGCCTCATGGCCGGCGACGTCAATAAGATTCAGCCTAGAAGCGGAGGCGGAATCGGAGCCGGCGTGTACAAAGCGATGGTTGCGCAAGCCCCCGCCGTCACCGAAAAGAGCTTCGACGAATTTCATCTCTACACCCTGGAACGGCCAACTACGTTGCATGACCTGGAGACCAAGCAGGTGGAGTTCGTAAGTGCCGCGGGCATTTCCGCCAAGCGAATCTATGTGTACGACGGGCTGCAGAATATCCCGCGCGGCTACCTTGTCGGGGACAATGCCAGCTACGGAACCGAGTCGAACCCAAAAGTCTGGGTCATGCAGGAGTTCAAGAACAGCAAGCAGAACCATCTGGGAATTGCGCTGCCCAAGGGACGCCTGCGCTTCTACCGGCGAGACTCGGACGGTTCGTTGCAGTTCGTGGGCGAGAACGAAATAGATCACACCCCTGCCGATGAAACGATTCGCGTTCAAACCGGCAATGCCTTTGACGTGGTGGGCGAGCGCAAGCGCACCGATTATTCGGTCAAAATGAATCAGAACTGGGCAAACGAGAGCTTCGAGATTCACCTGCGCAATCACAAAAAGGAAGCGGTCGAAGTGCGGGTGGTCGAGCACCTGTACCGCTGGAGCAACTGGAATGTGATCGCGGAGTCAGACAAGCACCTCAAAACCGATGCGCAAACCATCGAATACCGGATCACGGTACCGCCGGACGGCGATAAGGCGGTGACCTATACCGTGCATTACACGTGGTAGGTGCGGCTGGCGATAAGTGAGCAAGCAGGCGTTTCGGGCAGGCTGTCAAGGACGACGAGCCTAGCTGGGCTTGGTCCATGCTTCGGCGGCGGCAATCCGCTTGGCGATCGGCGGATGCGAGTGAAACAGGACTTCCACGATCCGCGAGGGTTTGCGCTCGGCGAGGTTCTGATCGGCAAGCTTGTTCATGGCGCTGATGAACGGGCCGACGTCGGGAATCGATTGCCAGGCGTAGCGGTCGGCTTCGCGCTCGTTGATGCGCGAGTAGGCGTTGAGCAGCGGCATCAAAGCCAGCGAAAGCAGCGTCGTCACCAAGATGATCAACGGGAGGTTGGCGAAATCGTATTGCGAGATGAACCACTCCCGGCGCAGCACCGCCCAGCGCAGCACCCATTTCAGCCCCCAGAACCCGGCGAAGGTGATCACCCCCTGCACGATCATCGACTTCAGAATGTGCCGCCGCACGTGGTGTCCGAGCTCATGCGCGAGCACGGCCTCGATCTCATCGTCGGTGTAGCCGGCAAGCAAGGTATCGGAGAGAATGATGCGCCGCGTCGCTCCCCACCCGGTAAGCGCGGCATTTGCCTTGCGGGATTTTTCCGAAAGATTCCATTCATAGACGCCGCGAACCCGCGTGCCGGCGTTTTCGCTTAGCCGCGTCAGACGGTTTCGCAGTTCGGAGTTGTCCAATGGCCTGAACTTGTAGAAAATCGGGAACAGCACCACCGGCGCAATCTGCGCAAACAGCACAAACAGCACCATGAACGCGGCCCAGGCAACGATCCACCACGACTGGGGAAACGTGCGCACCAACAGATAAAAAATCTCGGCCAGGATAACGGAGATGACCAAGCCAACGAACAATCCTTTGAGTTGATCCCATATCCAGCCGCGCCAGCGCTGATTGGAAAGATGGTACTGGTGCTCCAGCCGGAAGCCGTAAGAATCAATCCCGAGGCCGAGTGCCTTGCTCAGCAACGTCAGGAAAAGCAGGTAGATGAAGAGCGCGAGCGCGTAGTTCTGGCCGCGTGCGATGCGGAACGCCAGGTCGCGAAGGATTTGACTCCATCCGCTTAGCAGCAGCACCAGCATCAAACCGAGTCCAAGGCCGGCGTCTGCCACGCTCAGTCTGCGGTGGATGCGGTTATAGCGCTGCGCATCGGGTGAATCGACCAACGATGGAGATGCAGACCACATGAGATTCGGGGAAAACTCGATCATACTAGAGCTAGTTTCAAAATGGTGCTTTGAAGAGGCCAGGCTTTAGCCGGACCGTCCAGAGCCAAAAGGAATGCGGGCTTTAGCCCCTGAGGAAACCTGCCTTCACCTCGGCTGCGCCATGAGAGCTGGCGTTCACGCCACGGTTGCCTTGCGATAGACGAACGACTCGGCGGCCGAGAGAATCTCGTCCACCAGTTCAGGGCTGGAGGCTTCGCAATAGACGCGCAGCAGCGGCTCGGTTCCGGAACCGCGCAGCAGCACCCATGGCTCCGCTCCGTTGCCGCCGTTAGGAGCGTCGAGGAAAAATTTGTAGCCGTCCATGTCCTCCATACGCAGCACCTTGTACCCGATCTTCTGCGGGCGTTCGGCGGCGCGACTGAGGGCTGAGAGCTTCAGTTCGTCGGCAATGTGAAGGTCGCGGCGTCCGTAATAATGCCGGCCATACTCGTTTTGCAGTTGCTCAACCAGTTGTCCGAGCGACTTACCTTCCTCGGCCATGACATTGGCCAGCAGCAGCGAATTCAGGATGCCGTCGCGTTCGGGAAGATGGCGCGGGATACCGATGCCGCCGGACTCTTCGCCGCCGACCAGCACCTCGCGGCCGCTGAGCACGATATCGCAGACGTACTTGAAACCGATGCCGTGCTCGATCAGTTCGCGATGGTATTTGCGCGCAATGCGGTCGAGCATGCCGGTGGTGTTGAAGGCGCGGGTGACGGCGCCGGGCCACTGCTTGCGCTTGAGCAACCACTCCAACAGCACCGCAAAGCACTTGTGAGAGTCGACGAAGCTGCCGTCCTCGGCGACCGCGCCGATACGGTCGGCGTCGCCGTCGACCGCCAGGCCGGCACTGCATTTTTCGCGTACTACGGTGTCCTGGAGGGCTTTCACGTGAGGCAGAATCGGCTCCGGGTTGATGCCGGGAAACAGCGGGTTCAGCTCTCCGCGAATCTCCAGGTGCGGAACCCCAAACTTCTGGAAGATGCCCGCCAGCACTCCCCGTCCGCAGCCGTACATGACGTCGATGGCGAAGCGAAAGCCAGCCTTGGAAATGAGGCCCATATCGGCGAATTTCTCGATGGCGGCGACATAGGGCGCTTTGAAATCTATCTCGCTCACCCGTCCGCCCTTCGCTCGCGTGGCCGGTGCGTCAAGGTAGCCCTCGATTTTCCGCATAATCTCCGGCGTAGCCGAACCGCCATAGGTGGCTTTGAACTTCACCCCATTCCAATTCCACGGATTGTGACTGGAGGTGATCATGACGCCACCAGCCGCACCCATCTGCTTTACCGCGTAAGAGAGCGCCGGAGTGGGCGTGTAATCATTCGCCAGCCGCACCTGGAGACCCGAGTCCGCAAGTTGTTCCGCTGCGATTTCGGCGAAGCGGCGCGAAGCGAAGCGCGTATCGTAAGCCAGCAGGACGCCTTTGGCGGGGTCCTCATGATGGTGAATGTAATTGGCGATCGCACGCGAGACGCGGCGCACATTCTCAAAGGTAAAGTCGTCGGCGATAATGGCACGCCAACCATCGGTGCCAAACTTGATTGCAGAAGCCATGGCGCTCCCTATGTGAGTTCCGTAAGTTTCTTTTCGTCGAGGAAGGCAACGATCTTGCCGACGTCCTGTGCGCGCGCGCGAGTGGTTACCAGCAGCGCGTCATCGGTCACCACTACCACGAGGTTTTTCACGCCCACGGCAGCCACGAACTTGCCGGGCGCGTGCAGATAGTTGCCTTCCGCATCGAGGGTGAACGAGCGCAGGGCTTCTACATGGTTACCGCGTTCCGGGTCGCCCTTGGCGATCATCATGCGATGTTCGTACAGGGCCGACCAGGAGCCCAGATCGTTCCAGCCGAAACCGGCGCGAACGCAGAAGATATTCGACTGCTGCTCGCCCTTGGCGGAACGCGGCTCAAGCACAGCGTAGTCGACGCTGATGTTCTCGCACTTGGGATAGAGCCGTCGAAAGGTCTCAGCGAATCGGCGAGTGCCGTAAGCGGCTGCGATCTCTTGCAGCAACGACGCGGTTTTCGGCAGATGCTCGCCGAGGGCGGCAGTCAGCGTTGCCGCCGACCAGATGAACATGCCGCTGTTCCAGAAAAAATTTCCTGCCTGTAGAAATTCAACGGCGCGCTCGAGCTTGGGTTTTTCCGCAAAGCGCCGCACGCGCAAAGCGCCGCCTGTCTTTTCGCCGGTTTCAATATACCCATATCCGGTCTCGGGTCGGGTCGGATCGATTCCCATGACGACGATGTTTTCACCGGCCGCCGCAATGGCCACGGCCTCCGCTAAATCGCTCCGGAAGCGGCGCTGGTCGCCGATAACGTGGTCGGAGGGAAACATGCCGATGACGGCTTTCGGGTCCGTCCTGAGGAGCAAAAACGCAGCCAGCCCGATAGCCGGCGCGGTGTTGCGCCCCAGGGGCTCAGCGATAACCTGCGGTCGCGGCAATTCAGGCAGTTGGCGGATAATGTTCTGGCGCAAATCCTGGTTGCTGATAATCCAGAAGTTGGCGAGCAGGCTGTCTGGCGCGAGGCGCGCAACCGTCTCCTGAATCATGGTCTTGCTGCTGTTCAAGGGGAGCAGTTGCTTGGCGAGCCGTCTGCGGCTGAGCGGCCAAAAGCGGGTTCCCCGGCCGCCGGCCAGAATCACGGGATAGAAGTGTCGCTTATCGAATTTTGCCACGCAATTACCCTGTAAAGCTTTTGCTGTGCCAAGCTGTCCCGCACAGTCCCAGCCAGTGTCAGTGGATATTAGAATTACTCCGGCGTCCGTACGGCTTCCGTCAGCTTCTCAACGACGGGCGATGGCACCGGCTCACCGGGCACACGCATGCGGAGAAACTCCACTGCCCATTGAGGACGCAGCCCGACTTGCTCAATACTGGCCGGGATTACGACGGCTTCGCCGCGGTTGAAGCTGACTGGCTGGCCGCCCTCCCATTCCACTACGGCACTGCCTTCCACTGCAACCAGAACTTGCGCCGAGGTACGTCCGGGCGCGACGGCAAGGGTCAGTGGCTCCGTGAGGGCAAAGTGTTCGACCACAAAACACGGGGAAGCAACCAGCAAGTCATGGCCGCCGATCATCCGCGAGGAAACCTTGCCCGCGTTGGTCGATTCCCGCATGGCCCGCAAGCCCTGCTCAATGTGGAGTTCCCGGCCACGGCCGAAATCGTAGAGGCGGAAAGTGGTGTCGGAGTTCTGTTGCGTCTCGATCAGAATCGATCCGGGCCCAATCGAGTGCACGGTTCCGGCATCGACGTAAATCAGATCGCCGGGGTTAAGATCGACCCAATTGAGCAGGTTCTCGGCGCGGTTGGCGAGGATTGCCGCCTCAAACTCCGGTTTGCCGACTCCGGGCTTCAAGCCGAGTCCGACCTGGGCTCCGGGCAAACATTTGGCCACGTACCAGCACTCTGTTTTGCCGCAAGGCTGCCCTAACTCGCGGGCTCCCTCGTCATCGGGATGCACCTGCACCGACAGCTTGTCGTGGGGAAAAAGGAACTTTGTCAGCAGCGGGAAACGGTCGGGTTGCGGAGCCGCTTGGCCTACCAGCTCCCGGCCAAACCGCCGGCATAGGTCGCTGAGTGATGCTCCGGAAAAGGGTCCGTTCGCCACCCGGCACTCGTCGCCCGTCAGCCAAGCCTCGCCAATAGGCTCTTTGCCGACGACCCGGGTGTAGATGGGTCGCAGATCGCGAGTTCCCCACGGACGTGGGCTGAACTCGGGAATCATGAGAATTGGATAGAGATCAGACATTGGGGGACACAATGCCGCACCGGACAACAATTTAGAGTACCTGAATGGCCCAGAACGTTGCCGGAGCCGGGAAAAAGGGCCAACTATGGTTGGCCCCCGGGTTCGATTACCAGTGATTAGAGCGATTTGAAGAACTTACGCATCCTTTCCAGTCCACGGTCGATCTCTGCGGCCGAAGTGGCGTAGGAAAGCCGGACGTGCTGATTGCTGCCGAACGCCTCGCCGGGTACGGTCACCACGTGGGCCTCGTGCAGCAGGCACCGGGAAACATCGGCCGGTGTCTTCATCCCGCCTTTGCCAAAATAAGCGCTAAAATTCGGGAAAACATAAAAAGCACCCTGTGGCATGGAGCAGGTGATGCCGGGGATCTCCCGCAAGCCCTTCACGATCTGATCGCGCAACTGCTTGAACTCGGCGCGGAAGTCGGCTACGCACTGCTGCGGTCCGGTCAAGGCGCCGATGGCTGCTTTCTGCACAATCGAGGTGGGGTTCGAGGTCGACTGACTCTGCAGCTTGGTGGCTTCCTTGATGAGTGCAGCCGGTCCCATGGCATAGCCCAAGCGCCAGCCTGTCATGGAATAGGTCTTGGAGAGCGACCCGACGACGATGAGGCGATCGCGCGCGTCCTGAATCGATCCGGCGGAGAAGAGACGTCCGCTGTAGTCGAGATAAACGTAGCATTCGTCGCTCATGACCCAGATGCCACGCTTGGCGGCCATGCGCACCACAGCCGTCATATCCTCGGGCGAAAGCGATGCGCCAGAGGGATTGTTGGGGAAGTTCAGCAGCAGGATCTTGGTCCGCGGCGTAATTGCCTTTTCCAGCATTTCCGGCGTGACGGCAAAATTATTCTTCTCTTCGCTCTCAACAAAAACACACTTGCCGCCACAGTACTCCACCATGTCCTTGAACGAGACCCAGTAGGGAACGGGGATGATCACTTCGTCCCCATGGTTGATGAGTACCGAGAAGAGATTGAACAGGGCATGTTTGCCGCCGACCGAGGCGACAACCTCGTCGCGCTTGAAATTGCTGCCGAAATCAGCCGCATGGCGCTTGACGATGGCATCGCGCAGCTCTTCGATCCCGCCGACGGCAGTGTACTTCGTAAAATTAGCCTGAATGGCTGCAATCGCGGCATCCTTGATGTGCTGAGGGGTTTTAAAGTGCGGTTCGCCGGCCGCAAAATAAACCAAGTCAACTCCCTGTGCGCGCAGCTTGTCGCCTTCGGCAACCGCCGCCAAGGTGGCCGAAGGTTTAATCCGGTTGATCCGGTCGGTGAATGGCATTACTAGTCCAGAACTCGCAGCCATAATGTCCTCCATAAAAAATTATTCGTGCTTGATTCTTGATTTCCGGGATGACGCCGGTAGTTTGCGTTTGAGCTCCCGTTCCACCAGCTTAGGAACGAGATCACGGACTGAGCCGCCTAGCTCCGAGATCTCACGCACGAGCCCGGAACTCAAGTATGAGTAAGCTTGCGCCGGCATCATGAAGATTGTCTCCAGCCTTGCATCGAGCTTGCGATTCATCAGAGCCATCTGCAACTCGTATTCATAGTCGCTGACGGCGCGAATTCCTCTCAGGACGACTTGAGCTCCGCTTCGTACTGCATAGTCAACCATCAGGCCGTCGAAGGCGTCAACGCGAACGTTGCTCCACTTCTTCGTGGTCTCGCGCAGCATCGACAGTCTCTCCTCGACTGAAAATAACGGACTCTTCGCCGAGTTCCGAAGCAGGGCCACGACGAGCACGTCAAAAATCTTTGCCCCGCGCTCAATCAGGTCCAGATGACCGTTCGTCGGGGGATCGAAGCTCCCCGGGTATATGGCGATAACTTGCTTTCTCAAAGCGCCTCATTCATAGGCGAAGCGGTTAGATGCTGAAGGAATTCTAATCGCCGGTTCGCATCGCAGGCAATCGAATAACGGCCCAGACCCAATTTGCGGAAGGTGTATGGCGAAGGTTCCGGGCATACGAGGCCTGTTTTTGGGGCATTTGCCGGGTACACATCTCGCTCGGCTATGCTAGTGACCCCAAAAAACAGACCGAGCTGAAGAATTGAACCCAAAGACCCTAAATTCCGGCTTTCTGAGGACCTCGCTCAGATGCCGGCCTCAACGCCTCAACTTCGCCGGCTCGGCATGATAGCCGAGTTAGGTCACAAATTTTTTGGGTCGCTACACTGGAGGCTTATGATAGGTGGTTAAACAGCCGCAGCCTGGGCAGTTCCGCCATGGCCATCGTAAGCCCGCTAGCAACCATCTATCAGGCTAGCCGCAGGGCGGAGTGCCTGACCGACTGCGCCGGGCTGCCGGGCAGACTTGAAGCCGACCTATGATCCTCTTCGATAAGCGAACCACGCAAGTCCTGCTGACATTCCTGCTGTTTGCCGCCCTTTTGGGCTTTGTGTACATGGCGATCAAGCCGCTGCTTATTTTTCTCTTCGCCATGCTTTTTGCCTATCTGCTGGAGCCGGCGATCTCATACGTCCAGCGGTGGGTGCGCTCGCGTGGAGGGGCCATCGCCGTGGTTTACCTGGCGTGGCTGGCGTTGCTGGCGGTTGCCGGGTTCCTGATCGGGTCGCGGATTATAGGCGAAGCGCATAAGTTGACGCAAATCCTGCCGGATCTCTACGAAAAGATCAGCAGCGGCAGCATCGCGTGGCAGCTTGGCGCTCAGCGAGGCTGGAGCCAGGAGACGCAATCCGAACTCCAGAGATTCCTGGCAGCACATCGCGAACAGGCCATAACCATCGCCGGAACCCTAGGTTCCAAACTGGCTCTGCTGGCCTCCAACGCGGGATGGGTCGGACTGGTGCCGATCCTGGCGTTGTTCTTCCTGAAAAGCAAATCTCAACTAAGGAATATGGTGGCGGGGACGTTCGACGATCTCATCGTCGAACGGCGAAAACGCGAACTGTTGCACGGCATCCTTCAGGATCTGGATAGCATGCTTTCGCAGTTCGTACGAGCGCAATTGCTGTTGGTTCTGATTTCCGGGACTGCCTACACCATTCTGCTGGTCTCGCTGCGGGTTCCGTACGCGTTTGCGCTGGGCGCAATCGGTGGTCTGCTGGAATTCATTCCGCTGGTCGGACCGCTGCTGGCGGCGGTGCTGATCCTGGGTATCAGCTTCAGCCTGAACTATCCGCACCTGCTGGTGCTGACCATCTTTCTGGCGGCCTGGCGCATGTGCACGGACTACGTGATCTCCCCGCGCGTGCTGGGCGGCAAAGTCGAAATCTCGCCGCTAGCCTCGATCTTTGGCGTGCTGGTTGGGGGCGAGTTGGCGGGAGTCATCGGCATCTACCTTGCCACCCCGACGCTGGCCACCATCCGTATCCTGTGGAAGCACTGGCTGGCCTACCGATGCAGCCGCGAACCGACACCCGAGGTGACGCTGCGGTAGGGCAATCTTGAGGGGGCAAACAATGCAGGGCGGCCTGGGGTGGCCGCCCTGTAAGAACTAAGGATTGACGAACCCTCGTCTGCCTACTTCTTGGCCGGGGCGGCGGCGGTCTTGGCGGCCACGGCTTTTTGCTCGGGTGAGGCGGGCGGCGGTTCCGGGACAACGGCGTCTCGCAGTCCGAGCGCTTTGCGCACCTCGACTTCAATCCGGGCCGTTATGTCTTTATTTTCTCTCAGGAACTGCTTGACGTTCTCGCGTCCCTGCCCGATGCGTTCGGTCTTATAGCTGAACCAGGCGCCTGACTTTTCAACGATGTTTTGAACGACGGCCACATCGAGCAGGTCGCCCTCGCGCGAGATGCCCTCGCCGTACATGATGTCGAATTCGGCCTCGCGGAAGGGCGCGGCGGTCTTGTTCTTAACGATCTTGACCCTGGTGCGCGAGCCGATGATGCTGTCGCCATCCTTGATGGCGGCGATGCGGCGGATATCAACGCGTACCGAGGCATAAAACTTGAGGGCGCGGCCGCCGGTGGTGGTCTCGGGATTGCCGAACATGACGCCGATTTTTTCGCGGATCTGGTTGATGAAAACCAGGCAAGTGCGTGATTTCGAGACGATTCCGGTGAGCTTACGGAGGGCCTGCGACATCAGGCGGGCCTGTAGTCCCATGTGGCTATCGCCCATTTCGCCTTCAAGCTCAGCCTTGGGGACGAGCGCGGCCACGGAGTCGACTACCAGCACGTCAATGGCGTTGGAGCGCACCAGGGCCTCGGCAATCTCCAGCGCCTGCTCGCCGTAGTCCGGCTGCGAAACCAGCAGGTTATCGATATCGACACCGAGCCGCTTGGCATAGGCGGGGTCAAGGGCGTGCTCAGCATCGATAAAAGCGGCCATTCCACCCGCCTTATGGGCCTCGGCGATCACCTGCAGGGCGATCGTGGTCTTGCCCGACGACTCAGGCCCGAAGACCTCAACTACGCGCCCGCGCGGGAATCCGCCGATGCCGAGGGCGGCGTCGAAGGAGATGGAACCGGTGGGGATGACCGACATGGGAACGATGGCTTCCTTGTTCCCCAGCCGCATGATCGAGCCTTTGCCGAACTGCTTTTCGATTTGCGAGAGAGCTAATTCGATTGCGCGTGGACGGTCATCTGCCATGGAAAACTCCTGGGTCGAGGAAATGATAAGAGTAGACCTCGCAGAATACCACGCTTCCGGCGCGGAATGAACTAAACTAAATTTGACACGATGAACGCCGTTCTCCGCTGGGCGAGGAACAGTAATGCTGCTTCAAATCAACACGAAGTCCCGCGTGGCGACTCGCAAAAAAGGCGAGCGATTAAAGGCCTTCAATCTCGATGAACGCGGGCTACAAGATATCCTCTTTCATTCCCTCGACCGTCTATTGCCAGACGAGGAACTCTTGCTCATTGCCCAATCACGACATTGGCAGGAGGAGCCCGATCTGCTGGCATTGGATGAGCATGGACGACTGTACATTTTCGAAATCAAGGTCTGGGAAGCGCGCTCTGAGAATCTCCTCCAAGCGCTCCGCTATGGCCAAATCTTTGGCACCTACGATTACGCCGCATTGGACCAACTCTTTCACCGGTTCGACGAGACTGGACGATCATTGGCTGAAGCGCATCGCGCTGCGTTTGGCGCATCTTTGTCGCCTGAAGACTTCAATCGCAAGCAAGTCTTTGTCATCCTGACTAACGGTCTTGACTATCTCACACGCCAAGCCGTTCAATACTGGCGGTCGCTAGAACTTGATGTACGGCCGTGGGTGTACCGTGCTTACGTGGAGTCCGATAAGTCCTTTCTGCTCGAAATGGCTCGCTTTGCAGTACAAGACAATCCCTACGAAGATGCCTCCACCGGAAACTACATCTTGAATACAAATGTCAAGAACGATACTGCCGACCATGAGGACATGCTTAAGAACAAGAAAGCGGCAGTTTACTTCGCTCCATGGAAGTACAAAATAGAGCAGCTTGCGAGGGGCGACACAGTTTTCCTCTATCAGTCCGGAGTCGGCATCGTCGCGATGGGACGGGCCTCCGGAAAGGTAGAGAAAGCTGATTACC
>JBEKQP010000046.1:0-23355 GCA_049519595.1 Candidatus Korobacteraceae bacterium | reverse complement strand
CCAGCGCCACAATTCGCACCGGCGCGCCCGAGCCGTTTTCCAGCTTCATCGGCAACACCACGGCCATCGCTCCCGCTGGCGGAACCTGCCCGGGATTCGCCACATTCTCCAGGCCATAGACGCCGCGCGACGCACAAAACCGGTGTACTTCATAGTCTTGTGAAGGGCCGAAGTCCACGCTCAATGTGTCGATTCCGAGTCCGACGGCGCTCCGCGAATCCACCAGCAACCTCGCCGCGTCCAGTGAGTACCCCGGAAAGTGCAAAACACCTTGCGAGTCGGCATTGCGGTAAGCCTGAGGTGTCTTCCAACGCGCCGCCCATCCTGTATATGCGACCACAATGGCCCCCGGCGGAACCATGCCATGCTGCGCTTCCCACATCTCAATGTCTTCGTTGTGCAATCTGTAATCGGCATCCTGCAGGGCTTGCCGGCTGATGTCCAGCACCACGAGCGGGCCCACCAGCCGTTCAGTCGGAATCTGATCTACCGTGCAGCCTGCTCTTGCCATGTGTGCCGGAGCGTCCATGTGCGTCGAAGTGTGTTCATCGAACGAGATTCTGCGCACGTAATAGCCTTCTCGGTCATGGCTGGCCACCACTTCTGCCGTTAGCGCGCTTGGTGCTCCTTCCCAACTCGGTGCGTCGGCTGAAACCGTGTGCGTAAGATCGATGATCGCTTTGAACACAACTGGCTCCGTTCGCTGCGCCGCCCTTGGCGGGGCGCGTGAACCATCAACCTAACACAATAGGCGAATCTCTGGACCAAGGTGGGACGGTTCGGCTTGGAAAAAAAGGCGCGGTGCAAACCGCGCCCTGAATGCGTCCGATCACAGGTCGGTGTCTTTTCGGGCACCGCTCTTTCCGTGTTGCATTGTCAGGCTACCAGCGCGGGTCTTGGCGGATCAGAAAAATTAAAATCGTTCTAGTTTCGGAACAACAGGTACGCGACCTGCGCGCCCTCAGCGAGACAAAAATGCAATAAGGATGGCAACAAATGCTGAGAAAGAGCCGCTGATGAAGTTCACGGAATTATTGCCCAAGCGTCCGGGGCGTTCGAGGGTTGCGCCCAAAATACTATCCAGCAGCATGCCTGCAAATCCCGCGAGGGTTGCCAGCCAGAACCATCGCGGCAGTAGCAGATCAGCCCACTGGCAAACCGCGCAAACCATTGCGCTGACGATCAATGCTGCCATGCAACCGGCAAAACTGATTGCTCCGTCCCTGCCGCAATCCACCCGCTCAAGGTTCGTCACCAAGTAAGCTTTCCGCGGCGAGAGTACCTGCCCAAGCTCGCTGGAAACAGTATCTGCAGCGGCTTCGGCAATGGCGGCGACGAATCCTGCCAGCAGCACGTGAGACAGCGGACGCCAGAGCAGTAGAGGCGCGACGGTTATGCAGGCCGGCCCCAGATTTGCCAGTACCTGGATACCGGTTCGCCCGCGCTTCCGCTCCGCGGTTCCTCTGCGTTGCTTTTGCGCATAGCCGAAACGCGTAGCCAAAAACGTGAGAAGGAAGAGAACCAGAATCGCCAAAAAACCCGGCGGGCCCGCCGCCAGGCAAACGAGGACGGTCAGCAGCAGTCCGCTCAAAGCCCCGCCGAGAGACACTGCGCGCAAGCCCCATGCAGCCAAGGCGAACGCGCTGGTAAAACCCAGAGCGGGAAGCAGTGCTGCGTGTCGCATCAGCAGCCAAAATGGCAAGGGCACCTCGCCGGGCAGAATTGCAGTTTCTATCAGAGCCATCGTGCAGAACGTTTCCGGCGAGATTGCCTCCCGCGCTTACCCCGTTCTAACCGGACACACCTTGCTTCGATGCGTCGGAGTGAAGCGCCAGCATGCCTTCGCGTTGCTCCGGGGATAAACAACCCATTGCCGTACCAAGCGAGGCAACAACTTCCTTCGCAGCGCATCCTATCAGAACGACCCAGCCCAGGGCGAGCGAATCGAACCTACCCGTCTGATCGTCTGCGGTCGGGAGACGCAATGGAATCTCTGCTGGTTCGGCAGGGACGCTAACGACAACGCCAACCAGGGGGAGCACTATACCCTTTTCTTGGGGCAGAGCCGCGGGGCTGTCTCGCCAATTTTGAATCGCCGAAATTTGGATGGCAGAATTTTGCATGCAGGAGACGAAGGATGACCGAAAACAACCCCAAGAATAGTGCGGCTATGAATGCTGTGGCGCGTGAACTCGTTATTACGCGCGTCTTTGACGCGCCGCGCAGCCTCGCCTTCCGTGCGTGGGTCGATCCGAATCACCTGGCGCAGTGGTGGGGTCCGCACGGATTTACGAACCCTGTCTGTGAACTGGAAGCGCGGTCCGGCGGTGCCATTCGCATTCATATGCGCGCACCCGACGGCGTTGTCTATCCGATGACGGGCGTTTATCGGGAGGTCATCGAACCCGAACGCCTTGTGTTTACCAGTGCTGCACTGGACGAAGCAGGAGATCCGCTCTTTGAGTTGCTGAACGTCATTAGGTTCGCCGAGCAAGGCGGCAAGACGACACTCACCTTGCAGGCCCGCGTCCTCAAAACGACCGCTAAAGCCACCCCATATCTCGCAGGGATGGAAGCGGGCTGGACCCAAAGCCTGGAACGTCTCGGGTCTCATGTGGCACGCGTGCGAGCAGATGCCGCGTAAACCTCCGGCGTCCGCGATACACCGAGAACGTGTGGCATAAATATTTTTTTGAAGGGGTACGACTTACATGACAGCTCTTGGCTACGGCTTATGTCTCGGGTTAGGGCCGTCCAGCGCCGGTAATGGCGTTGGTTTTAGCCGAGGGAATTGCTGGTTCTCCAAAACGCATTTATCCACCAGTTCTGCTCTGAAACCACTCTGCGGCCTGCAAATTCGCTCTTCCTTGTGCCGCCGTTCAGGAGTCTGATTCCATGCCCGCTTCCGTGTGGTCCGGTTATCTCACGTTCGGATTGATTTCCATGCCGGTGCGCCTCTACTCGGGTGCGCGCGGCGAGGGCATCTCCTTTAACATGCTTCATCGCGAAGACCTGAGCCGCGTGAAGCAACAACTGATCTGCTCCGCTGACAATCAGGTGCTCGACCGCCGGGACATCGTGAAAGGATACGAGTACCGGAAAGGCGAGTACGTCGTCATCGAGCCCGAGGAGATCAAAAAAATCGAGCCGAAAACCGCCAAGGCAATGGAAATCATTCAATTCGTGAAGGGCTCCGAAATTGATCCGCTTTACCTGGAGTCGTCTTACTACATGACGCCGGAGGAAGGCGGAAGGCGTCCCTACGCATTGTTGTCGCGCGCCATGGCCGACAATAACTATTACGCCATAGCCAAGTTGACCATGCACAACCGCGAATACACAGTCTGTTTGCGTCCCTACCGTGGCGGTCTGATGCTCCACACGATGTACTACCAGGACGAGGTGCGCGCCATGGAGAGCTTCGAGACGGAGGGTGTCGAGATCCGCGAAGCCGAGCTGAAAATTGCCAATCAACTCATCGAGGCCTTGGCCGATAGGTTCGATCCGACCCGCTTCCACGACACTTTCCAGGAAAATCTAAAAGCGCTCATCAAGGCCCGGCTCGAGGGGCGGCAAGTCACGGCGATCGAGGCGCCTAAACCGGCTCCGGTGGTCGACCTGATGGCGGCGCTCAAGCAGAGTCTGGCGCAGATGGGGGAGAAAAAGCCACCCGCCCGGGTCGAGCCGCTGCAACGTGCTGGCCAATCCCACGCCCGTCCGCGCGCCCGCAATCGCCGGAAATCCGCAGCTTAGGGCAGAATCCATTGGGCAGCCGCTCCGCTTCCGGTACAATAGCTCTTTCCCGTCTCACGTCAGTTCAATGAGAGTTTCGGGTGGAGTGCGAATGGATTTCCTGCGCAGAACCGTGGTTGCGACGATTGCATGCTCATGGTTATTCCTATCTGGATGCGGTAACACCTACCGCCCCGTCGCCAGCATTCTTCCGGAAACGCCTGGTAATCCGCAACTGGCTGATTCAGTTGCGGTTTTCAATGTGAATCCGAACGCAGCTTCCACCGGATCCTTGAGTGTCTTCAATGTAGCCGGCGACTCCAATGTAGGCAATTACGCGATTGGAGCTAACGATCAGCTGGCGACGGTGACTCCTCCGCAGGTACCTCTCACCAGCAGACTGATCACTTTTGCGGGCAGCAACTCCTTTGTCGCCACTGCCGACACCGAGAGCAATACCGTTACTCTCGTCAACACGCTGCTGGGCTCAACCTCAATCATTTCGTTACCCGCGGGCTTCGTTCCCGGCTTTATCACGGCAACTGCAACGACGGGGCAGATTCTGGTGAGCCTGCAAGCGACGCCGGGATCAACAGCCTGTCCCGGAGGCAAGGGAGCCATTGGCATCATTCTGACCAGTACCGCTGCACTGACCAACACGATATGCGCTGGCTCTAAGCCTGGCTTCCTCCTGGTCGCGCAGAAAGATGCCGAGGTGTTCATCCTTGACCAGACGGATGACAGCGTGAGCGTGCTGAATCTTGTCGCACTCACGCCTTCAAGTACGACATCAACCCCAATCGCGGTCGGTACCACCCCGATATGGGCCACCGCTAGTCAGGACGGCAGTACGGTTTACGTCTTGAATCAGGGCAGCAACAGTATTTCCGTGATCGACGCTGTCGCCGAGACCGTGACCGGCACCATAACGCCGGCTGGCTTGAATTCCCCCAGCGTCATCATTACCGACCCCAATTTCAACCGGCTCTACATCTCCAATACCGGCGGCAACTCGGTTACTGCGCTCGATGCGAGCACCCCTGCGCTTACCCCAGTGACTGCTACGCCACTCACGGTGGGTGCCGCGCCGGTCGCTCTGGCCGTTACTCCGGATGGAACTTCGGTTTACGTGGCCAATACTGGTGCGAATACGGTCAGCGTCATCCACGCCAACAGCCTCATCGTATCTACCCTCACGCCGACGAGTGATACCACCGCGAGAGTTCAGTCAGTGGCAGTCTCCCAGAACACCGAAAACGCAATCAAGGCGTTTATCGCGGTAACCACCACCAATGATAAGGCGAATGGTATTTACGTCGTATTGACGAGCAATGACTCGTTCGTGTCAAACGACACTGGCAGCATCCTCAATGTAGCGCCTCCACAGGACCCGAGCTGCGACGTTACCGAAAGCTGTTCCGGAGTTCCGTTGCAACGGCCGGTTCAGATTGTGCCTCGGATATAGACCCGTTTGCTGGAGCGGTTCCCGGATGGGCGTTGTTGGCCGGAGCGCCCAGCTGCGTACCCCACGTTATATTCGACAATCAAGAGGCCGTTCGGGCGCGGAGCGGAGCCACCTTGTCGTTCTAGGCAGCAGGAATAAAAGATGGCTCGCCTTCGCTCGCCGTGACAATTTCATATGTCCGAATGCATTTACCTGGAATCCGCTCCAGCAAAAAAACGGGCGGGAATATTCCCACCCGTTCCTCGAAAACCTTTTCGTTTACCAGCGCGATGCGTCATCCTTGCGGCGGCTGCGATACTGCATGGCGATATTCACGTTGACCTGGCCAGCGTCGGTTTCGAAACGCAGAACGATTGCCTCGGTGTCCTCGGAGCCCTTTAGCCCCTCGGGCGAGGAATGAAACTCTGGCGGGTGTACCTTGAACTGGAATCCGCGATCGTTCAGCGTGGTCACAGCGTTACCGATCACCAGGTTCGCCAATTCGCACACGGTTTCGCGTACCAGATCATCGGATGCGGTCAGCTCTGCACCAGCCAGCTGATTCGCCACGCGAACCGCGGTTTCCGGCTCGACGTCGACGATCACGCGCCCTTCGATATCGCCGGTAATGGTCACCCGTGCGGCCAGCCATTGGCGTTCGTACGCATGCTCCTCCATGCTGAGGTCGCTGACGTGTGTCGTGCAGTTCAGTGCTTCAGCCAGCACGGCGTCGGCGGAGTTGATGAAAGGTTGGATAAGGTCCATTCTCATTAGGCTGATCCTCCGGCTTCGGCCGGGACTCGTCTGCCGATCGTTCCGTCGTCACCCATTACGTACTTGATCACTTCATACAGCAGCTCGGGCTTCACTGGTTTCTGCACGAAGTGGCGGGCGCCTTTTTGCAAAGCGGCCACAATGTTCTCCTGGTAACCCACGGAGGACACCATGATCACGCGCGCGTCCGGATGCTGGCGTACGATTCGCTCCGCCGCCTCGATGCCCTCCATCTGCGGCATGGTGATGTCCATCAGGACAATATCCGGCCTGGTGCGGTCGTATTCGGCAATCGCAGTGCATCCGTCGCCTGCCTCGCCCGCCAGGCAGCCGCCGAACAACTCGATGAGGCGGGAAAGGTTCTTGCGCGCGAACACCGAATCGTCAACGACAAGATAGCGTACCGGTTTGTTGTCAAGAACTCTCAGCAGAGCAGGGAACTGTTCCATAGATACCTCGCATCTCGTTGCGGGACTACCCGCAAAAACTCAACTGTTCATTTCAAGCGTGCCGCCTCGTCCCGGGGGCCCCCGGCAAGCCCGTTGTTGGCTTGTTGGGTTTGCAGGTTGCACTGCGCCAGCAGCACACCCGGAATCGACTCAAGCGGTAAAACTCTGGACGCATGGCCTCGTTCGATCGCGGCGCGTGGCATGCCATAGACCACGCAGCTTTCCTCGTTCTGGGCGATCGTCGTTCCTCCGGATGCCTTCACTTCTCCCATGCCATCGGCTCCGTCTTCGCCCATTCCGGTCATCAACACTGCCACGCCGTCAGGCCCGAACTCGCGTGCCAGTGAACGGAACAGAACGTCCACCGAAGGCCGGTGTCCATTCACCGTGGCCTCATCGGTCAGTACGGCGATATTGCCAAGCGGCATGCGGCGAATTTTGATATGTCTGTTTCCCGGACAGATCAGGACCCTGCCCGAGAGCAGCAAATCGCCGGACTGCGCTTCTTTGACGTCGAGCGCGCACTCTTCGTTGAGCCTGCGCGCCAGCGTCTCCGTGAATCCTTCCGGCATGTGTTGCACCACCAACACCGCCGCCGGAAATTCCGAAGGTAACTGTGTCAGCAAGTATCGCAGCGCGTTGGGGCCGCCGGTTGAAAGCCCAATCGCAACCGCCCGCTCCGCAATCCTGCGTTCCAACTTCACCTTCCGTAGCGGCGGCGCGGCGGCGACTGCCGGAACCAGTTTGACCTTCCGGCTTGCAGCGGCAACTCGAATCTTGGTGCTCAGTTCCTGGGCAATGCCTTCCAACTGCGCCGAAAGAACGTCCCGCGGTTTGGCGACAAAGTCGAACGCGCCGATATTCAGCGCCCTGAACGTAGCTGCCGCTCCGGCCTTGGTATGGGCGCTCACGATAATCACCGGCAGGTTGTAGTGCTTCATGATTTCGCGCAGCGTCTCCATCCCGTCCATGCGAGGCATCTCCAGATCCAGCGTGACCACGTCAGGTCGAAGGTCTCCGATCTTCTTCAGAGCAAACTGACCGTCCATCGCCGTTCCTACAACCTGGATCATGTTGTCCCGCTCCAGGATTTGCGGAATTAGCTTACGCATCAACGCTGAATCGTCCACCACCAGAACCTTAATCATTTGCTCTTATGCGTTTGCCGCTTGCGCTCTCCCTGGGATTTGTTTTCGCCGCAGGCGGTCGACCATCGCCGCCAGATTCAGAATCAGAACCACGCGTCCGTCACCAAGCACCGAAGCGCCCCCGACCATATCCGTTGCAACCAGACGGTCTTCCAACGCTTTGATAACTAACTCTTCCTCACCTACCAGCTTTTCAACCACCAGCCCAAACTTGCGTTCCGCCACCGACACCACGACTATGAAGCATTTGCCGCGAGCGAGAGTGGGTCTTCCGTGGCTCTCTGGTCGCTCGTCGACGAAGTCGCCATGGACACTCCTGGCCGATGCCGTATCAACTACAAGATGCGGTTCTCGTGCTTGCTGTCCCAAAAGTTCGTCGACCCGGATTAGTGGAATCGCCTCCTCCCGGATGCGCAACACCTCGCGCCCTTCGACCAGGTGGATGTCGCTGGCAAAAGCACGCGAAATTTCCAGCACAGTTCCCAGCGGCACCGCGTAGAGCCGCTTCGCGGTGTGAAAGAGCAACGCCTTGATAATCGCCAGCGTCAACGGCAGCCGCAACCTGAATGTGGTTCCGACCCCGCGTTCGGTGTGGATCGAGACGGAGCCCTTCAGCCGGTTGATGACCGCACTCACAATGTCCATGCCGACGCCGCGCCCGGAAGTCTCAGTAACCTGCTCGGCGGTGCTGACGCTGGGCTCAAAGATAAGGTTCTGCGCCTCATGTTCGCTCAGTTGTGCCGCCTGTTCCGGAGTGATGATACCCCGTTGCACTGCTTTAGCCACTACCGCCTGTTGATCGATGCCGGCGCCGTCGTCGGATATCTCGATGACAATCTGGTTGCCCTGGTGATAGGCGTCCAGCCGGATGGTTCCTTGCGCGGGTTTGCCTGCCCTCTGCCGGGTTTCCGGATCTTCGATGCCGTGATCGACCGCGTTTCGTACCAGATGCGTCAGTGGTTCTGCGAGTGCGTCCAGAATACTCTTGTCCAGGTCCGTGTTCTCGCCCTGCAAAATCAGTTGCACATCCTTGTTCCCGGACTTGGCTAAATCGCGAACCACCCGGGGAAAACGCCGGAACAGTTGCTCGACCGGCACCATACGAATCTTCATCACCGAGCGTTGCAGCTTGTACATCACCTGCGACTGCTTTGCCATCGCGTCGGCAAACCGTGCGCGGACCGGGTCCTTGCCAAACCTTTTCGTAAAATCCACCAGAACTTGTTGCAGCGTGGATTTGGCGATGATGAGTTCTCCCACCAGATCGAGCACAGTATCGATACGTCCGGCGTCAATGCGAAGCAGGTTCTCGGTAGCGGGCAATGACCGCTCTGCCTTCGGCTGCTCGGGTTTGGCTTCTACCGGAGAGGCCGCCGGCTCTGCCGTAGGCATGAAGCTCTCCAGGACTCCGGAAAGGAACTCGCCGTTACCCTGCTCGATCGCGGGCGTTACAGCGCTTTCGACCGCCTGCCCTGCCGTAGGGCTGTAGGGCTCCACATACGCCATGCTTACGATTCCAGGTGCCTGACACTTCCGCCGTACATATTCGGCTGATTGTTCCGTTGCCAGCACGGCCTCCACGATCTCAGTCGGCTCCGTGCTTCCGATCTCCGGGCGTGCGACCAACACGGTGCCCATTTCCCGCAGTATCCGCCAGATCACTTGCGATGCCGCCGCCGGCATTGCGCACTTCGCGTCGATGACGAGGCCGACGTTCATTAGATTGCGAGCCGGCTCGGCGGTCTTGGCGATCACCAGTCGCTCGTACTCATTCCACCCAAACACCGGCGCGGGAAGCGTGCGGCCGTTCGAGTTTTCGGCGTGGATCACGCGCTGCATCATCACCCGAAGGCCATCGCCCGAAGGCGGCTGCACGCCGCTCATGTAAGCCGAGAGGAAAGCCTCAAATACATCGGCCGCGCTCAGTACAAGCTCGCCGAGTTCCGCGCCGGGCCGGCTCGCGATCTCGGGAGTCAGCACATCTTCCAGGGCATGCGCCACCTCGCTCAGCTCACGGTAACCGCATGCCGCCGAATCGCCTTTCAAGGTGTGAACCGTGCGCCTGATGTCGCGTATGATCTCCGCATCGGCGGGCGCCTTTTCCAGGCGGAGCCCTTCCTCGTTCAGCGCTTGCAGCAACTCCCGCGCGCTTTCAAAGAAGATCGCTCGCAATTCGTTTGCCCGCTCTTCGGAGAAGAAACTCACGCCGTCCCCTCCAACCGCTTGTAGGCGGTGCCGTTGTTTTCGTGGATCATCTGAAACTGATCAGTCAGCCCGAACAGGCTCTCGGCATGTCCAACGAACAGGTATCCCTCCGGGTTCAAGCAGCGCCGGAACTTCTCGATCAGGCGCTTCTGTTCCGCCTCATCGAAGTAGATCATCACGTTGCGGCAGAAAATGATGTCATTGCGCTGCGGCAGGAACTCGGTTTTCAGGTTGTGAAAATCGAATTGCACAATGTCCTTCACTGTGCTTTTCACCGAATACCGGTCGCCGCACTTGTCGAAATAACGAAGCCTGTAGCTGTAGTCAACACCATCCATCTGGTGCTCGGTGTAGACAGCCTCTTGCGCCGTGTGTAGCACCGAGTAGCTGATATCGGAGGCAAGGATCTCGACCCGCCATGGCGGCGGGATCAATGGCTTGGTGGCCGGCATTTCAAACGGTAGCGGATTACGCAAGTAGTAGTAAGCCAGCGCGTCGCAAACCAGCATCGCCAGCGTGTACGGCTCCTGGCCGGTGGAGCATCCGGCGCTCCACAAGCGCAAGGTCCAGTCTCGCCTCGCCTGCTTGTGTTGCAGCGTTTTCTCCAGGACAACTTTGTGAAACAGCTCCAGTTGCGGCCGGTTGCGAAAGAAGCTGGTTTCGTTGACCGTGAGGTGCTCCAGCAACGCGGCGAATTCGGCCTTACCGTCGCGGCTGGTCAGCAGACGGTAGTAGTTGTAGAACGTGTCCATTCCGCAGGCACGCAAACGCCGTTGCAGCCTGTCATGCAGGAAGTGCGCGCGGCGTTCGTCAAAAAACATGCCGCATTCCTGGTAAATCAGGCTTTGCAGTAATTTCAGTTCCGGTTGCGTTAGTTCGATTTGGCTTGTCCCCATAACAGTGCCGCGTTCGCGGCAATCCTTTCGCTAAGCAGCGTCCGTTGGTTGCCAGTCGTGGAGCTCGCTCAGGCGGCCCAGTTCGCCGCGGCCCAAGATCTTCTCCACGTCCACCAGGATGATGAGCTTACCGGTGCGTTTCCCCAGTCCCGTCACGTAACTCAAATCGCTTTCCCTCAACAACTCCGGCGGGGGTTCGATTTCGCTGGGGGCAATCTTGAGCACCTCGTTTGCGGCATCGACAATCAGACCCACGAGACGGCCCCCCAACTCGGCTACAAGAATGCGGTTTCTCTTGTTAGCCACGATCGTAGATTCACGGAAGCGCTTGCGCAGATCGATCACCGGAATGATGCGCCCCCGCAGATTGATCACGCCTTCGACATAATCCGGAGCATCGGGCACGGCCGTGATTTCCATCATGCGGACGATCTCCCGCACCAGGCCAATCGGTATGCCAAAGTTTTCCCGGCCAATCCGAAAACCAACTAATTGAATATCCTTTTGAATATCCTTGCCCATGGATGCCCTCACTAGACGCCTGCCGCCAGCTTCTTGCCGCCATGCGCACGGTCCATGCTCTTCGCCGTGTGCGCCTCGAAATCGATCACGAACCGGTCCATCGACTCCAGCATGGAGCGCGCCATCTTCGACATCTGCTCTGCTGAGGCGGCCAGTTCCGTAGACCCGGAGGTCGAGTGCTGCACCAGTTCGCGCATACGCTCCATTGCCCGGACCACTGCCTGCGCTCCTCCCGCCTGCTCTTCCACGGCGGAGGAGATTTCGTGCGTAATCTCATTCAGTCGCGTCGTCGCCTTGGCAATCTGGGTCGAGCCGTGCGACTGCTCGTTGGTCGCCGCACCGATCTCCTGGGCGAACTTATAGACCTCCGTCACCACGTTGGAGATTCTGCGCAGCGCCTGGCTCAGATCGTCGCCCAAACTGATTCCTTCGTTCACGATCGACGTGCTCTTGTTCATGTTGTCGACCGCTTTTCTCGCTTCCTTCTGAATGCGGGCGATCAGTTCGGAAATCTCTTTGGTCGATTCGGCCGACTTCTCGGCCAGCTTACGGACCTCGTCGGCTACCACCGCGAACCCCAGGCCGTGTTCGCCTGCCCGCGCCGCTTCAATGGCCGCGTTCAGCGCCAGCAGGTTGGTCTGCTCGGAAATGTCGTCGATCACCTCGATGATTTTTCCAATATCGTCCGCTCGTTGCCCCAGGGTGTCGATGATTTCCGCCGAAGAGCTGATCGAATCGTTGATGCGAGTGAGGCCATCGGTCGCCTTCTGCATGGTGGTGAATCCGCTTTGCACCTCTTCGCGTGAGCGGTTGGAGATGTCCAGCAGAACCTTCGCCGTGTCGGCCACCCGCTGGATGCTGGCTACCATCTGGTCGATCGAAGCCGAGGTGTCGCCTACGTCGGAAGCCTGCATTTGCGTGTTTTTCACCATGTTCTGCACGTTCACGCTCATCTCGTGCATCGTGCTGCTGACCTCGTCGATGGCCGACGCGGACTGCACGCTGATCTTGGCGGACTCCTCGGACGCATCGGCAACCTGGTTGGAACCGGCCGCCACCTGCGCCGCGGCATCGCGCACCGAACTCACCATCGAGCGCAGCCCCTGGGTCATCTTGGCGAAGGCAAGCGCCAGCGTGTCTTGGCCGGAGCGTGGCTGTATCGCCACCGACAAGTCGCCGCCGGCAATCGCCTCGGAAACCGTCGCCATCTCCTTCAGGTACTCAACTAATTCTCGATAGGCGTGGGCTAATTGACCGATCTCGTCGGTCGAGGACTTCAATTCAATCGACTGCTTCAAGTCTCCCGTTTCACTAATCCTTCGAGCCACCTGGCTGAGCTCGCCCAAGGGCTCGCTGATCGATTTGGAGGTTTTGTACGCAATGAATATGCCCAGGCCGAGCGCCAGCGGACCGCCCAGCAAAGCGAACAAAGACGTGCTCAAGACAGTGATATCGTCTGTCTCTTTGCGGTTCTGCAAGTATCGTTCGTTTTCGGCCCTTATCTTGTCGACGATCTCAGCCGAGTTTTTGACCCACAATTGCGGATTCGTTTGCAGATAGGCAGCCTGCAGTTGGGCCATGCTCTGGCTGCCGGAATCGACCAGCCGCCGGCGTTCCACCATTTTGCCGACTACGTTGTCGTTCCAATCATGCTCAACCTGCTCCAGCTTCGAAAGCAACACTCGGTCTCCATCGACGACAGCCCTTCCTTTGGCAAGTCGGAGCGTCTCCGCCAAGGCGTTCTGATCCGCGCGCAGCCTCTCGATATCCTGGGTGTCACCCGTCAACAGGTAGTCGCTCAAATCCAACCGGCTCCGCATGATCTGGAAGCGTGCGATGCCGGCTGCCTGGGACAGCTCCATCGCACCGCTGGCCGCTGATTTGGCAGATCGTTCGCGCCATGTGGCAACCATGCTGAACGCGAACGCCACCACCATGATCGCAAGGATCAGACCGAAGTTGATCAGCAGCTTTTTGCGAATCGTAACCGTCATATTCCGTTCTCCAAGGCACGCTGTGCTGCGGCCACCTCTTTGAGTGCTCATCTCCCGCGAACCAAAAGCTCGACTGCCCTCCCCAAGTCGTTCGAGATTCTGCCGGCAGGGAGGCCGTGAAAGAATCATTGCACCCCGACTGCCAAGCGGAAGACACATAGCACGTTGGTAATGTAAGAAGCGCTTAATTCCTTGTTTCCCGACGCTGACGCCCCGCATTCGGCCCTCTACGCAAGCGATAGCGCCGATTTGTCTCACAAATCCCGGGCAAAATTCTTTTGGCTGGTATCACCTTGAGACAAATCGCTCATGTGAACTCTCAGGATACGTAAGGGACTAATTAGCTTGACTCAAATTGAGATTCCAGCTTACGTTGGAATGGTCCGACCCAAAAATCTTCGTACCGGTCTAAAGACATGGATCCAAAGACAGGCTCAGTCGATCTCTCGAAAGCTGCCCTGAACGCAGAAAGTAGAGATGACTGCGGTATCGACGCACTGATGGCCCTGGCGATGGAAGTCAGCTCTTGCATCCGTTTGCCTGAATTGGCTCAATCAGTTACGCGCCGTGCCAGCGAGGTGCTTGGCGGCACCGCAGCTGCCCTGGCGTTGGCGCACGGGCAAGGCCTGGAGACGGTTTACCTGCATCGCTGCACCGTTCCGCAGGGCAACGGCGCCTTGCGACGATTGAATCTCGCGCTTACCGATCTTGCCCACGTCAGCCGGGGAGCGATTCGCTATGGACTGGCAAGCGACTTTGTCGGTTCAACGCTAGCCGGCAGTCTGGGCTGGAAGGACCTGACGGCGGTTCGACTCGAGGGAGCCGATGACGAATTGATCGGCCTGCTACTGGTCGCCAACCGTGGCCGCGAACTCGTCAAGGCAGATCATGAGTTGTTGCACTCCATCGCAAAATATGCCGCAGTTGCCTTGCATAACTCTCGCCTTTTCGGACGGATGGCCCAGTCGAACGCCCAGTGGGTCGAGATTTTCGACGCTATTGGCGACTTCATTGTTGTCCACGACCAGGCCGGACGCGTTCTGCGGGTGAATCGCAGCATGGCCGAGTTCATTGGCGTACCTGCCGCCGAGCTGATCGGGCTGAGCATGCGCTCGCTGATCTCGGCGGAGCAGCGCCTGCAATCAGGATTCTGTCCTTTCTGCGGCGGTGATGGAAGCGGCGAGTGTCTGCACGTGGTTCTGGATCGCACCTATCTCGTCTCAACTTCGTACATCAATGCCACGCTCGACGAAGGCACGCAGACCATCCATGTCCTCAAGGACATCACCGACCGGCGCGAGGCCGAGAAGCGTTACCGTGAACTTTTCGACAGTATCCAGGAGGGCCTGTTCTTTTCTACTCCGGAGGGTCGCTTCGTCGAAGTCAACGACGCGCTGTTACGTATGCTCGGCTATGAAACCCGCGAAGAGCTGTTGGCCCTCGATATCTCAACCCAGCTTTACCCTTCGCCCGAGCGTTACCTTGAATTCCGCCGAGCCATCCTGGGCGCCGGCGCCTTGCGCAACCGCGAAGAGGCGCTACGCCGCAAAGATGGTTCCCTGGTTCACACTTTGCAAAACGTTGTCGTGGTGCGTGATGCCAGTGGCAAGGTCATTCAGTATCGCGGCTTAATGCTGGATATTAGTGAGCTGAAGTCGTTTCAGTCGGAATTGCAGCGCCAGCGCGACTTCAACGCCAAAATACTGGAAAACACACAGAGCCTGATCCTCGTGGTCGATACTGCCGGGCTCATCAGTTACGCCAACCAGCGCACCTACGAAGTAGGCCGCTTCCAGGCCGGGCAGTTGGTTGGCTGTCGCATCCGGGAACTGGTCGACCCCAAGCATCAGGAGAAATTCAACCAGGCAATTCTGCAAACTCTACTCGGCTTGCAGGTCAATAACCTGGAGCTGACGCTGGTGGTGGGCGGAGATCGGACGGTGCATTTCTCGGCCAACCTGAGCCCCATGCGTGACCACAATGGCGACGTGAATTCGATCGTCGTGGTTATGAGCGACGTTACCGACGATTTGCTCCTGCAATCGAAGTTGATGCAAACGGAGAAGATGGCCGCGGTCGGCCAATTGGTTTCCGGAGTGGCGCACGAGGTCAACAATCCTCTGACTGCCATTCTGGGCTTCGCCGATCTGTTGGTGCAACAACCGGAGATGCCTGACGGCGCACGCAGCCAGCTACAGATCATCATTGACGAGGCTCAAAGGACCAAGCAGATCATCCAGAATCTGCTGAGTTTTGCGCGCCAGATGCCGCCCCAGCGTGAGGCAGTGCATATCAACGACTTGGTAAGGCGAACCCTATTGCTTCGCGCCTACGACTTTGCTCACGGTGGTATCGAGGTGAAGGAAAACCTGCAAGAGCCCTTCCCGGAGGTGGTTGCCGACCCGCAACAATTGCAGCAGGTCTTTCTGAACGTCTTGAATAACTCCTACGACGCCATCCGTGAGACTGGCGACCCCGGCGTGATCGAGATTGAGACGGCGGTTCGCAACGGTGCTGCCGAGATTAGCTTCATCGACAATGGCGCTGGAATTCGTGAACCGCAGCGCATTTTTGATCCGTTTTATACGACCAAGGGCCTTGGGAAGGGTACCGGGCTTGGCTTGAGTATCTGTTACGGAATCATTCGTGAACACGGAGGCGAGATCGTAGCCGGCAATCGCACCAATGGCAAAGGCGCAACCTTCACCGTCAGAATTCCCCTGGACACTAAAGCGCAGGCATCAGGGGTGCAGGACGGCAACTCGTGAACGCCATCATGAAAAATCCGGTGCTGGTGATCGAAGACGAGGCGTCTGTGCTCGCGTTTGTTCGGGCGGCCCTGGAGCGCGGCGGATATCCGGTAGTTGGGGCTCGCTCCGGAGTGCTCGGCCTGGAGATGCTTGCTTCCGAAGAGTTCGCCGGTGTGATTTCGGATATGCGCACGCCCGGCGGAGTCAGCGGCCAGGATGTCTATTGCTGGATCGGCCAGTTCCGGCCTGATCTGGCGAAGCGGGTCATATTCATCACCGGCGATACGGTGAACCAGCAAACCGTTCAGGCATTGCAGTCGACTGGAGTGCCATTTTTAGAAAAGCCTTTCCGCGTTCAGGAGTTGATGGACATGGTGCGAAAGGTCATTGGGGCAGCGCTATGAGCGAAGCGTACAAAATCCGCTTCCTGGTTGTCGATGACCAGCAGAGCATTCGCAAGCTATGTGCCACCGTTGCCGCTGGTCTGGGCTTCGATTGCAGCGAGGCCGACAGCGCCGAGAGTGCGCTGGTAAAGCTGGAAAACGACGCCCCTGACATCGTACTCGTCGATCTCCGCATGGCCCAGATGTCCGGGCTGGAATACCTGGCCGAGGTCAAGAAGATCCTGCCACGGGCCGAAGTCAGCATCATGACCGGCTATGGCTCCATTGAGACCGCGGTTCAGGCCATGAAGCTCGGTGCCTACGACTACATTACCAAGCCCTTCCGCGTCGAAGAATTGAAGATGACCTTGCAACGCATGGCGGAAAAAGTGGGTCTGGTGGCTGAGAACGAATTTCTGCGAGAGCGCTTTCTGGCTGAAACCGAGGCGCACGGCATCATCGGTACGCACCAGAAGATTCAGGACGTGCTGCGCATGGTGGCCCGTCTGAAGGACACGCGAACCCCGGTGCTCATTACCGGCGAGAGCGGAACGGGCAAGGAACTGGTGGCCCGGGCGATCCACTTTCGCGGAGCATCTGCCAAGCGTCCTTTCGTCGCCATCGATTGCGGGTCGCTGGTGCCGACGTTGATCGAAAGCGAGCTCTTCGGCCATGAGCGGGGCGCGTTTACCGGGGCGCACAAGTCGAAGGAGGGCTTGTTTCAGTCGGCCCAGGGAGGCACGATCCTGTTGGATGAGATCGGCGAACTTCCGCCGGAGATGCAAGCCAAACTGTTGCGCGTGCTTCAGGAAAAAGAGGTTCGTCCGGTCGGTAGCAATCAAAGCATAAAGGTGGCCGTGCGGGTGATCGCCGCCACCAACCGCGACTTGGAGGCGGCCTACCAGAACGGAACCTTCCGCAAGGATCTTTATTTCCGCCTGAATGTGGTTACGTTGAACCTTCCAGCATTGCGTGAAAGAATGTCTGATATCCCTATGCTGGCACAGCACTTTCTGGATCACTATTCGTCGTCGACGCGGATCACCATCAGCAACAGAGCGATGGAAGCGCTGATGGCCTATGACTGGCCAGGCAACGTGCGCGAACTACAGAACTGCATCGAGCGCGCCGTCGCGCTCGGCGACATGGAGACCATCGACGTCGGCGATCTCCCGGCAAACCTTCAAGGTTTGGTGAGAAAATCCTCTGCCATCCGTCTGCCTGCGCCGCCTACTACCGATCTGGACGAGCTGGAGCACGCCACCATTCAGCGCGTGCTCGATCAGGTGAACGGCGACAAGGCGCTCGCCGGAAAGATGCTTGGCATTTCGCGAGCTACTCTTTACCGTAAGATCAAGCGCTATGGCATCGAAACCGGTCCTCGTGGAGCAGCAACCGCGAAGGCGGCCTCTGGCAGCCCCCAAGGTGCGGCCGCCAAGGCCGGAGCCTGAATCATCGTCCGTGGCGTGCCATGTCTGCTTGAGACGGTTTGTCTCAATTTTGAGACAAAACACTCGCTGCAACCCACCGCTTGATGCTATATGCTTGAATTATAAGGATATTTTTAGCCGGTCGTTTTGGCTCGTTTCGTGCATATAAAGACCGGGATGAAGTCTACGATGCTATGGACTCTTGGCAGGGCCGCGTGAATTCACCGGCTGTAAGTGAGCTTACGATTGCCGTTGTCTCTCACGAGCTGGAGTTTGCGCGCTCTCTGATGGATCGCTGGCATGCGGAGCGCGCGATTCCGAAATTCGTGCTGCTTGTTGACGCGGAGGCGCCATTCGACCCGCTGCCCGAGTGTGATCTGGTGGTGGTTGGAGGTGTCTCGGCGGAGCGGCTTTCACCGGTGCTCAAAATGCTTAACCCGTCGGCGCGCCCGCTGATTTGCGTTACGGCCGTCGGCGAGTACCAGCAGGTACGCGAATCCTTCCCCCATTTATTGCTTCTGCGGCGGGACGAATTCTGGACGGACAACGTGCTTGTGCTGGCGAGCGAGTGCATGCGCCGCCACCATACCGTGTTGCGGGCACAAAGGGCCGAACAGATGTTGACCGCCAATCAGGGGTACGTTACGTTGGGCAAATACGTTGTCGAAATGCGCCACAACATCAACAATGCCCTGACTTCAGTGCTGGGGAATGCCGAATTGCTGTTGCTGAATCCGGAGTCTTTCCCAGGTGAAGCGTGCGATCAATTGCGGACGATTCGCAACACAGCTTTACGTCTGCATGAAATCATGCAGCGCTTCTGGTCGCTGGATGCCGAGATGCAAACCGTTGCGCGCAATTCGCCAGAGGCGGAGAAACTTCCGCGGGCGGTTGGCGCCCGCCAGTTTGGAACTTGAGTTCCCGGTTCTATCGTGGCAAGTAGTCCGTGACAGGACAGAGGTTAAGGAAATCGTGCCAGTACCCAACAAGATACTGATCGTCGATGATTCGCCAGCGGAAGGCCGGCTGATGCAGTCATATCTGGAGCACGCCGGTTACTGGGCTGTCTCGCTCGCAGACCCGGCCTTGATCGAGCAGATGCTCGACATTGAACGTCCGAGCCTGATCCTGCTTGATGTAGTGATGCCCGGACGTAACGGGTTTCAGGCCTGCCGCGAACTGAAATCACAGCCGGATTATGCGCCCATACCCATCGTGCTGGTTACCTCCAAGAGTACCCAGAGCGACCAATTCTGGGGGCGCGAACAAGGCGCGCAGGGATACGTCGTCAAACCATTTACGCCGGAGCAACTGATCGAAGAAGTCCAAAGAGTGCTCGGAAAACCGGAGTCCACGGTAACGGGAGTGGTGCCAGGTCGATGAAGCCAGCGAACCAAAACTCGGATCAGACGCTGGACCCCGGGGCCGAGAGCGCACCGGTGGTCGAGGCTTTCCGGACCGAAGAGGATGCCGATCTATTACCGCAGAAGCAATACTGCGTGTTTCGCACCGGGCGGGAGCGCTTCTGCTTCGCCGTGCTTGACGTGGAAGAGGTTGTCGAGTGGCCCAAGGTGACGGCTGTTCCGCTCGGTCCGCCGTTCCTGATGGGGATATTCAACCTGCGCGGCTTAATCATTCCGGTGATCGACATCGGGCTAACGGCATCGCGGCGGCCGGATCTTTCGCCGAAGTTTGTAGTGGTTGCATGCCTGCGCGGGCAGGATGGCGGCAATGATCTGCGCCTTGGAGTTGCGGCCGACGAAGTGTTCGGTGCGGTAACCACAACCGAGCCTTTGCTGCTTGAAGAGGCTCCGCGTGACGTTCCTTACTGCTGCGGCATGCTGCGTGACGAGGGACGGCTGGCGTTGGCGGTGGATTTAAAGAAGTTGATAGAGATTTTTCCGGTTCCGGTGATCTAGGCCGGTTCCGCCAGGGGATGCTTACTCTGGTTTTGCTCTAGGCTGATGAGGTTTTGGCGGATGTCCGCTGCGAGGCGGATTTTGGAGGCTTTATGAAGGGTCGTCTGAATTCGACCATTGGCGTGCTGGTGCTGCTGATGCTGGCCGGTACAATTGCTGCCCTGCTGCTGGGCTTTTCGGCCGGAGCCCTCTCCGGCGGCAAATCCCTGCTGGATCTGGGATCGCTTCGCGCCGACGCCGACATGCGTCTGTTGGCCGGACTCGGGATCGCGTTGGCGGTGGTGATGGCGATCTGGTTTACGGTAAGCAACAAGATTGCCGCGCCGGTTCGTGAACTCGCCAAGTTTTCCCAGGAGATCGCCGGGGGCAACTACGAACAGCGATTCGAAGTGACCCGTGAAGATGATTTCGGCGTGATCGCCAAGAACCTGAACCTTGCGGCGGAAAACGCCTCGCGCGCCGTCTCCAGCCAGCAGGCCCAAGACAACCTGCAACGCAGCGCCACCGACTTCCTGATTATCGTGAGCCAGGTGGCGAAAGGCGACCTGACCCTGCGCGGCAAGGTGACCAACGACTCGCTCGGCAACATCGTCGACGCGATCAACTACATGCTCGACAACTTTGCGAAGGTGCTCGAACGTGTGCGCAAGGCTGCCGGCGACGTCAGCAGCAGTGCCGGCCAAATTCTCTTGTCAACCGAGGAAATGGCCAACGGCGCCACTCAGCAGGACCAGGAAATCACCAACACCTCATCGGCAGTGGAAGAGCTTACGGTTTCGATGAAGCAGGTTTCCAACAACGCCGAAGCCAGCGCGGAGGCGGCTCGCCGTGCGCTTGACGCCGCCGAACAGGGCAACCGTTCCGTGCGCGACACGCTCGAGGGCATGCAGCGCATTCGCGCCTCCGTGCAAGCCAGCGCCAAGAAGATCAAGTCGCTGGGCGACCGCTCGCTGGAGATCAGCGAAATCGTCAACGTCATCAACGACATTACCGAGCAGACAAACCTGTTGGCTCTGAATGCCGCCATCGAGGCCGCCCGCGCCGGAGAGGCTGGGCGCGGTTTCGCCGTGGTTGCCGACGAGGTGCGAAAGCTCGCCGAGCACTCGCGAACTGCCACCAAGGATATTGCCGCTCTGATCAAGGCGATCCAAGCCGAGACCAACGAAGCGGTGGTCGTCATGGAAGATGGTACGCGCGAGGTGGAAGTCGGCGCCAAACTGGCCGATCAGGCCGGGAAGGCACTGGACGCGATTTCCACGGTGGTGCGTCAGTCGGCGGAACTGGTGCAGGAAATTTCGCTCGCTTCCAAACAGCAGGTGCGCGGCACGGAAGGCGTGGCCAATGCGATGCAGATTATTTCCGGCATCACCCGCCAAACGTCGCAGGGATCGCGCCAGTCGGCGCGCACGGTGGAGCAGATGGTGAAGCTCTCCGAGCAGTTGAACGAGGCGCTGTCGCAGTTTCGGGTAAACCCCGGTCCGGCCGCCAGGGAAGTCTCGATGTCGGCGAATGCGAGGAAATAAGGCGTGAGTCTCAGCGAAGGCAAAGCCGCTTTGTACGGATTCGGCACGCGGGAGCATGCGTTGTCTCCGGGTGAAATCGATCCTGCGGTCTCCGACCACGAACTATCGGAGCTTCGCCTGCTTATCGAGCAGCGCACCGGCATTGTGTTCGACGAGTCGCGCAGCGCATTCTTCCTCAACCGGGTGCGTGAACACATGCAAGCCCGCCGCGTCGGCTCGGGCGCCGAACTGCTGCGCCTGGTGCGCACGCCGGGCGTCGAATATGACTCCCTCCTGGAGCGAATGCTCACGCAGGAGACGCAGTTCTTCCGTTATCCCGAGACGTTCGAGATCTTCCAGCGCAAAGTGCTTCCCGAACTGCATATGAGAAAGTTCTGGGAGAATCCGCGCATGTTGCGCCTATGGAGCGCCGGTTGTTCCACCGGGGAAGAGCCCTATAGCCTGGCAATCAGCATCTCCGACACCCTGGAGTTTTCCGACGCCGGGAATATCAACATTCTGGCGACCGATATCAGTCGCGACGCCCTGCGCCAAGCCGAGCGGGCCACTTATCCGCGACGTTCCGTTAGTAACCTATCGCCCCGCCAGCAAGAGATGTACTTTGTTGAAGGAGCGGAGGAGTACACGGTAAAGCCGAAGATCCGCAACATGGTCAGCTTCGTCCCCATGAACCTGATGGACTCTGTCTATGTCGGACGCTTCGACTGTATCTTCTGCATGAACGTTTTGATCTACTTCAACGAGTCGCGGCGCGCCAGCATTATCCAGCGCTTCTATGACTATCTGGAACCGGGGGGCTATCTCTTCCTCGGGCACGCTGAGTCCGTTGCCGGCCTGCAGTTGCGGTTTAAGCAAAGCGTGGAGGGTGGCGCCCGTCTGCTGCAGAAGCCGATGAACGTACCACCGCTCGCGAGGTCAGCCGCGGAGGGACGCCTATGAGCGGACCCGGTCAGGAATTTGTCGAGCTCTTCCTTCAGGAAGCATCCGAGCACTTGCAGTTTCTGCGCGAATATTCGGGTGCACTGCTGGATCCCTATCCGCTGCCGGAGGACATCGAGCGCCTTTACATAGCTGCGCACGGCTTGGGTGGAACGGCCGGGACCTATGGCTACAAGTCTTTTTCCGAGGTCACCGGCAAACTCGCACACATTTTTCAGTACGCAATGAATTCGACGATCGGCCCGGACGCCTGTACACCGTTGGTCGAGTTCATTTACGAAGCGATTGCGGTTCTCGAATCCGACCTGCTGATGATCAGCGCCAACGGGGTCGAGGCCGAAGATGACGTCAAGACTTTCAAGCAGCGCTATCCCTTCGCTTTCCAGCAGCTCGCGGAAGAGCCCGAAGGGCAGGCTGTGATGACGCGGCCACAACCGCCGGCTGAACATCGCGCTCCAGCCGAACCTGCGGCGGATGCGGCTGGGGTTCCAGAGCCGGTGCCGACTGCACAGCAGAGCCCATCGCAAACCGCCGAAGCGCCGCCAACAGTAGAATCTGCGCCATCATCCGCCGACGCGCCAGCCAGCAAGCTGAGTGACGAGGTCGAACAGGTTTCCGAAATCGAACAAACACTTCAGCTCGAACCGCTTGCCGTGTTCGAAACGACGCAAGATGAATTCCAGCAAGCGGAGAAGAATGATCAGTTTGACCTGGAGACGCAGGCTGCTCAAGCTTTCGCTCCAGCGCCTTTAGACCTGCCCCCCGACGACAACGTTGCGGCGGAAGTGCTTGAGTTTTTTGTCCCGGAAGTGGAAGAGCATCTGCAATCGATCACCGAGTCGCTGTTGGCGCTGGAGGCGAATCCGAATCCGGAAGACATTAATAAACTGTTCCGGGCGATGCACACCATCAAGGGCTCCGCCGCGCAGGTAGGGTGTCACCGTCTCTCGACGATCGCTCATCGCGCGGAAGACCTCATTGCGCGCCTCCGCGATGGCGAACTGAAGCCGAGCGCAAGCATCGTCGATCTCTGCCTTGAGTCGGTTGACATCCTGAAGAAGCAGCTTTATCACCAGTGGAGCGACGAGCAAAGCTTCCAGGATGCGGCCGTGGCTTACTTCCAGCGTATTGATCAGCTTGAAGACGTGGAAGCCGAGATCCTGGAGCAGGAGGCTGAAGAGGCTGCGGAGAAAGCATTGGCCGCCGAAGGGCCGGTTCCGCCGGAGCCTGCAACGGAAATCGCGGCC
>JBEKQP010000045.1:0-27973 GCA_049519595.1 Candidatus Korobacteraceae bacterium | reverse complement strand
GCATAACGACATACTAAGTTTCGAACACCTGCAGCGTATCGCCAGCCAATCGGTTGCACTGGGGATAGAAAAGATCAGAATCACCGGAGGAGAGCCACTTGTTCGGCGGGGTGTTGTCGGCTTCCTTGCAATGCTGGCGGCGATTCGCGGCTTAAAGGAAATTGTCCTGACCACGAATGGCCTGCTGCTAAGAGAGATGGCCCCGGACCTTCGCCGCGCCGGAGTGCAAAGACTTAACGTGAGTTTGGACTCGCTCAATCGAGAAACCTTTGCGACGATTACCCGGGGCGGCGACCTGAAGAAAGCTCTGGACGGCATTGCCGCTGCAGAAGAGGCCGGATTTCCTCCGGTCAAAATCAATATGGTCGTGATGCGGGGAGTCAACGACGGCGAGGTGTTGGAGTTCGCCGCGCTGACCCTGCACAAGCCTTGCACCGTGCGCTTTATCGAATGCATGCCAACGAGGATGGAACCTGGATGGAAGTCGCTTTGCGTCACCGGGCACGAAATCCTTGAACAAGTCGCGCGTCGCTATCCTCTCGTGCCGCTAGACCATAGCAATACGGCAGGCCCTGCAAGGAACTTCAAAATTGTCGGCGCAGCAGGCACAATCGGCGTGATTACGCCGATATCGAATGAGTTCTGCGAGAGTTGCAACCGCATAAGGGTCACTGCCTCAGGGGTGGCGAAAGGCTGTTTGTTCGCCGGCGAGGGAGTCGATCTTAAGCCCTATCTACAGTGCGATGACGATAAGCTGAAGGAAGCTCTGTATCACATCATGTGGAAGAAACCCTCGCAGCACAGGCTTTTGAATGCGGACTCCGCGCATACGCCGTTTGCCATGGCTCAAATCGGCGGATAGCTGTAATCGCAAACTGCTAAGAGCACTCTTACATTCATCTAGGGGTAGTGTCTTGTTCGCGAAGCGTCGGAGCTGTGCTCTACTCTACTTGCGTACTGACCTCTGACAAATTGTCGGGAGATGGCGATGACGGATGGTTTATCGGGATTTGATGTCTTGGTGATAGGCGGAGGCAATGCGGCTTTGGCTGCGGCCTTGAGCGCACGCGAAAGCGGGGTCAGCGTGCTGGTGCTGGAGGGCGCGCCGAAGGAGTTCCGCGGCGGTAATAGCCGGCACACCAGAAACCTGCGGTGCATGCATGACGCGCCAACGGAGGTGATGACCGATGCCTATTCGGAAGACGAGTTCTACAACGATATTTTGCGCGTGACCGGAGGCCAGACCAATGAACAGCTGGCGCGTATGACGATCCGCGCTTCGGCCTCCTGCACCGAGTGGATGAAGCGCTATGGAGTCCGCTTTCAACATGCCATGGGCGGCACGCTCCACCTGGGCCGCACCAATGCGTTTTTTCTCGGCGGCGGAAAAGCCATGATGAACGCATACTACGCCAAGGCTGAGCGCGCGGGCATCCGCATCATTTACAACGCCGAAGTGGTAGACCTCGATGTGGTCGACGGCCGATTTCAAAGCGCCAGCGTGTTGGTGGAAGGCAAGCCCGTGCAGATCGGCGCCAAAGTTTTGGTGGCCGCTTCCGGCGGCTTCGAATCGAACCTGGAGTGGCTGAAAGAGGCATGGGGACCGGCCGCCGATAACTTTCTGATCCGAGGCACTCCCTACAACAAAGGCAAGGTACTCAAACGGCTGATCGAGCTGGGCGTGCAGTCGATTGGCGACCCCACTCAGGGACACTGTGTGGCCATCGATGGCCGCGCGCCGAAGTTCGACGGAGGCATCGTCACCCGGCTCGACTGCGTCTCGCTGGGCATAGTAGTGAACAAAAACGGCGAGCGTTTCTACGATGAGGGCGAGGACTTCTGGCCGAAGCGCTATGCCATTTGGGGCCGGCTGGTGGCACAACAACCGGAGCAGATTGGCTACTGCATCATCGACGCCAAGGCAATGGGCAAATTTATGCCCTCGGTTTTTCCGCCGGCCAAGGCGCAGAGCATCGCCGAGTTGGCAAAGCAGGTGAAGCTGCCGGTGGAAAAGGTGGTGGCTACCGTCAAGGCTTACAACGACGCGGTTCAGCCGGGAACGTTCAATCACGCGATCATGGACGACTGCCGGACCTCTGGATTGCGGCCGGAGAAAACGCATTGGGCGCTGCGCATCGATCAGCCGCCGTATTATGCCTATGTCCTGCGGCCCGGACTGACGTTTACGTATTTGGGCGTGAAGGTGAACGAGCACGCCATGGCGTTGATGAAAGACGACCAGCGCTCACAGAATATTTTTGCCGCGGGAGAGATTATGGCGGGCAGCATACTCGGAAAAGGTTACGTGGCCGGCTTCGGCGTGACCATCGGGACAGTGTTTGGCCGCATCGCCGGCCGGGAGGCAGCCATGCAAGCCCTGAATCGGGGACCCCGCGATGGAAGAGAGGAGGCCCCTCACCATGCTGCCAACTGAGTTGATGAACGAAGGCGAGCACCTGATGACGGTATGCAATGCCTGCCGCTACTGCGAAGGCTATTGTGCTGTGTGGCAGGCGATGGAGAGGCGTCTGGTTTTCAAAGAGAGTGATCTGAACTACCTTGCAAACCTTTGCCACAATTGCAGCGAGTGTTATTACGCTTGCCAGTATGCGCCACCGCACGAGTTTGACATCAACCCGCCAAAGACGCTGGCTAAGATTCGCGCTTATACCTACGAGCTGTATGCCTGGCCGCGCCCGCTGGCTAAAGCGTTCCGCAAGAACGGGCTGCTGGTTTCGCTGCTAACAGCAGTGGTGCTGATCGGCTTCATGCTGGCCGCGAGCGCGATCGTTGGCGGCCGTTTGTGGGCGCCGGTTCGCGGCGGAGATGCCTATCAGATCATTCCACACGAAGTCATGACGCTAATGTTCGCTGCGGTTGGGCTGTTCGCGGTGCTCGCCTTGCTGATCGGATTTCTCCGCTTCTGGCGCAACGTGGGCGAAGCGTATTCCGGGCTTGCGAATCCCGCCGCGCTGACCAGAGCGGCAAAGGACGTGCTCCGCCTCGAGAATCTGGACAACGGCGGGGCGGGCTGCACCTACCCGGGAACAGAGAGCTCGCAATCGCTGCGCTGGTTCCATCACCTGACGTTCTACGGATTTCTGTCGTGCTTTGTAGCCACCACGCTGGGCGCTATCTACTACTACGTGCTGGGCTGGCACGGACCTTATAGCTATGCCAGTTTGCCGGTCATCTTCGGCACGATTGGTGGCATCGGGCTGGTGATCGGCCCCATCGGCCTTTACGCGCTGAAGCAGCGCCGCAATCGGGACATCGTTGACGAGAGTCAGTATGGGATGGATGTGTCCTTTATCGTGCTGCTTTTACTGGCGAGCATCAGCGGACTGCTCTTGCTGGTTTTGCGCGAGAGTGCGGCGATGGGTACGCTGCTGGTGGTTCATCTTGGAATCGTCATGGCTCTGTTTTTGACGCTGCCCTACGGCAAGTTCGTGCACGGCATCTATCGCGCGGCCGCCCTGCTGAAGTGGGCGCTGGAGCGCTCGCGTCCACCAGAACACAACGTGGAAGTGTAACCGGCGTGAAAGTTGTTGGCCGGATTGTGCATGTTACGTGCGCTGGTAGTTAAACCCCTTGTTGCTGGGCTGGATAGTCACCGTTGGCTAGCTTCACCGGCCCTCACCCGCCGGTTGAATTCAGCAGACTGGCCCCGGGGCGTGCTCAGAGACTTCCAGCGCAAATGTTGAAAGTGTTTCGCCAGGAACACGATTTGTCCGCAGTGATATGCATAGTGGGCAACCTGCCGGTTAATTGCCTGCATGACCGAGTGAGCTTCGCCCCGGATCGTAATCGTGCGACTAAGGTCAGCTGGGTGAAGTGGTTCCAGCACAGAAAACAGGCAGTTCCAACCTGACTCCCAATGCTGCATCAAATCTTTACGCCCGGATGGAGGCTCTGCAAATTCGCTATCGCGGTCACGATCCGGTTTTTCGCCGTCGCTGGTGAGAAAGTCAGTCCAACGCGACCGCATATTCCCCGCCATATGCCTCACGATAGCGGCAATACAGTTCATCTCCGGGTCCAGCACCGCAACTAGCTGCTCATCCGTGACCTGTTCCATCGCTGCTTCGGCAGTCTTCTTGTAATGACGAAACAACGACAAAGAATCTTCCAGGTAGGAAGTCGTGAACTTGAGCGCCATAGTTGCTATATTATACGGACGATTGGGCAGGATTTTCGCAACGCGTCCAGACCCAACCACGCTGTCGCAACCTACCAGCAACAGCTTCGTCCGGCACGGGTGCGACAAATTGCGGCGAGGTATTTGCGCCCTTGATTCAGAATTCAAGTATCATCGGGGTTTATGGCACAGCACTGCATTCATTGCGGTACCGAGGTCTACGACGAGGGAAATTTCTGCCACGTATGCGGTAAGAGCAAGACAGAAATCCCGAGTGGCTCCGGCACAGCCTTAAAGCCCGTAGTCATACCACCGGATGCGGAGGCTATTTTTTTTCAAGACGGAACCGTCATCGTAACCAATATTCATTTCACGGTGCCGGGACGAGTTTTTGCAATGTCAGATGTTAGAGGAGTGCATCTTGAAAAAACAGGAGTGGCCCGGTGGCCCACGGCGTGCTATCTACTCGGGGTGGGATCGTTTCTTGCGCGGCTTTACCGTTTCGGTTTGATCCTGTTTATCTTCGGGGCTTTCCTCAATATGATATCCAGGCCGAAGTTCACGATTGTGCTTGACAGCGTATCTGGAGAGGTTCGGGCTTTCACGAGCAGTGATCGTGATTACATCTCCGAAATTGTGGATGCGCTCAAGAAGGCGATCGCGTATCGCCAATAGCGAACCGAGTCGGCATCCAATTCCTCATCGTCGCTCAGCACATCATCGCGCGAATGCCACTCGTGCTAATCGCGGCACCTTGTTCCTATGATCATCATTGAGATGGCGGTGCGTGTTTTGCTGTGAGCATATCCGCATCGACACCGCCGTCAGTCTTGCTGGTTAGTAGGAATTGGAGGCGCAGGCCGGAATCGAACCGACAATCGAGGCTTTGCAGGCCTCTGCCTTACCACTTGGCTACCGCGCCCTCGTCAACGGTGTTCCTAATAGGGAAGAACGTCTAACACTTTCCAGTATTCCATCGGAAATCGATTCCCGCTCCGTTATCCATTCGTCGCGGTCGTCGCGTATCGATTCTACATCTCGTCAGAAGCGAAGTTCCCGGAGGGAGTTGCCCGATTATCAGAGCCGATGGTGGAAGAATCGTTGGGCGAAGCTGTAAAAGATGCTTAATTGCGCCGCGGGATCGAGAATAGTCTAGGGGCGAATTTCTACCGAGGTTCCGTCTGGGACGAGTCGCCAGATCTCTTCGATTTCCAAATCAGTTACGGCTATGCAACCGGCGGTCCAATCGTGAAGGTAATGCTTTGTTCCCAATGATTTGAACTCATCGCCGAGACCGTGAATCATAATGTTGCTACCGGGGCTCACGCCACGCTTCCGCGCCCGCACTTTGTCGATTTCGTCAGGATAGGAGATATGTAAAGCCAAATGAAACCTACTTGCGGAATTGCGAGAATCAATCCGGTAAAGCCCTTCCGGGGTCTTGTCGTCACCCTGTTGCCGCTTTGGCGCCAAGCCGCCACCGCCAAGCGCTACCGAATAGGTTCTTATAATCTTATCTCCACCTAGCAGAAGAAGTTTATGTTCCTTCTTGAGCACCAATATCTGGTCAACCTTGGGTTGCGAAGACGCAAATGCGGATAGCGCCGCGACTAACAGTAACCCGTAGATCTTCCAATGCCGAATCATCGCCCAAAGCATACTGTTTTCTGCGACGTTGTAAATCGGGTTCTTCTCTTACATGTTCGTGGCAGCTGTCGGAAGCCATGTTCTGTTGATAAAAAGTCATGAAGCTTACGCCAGTGCTAAGACCTTCGTTTGCTAGCGCGGATACGGATAACCTCTTGCAGTGCTTATTGCAGTTCGGCGTCATAACCGGGATTTGCACCGGCTGAGACAAACACCTTTTCCCGGCACACCGAATAACACGGGCTAGGGATGGCTAGGATCTAACCTACTTGTGAGAGCTGCCCAAATAAAACTGAGCAGAAACTCAGAATCTTCACTAGGCAGGGTATCGCTTTGCCCAAGCAACCTTCGTTGAATCGTTCCTCTCGTCATATCGGCGACCACCCATGCGACTTGTTCGGAGGATACGGGACGTATCTCGCCGCGCCGAGACGCGTCCTCAATAGCCGAAGTCAGACGGAGTACTGGTTCGCGAAGCCAATCGCGGTATTGGCCCCGGGTGAGAGACAAACTCCCCGATTCGGTGTCCATGATTCGAAAGAACTCTTTTCGGACCTCGGCGTTCTCTAGCCGGGCAAGGGTAAATGCCCTGATTTTGTCTTTGAGGTTATTGGCCGCATCGATTCGTTCTAGTGTGTCCTTCGTCAAAAATTCCATATCATGATGCAGAACAGCCCTGTATATTTCTTTCTTAGATCGGAAGTAAAGATATATTGTCCCCTTTGCGATTCCCGCTTCTTCCGCAATTTCATCCATGATCCCGCGCACAAATCCTTTGCGCGCGAATACCGATCGCGCAGCGTCGATAATTTCCGTGCGGCGAAAGTCAGACACCACCTGCTGTTTGGTGCTCATCAATTCTCCGGGCCTTGCGCTCCGACCCCCAGGGTGGCGCTGTCGGATTCACGAAGACTATAATCTGACTATACAGTATATTAAAATGACTATATAGTCAGCACGGAGCAACTCACGCAGGATTCTGGGAATCGGTTCCCATGTACGGAAACAGCACATCAGAACAGAACCTTCGCCGGATGTGGATGGCAGTTCGCCGAAGGAAAACCTTTCACGTTGGATAGTGCTTCTGCCTGTCCATCCGGGCTTCGCAATGTCAGGAATAGTATGCTTGTCATGGCCGCCGACACTCATTTCAGGGAACAGTATCAACGGAGAGCCGAATGAGCACGTTCGGCAGCACGCCGCAAGATTCGAAGGAAAGGCAGACTGAGTGGAGACCTTCCGCGAATCCTTGGATGATTGCAGTATCTGTGATGCTCGCGACCTTCATGGTCGTGCTTGACTCCTCGGTTGCAAACGTCGCATTGCCACATATTGCCGGAAATCTGTCTGCTACCACGGACGAATCGACGTGGGTTCTAACGAGCTATCTCGTTTCCAATGCAATCATGCTCCCTGCCACCGGATGGATTACCCGGCGCATTGGGCGGAAACGTCTGTTGATAATTTCAATTCTGGTGTTCACCGCCGCCTCCCTGCTATGCGGCATGGCCATCACCATGCCGATGCTGATCGCCGCCCGGATTTTGCAAGGCATCGGGGGCGGCGGCATGCTGCCCCTGGCTCAGTCTATTTTGCTGGAGAGCTTTCCTCCCCACCAGCTCGGCGTAGCGATGGCTGCTTATGGGATCGGGATTGTGGTCGCGCCAGTGATTGGCCCAACTTTGGGAGGATGGATCACCGACGGCTACTCCTGGCGCTGGATTTTCTACATCAATCTTCCGGTGGGTCTGTTGGCTTTGCTGATGGTCAACATGTTCGTCGAAGACCCTCCATACATCAGGCAGGCTTTTCGAGGGGCAATCGATTATCTCGGGTTCGGCTTGATGGCCATTTGGCTTGGAACGTTGCAGTTGCTGCTGGACAAGGGACAGGAGGCGGACTGGTTTGCAGCGGACTGGATACGATGCATAGCTGTTATTTCCGTGATCGCACTGCTCGGCTTTCTTTTCCGAGAGTTCACCCACCGAGACCCAATCGTGCAATTGCGCGTGCTCGGCGACCGCAATTTCAGCGTCGGCACACTGATCACCGGCCTTTACGGCTTCGTTCTCTATGGCGTCACGGCCATGTTGCCGCTATTCCTACAGACCGTGCTGAGATATCCAGCGCTGAAAAGCGGCTTGGCAGTCAGCCCGCGCGGCATTGGCTCCATGCTCTCGATGATTGTGGTAGGGACGTTGGTCAATTATATCGACGGCCGTGTGCTGTTGGCGTGTGGCTTCGGTATTCTCGGCTACTCGGCCTTGCTGCTGAGTCACGTCAATCTTGACATTTCTATGACTTCAATCATCTTGCCAAACTTAATCAATGGTTTCGCGACCGGTTTCATTTTCGTTCCCCTCACAACCATGACCATGGGCAGGTTGCGCAAAGAAGACATTGGGAATGCGGCTGGTATCTACAACTTAATGCGCAACATCGGAGGCAGCGTCGGCATCGCGAGCGTCACCACCTTTTTAGTGCGCGGCACTCAGATCCATCAGAGCTACCTGGCGGCAAACGTTACGGCTGGAAATCCTACCGTGATTGGGATACTCCATGGTCTGCAGACAGGATTGTACCTCGGAGGGACGGACACATACTCAGCTCATCAAAAGGCCTTGGGAATGCTTTATGGAATTGTCCAGCAGCAGGCATCCCTTCTCGCCTATGCCGATAACTTTCGGCTACTCGGGTTTCTCTCAGTGCTATGTATACCACTTGCAATGCTCTTTCACCGCGTGCGAAAGCACTCACGGGGCCGCTCCGACGTTAGCGGCGAATGAAGTACTCGACAAGTATCAACTGCTTCCTGCCGCGCGGACTCAGAACGCCTGCAAACTCGTTAACGAGAACTCCAGCATTTTGTGTACTCGATTGTATTTTTCCTGTACAGTCGCGGTCAATCACAACTGGCGGCTGCGAGGCAACGCCCGGCGAGGTAAAACACTTGACAGGGCGCCAGGTTTTCATGCAAGATGCTGCGGAATCTTCATCTTGACAATACAGACATCGAGCAGCGCCGCTTGACTGCGTCGAATATCCAGCACCAACACAACTGTCCGGGGATACGCGAATCGCAGCTTCTGCTTACCTGGATCACGCTTTCCAGAAGGGGCAAAAGCATATCAACGAGAACAGAAGAAAGGAACGCAGCATGACGACGAAGACTTGGTTCGCGGCACAATTGATAACCGCGATGATCCTCGCAATAACCGTATTTGCCGCTGACTCTCCCTTTGTGCGCATTGGCGCCACTGAGCTGAAGACGATGGAGGGTGACGGAAAAGAGCTCGCCATCATAGACCCGCGAGAAGAGGGTATTTTCGGCGAAGCCCATCTTCTTTATGCGGTCAACATGCCGTTGAGCAAGCTGGAAATCAACATCTTCAGGATGGTGCCGCGCAAGTCCACCCGGATCGTTTTGACCGATGGGGGAGAAGGCATGTCCGAAAGAGCGGCCGCAAAACTGAGGGAGCTTGGGTATACCAATGTCGCAATTCTCGATGGCGGCTATCCCGAATGGAAGAAGGCAAGTCATGAGATCTTCAGTGGCATGAGCGTGGCAGGCAAAGCCTTCGGCGAGTGGATCACTGTCAATTACGAACCCCCGACGATGACGCCGGAAGAAGTGCAAAAGCGAATAGCCGCAGGGGAGAAAGTGCTGATTCTGGACAGTCGCCCGTCGAATGAGTATGTCAGTATGAACATCCCAGGCTCAATCAATGTGCCTGTGTCTGAACTTGTGTTTCGCTTTTTCCAGCTTGGGGTCAGCCCCGACACGCTGGTCGTGGTGAATTGCGCCGGACGCACCCGCAGCCTTATCGGTGCGCAGACGTTGATTAATGCCGGAATACCTAACAAGGTTGCTGCCATGCGCGGCGGCACGATGGCTTGGCAGATGGCTGGATTCCAACTCGAACACGGATCGACCCGGCACGCTCCGGAACCGTGGGGAGCCAATCTTCAAAAAGCGCAGCAAACGGCGCAGAAGGTGGCGGACCGGTTTGGAGTGAAAACAATCGACTCCAAGCAGCTTGCAGTATTCAAAGCCGATAAGGATCGCAGCCTCTACATTATCGACCTACGCACGCCCGATGAGTATCGAGCCGGCCATCGTCCTGACTCGACCTACGGCTGGGGCGTACAGCTGGTGCAGGGAATGGATAAGTACGCAGCAACCAGCAACGCCCGGATCGTACTGATTGACAACTACATGGTTCGGGCGCTGATGACTGCGTCCTGGATGGTACAGGCAGATTGGCCGGAGACCTATGTTCTAGCGAATCCGTTCGAAGGCGTAAGTCTCATGTCGGGCGACTATAAACCGGTTGTTCCGGGCGTCGACCAGATTAAGCTTCCCCGGATCGGAGCCGCCGAGCTGAATGCGTTGCTACCTGCAAAAAAGGTTACGGTGATCGACGTCGCCGACAGTCTGAGTTACAAGCGGGGACACATTCCGGGCGCATGGTTTGCCATTCGCTCGCGGCTGGAAGAAAGCCTTGATGCGTACCCGCAGTGGTCCAGTTTTGTGGTTACGGGCGACGATGCAGCGCTGATTGCGCTTGCCGCCCGTGACTTGGCGAAGATCTCAGGCAAACCGGTCAGCATCCTCGAAGGGGGTAACGCAGCCTGGCGCAAGGCAAACCTGCCGCTCACGTCGGGTTTCGATAACCTGGCGACAAAAACTGACGATATCTTTCGACAGCCGTTCCTTTGGGGCCAGTTCGAACCAATGAGCCCCGAATTCAAGCAGGCTGCGAATGCCTATTTCGATTGGGAACTCCAGCTTCCAAAGCAACTTGAGCGCGCTAGGGAAAGCAACTTTAAGCGGCTGAACACTGCGACTAGCAAGTAGAAGACTCCAGGACTCTGGCAAACCGCAGTCACCGCGGGGCAATCGCATCGGGAACGATCGCCTTGTTGGGCTTCCGCCCGCGCTGACTCACTTCACGCGGTTCTTGCTATTGCTTATGACTTCGCCGGATGTTTGTCCATCAATGGGGCATGGCAGCCACCGCAGTCCATTTTTGTGCGCATATTCTCGAGCGCCCCGCCCTTTTCATGGCACGACATGCAGCTCTGCGTTGCTTTCGGCAGCGCGAAAATAATCGGCTTCCCGGCCGCCTGCTGGTTCAACAGCAGAACCGTCTGCTTTGCAACGGACGCGACCAGGGATCCACAGCGTTCGGCGCGCTCTGGACTATATGCGAGTTTGCCGCTAGCTTTCGTCCAGTGCGCGATTGACTGGTGGCAAAGCGGTGAACCCGCAACCGACCGAACATCGGCGAATTTAGCGCCCTTAGGATGTATGTCCGGCAGTTGCTCGTGCTCGTACCATGTGAAGAGCGCATTGACCAGTTGGTCAGGCTCCGGCGAAAGCAGCTGAACCGCAGCCGCCGCGCCATTCAGTGCGCCACAGATGGTCCCCCAACCCTTAATTCCGCCCCCGCCATACTTGAACATCAAGAAAGGAAAATCCTTGTAAGGTGAACCGAGTTGCTCCGCTACAGGGCCGACGATCGCGTCGAAGACTCCGTACATGCATTCGGCTTTGTAGTAGCCTTCAAATCCACGCTGAGCAGCTTTGTCGGGATCGAGCGGTCTATAAGGCCATGGTACTTTTTGTAATGCTTCGGCCGGATCTTTTCCGCCTCCCAGTTGATCTGCATGTGCGACCAGCGTCGCTGCCGCTCCCACACCAGCAACTCCAGTTAAGAGCGTGACAAGCTGCCGCCGATTAATTTCTGCTTTCATTGCTCCCCCTGCGATGTCGCGATTTGCTGACTTTAGTTCGCGCGTTATTGAAGTGTAGCGCTGCACAACCGTGCGGACGGTGACAATGGTCACGTTTTCCACGGTAATCTCGCCGAAAAATAGCTATCGCTGATAAGCGCAACTTAAAGCCAGTTGCAGGCAGCCACGGAGTTCAATGCACCAATCCGAAAAAGCCGAAGAATGCTGGAAACGACGCATTATAGCCCTTGGGGAATCAACCCGACGTGTCGCGGTACCGGAAAACTTTCCAGTACTCGTGAATGGGAATCGGATTGCGCTCAAAAAATCGGCGTCGGCACTCTGCCCCAAGCGGTCTCTACCGGCAGATCCTTCGAAGCTAAAACCTGGAGGTCATGTACATCCACGTCAATCATAAATTCGGGCGTTCGAATCGCATTGACGGCGAACGGATCAAATTGCTTGCCGGGCGTCTCACCGGATACGGCAACGAAGATCAGTCTCCTCACGGTTGCTGATTCCATGCCGTGTTCAGAGTGGCTAGCATCCCCATGCATGTGGTGTCCTGCCATGTGACCGGAAGGATGGAGTATAAAGTCGGTGATCATGCTGATCGTGTGGTGCTGTTTGTACAATTGCCAGTCGCCTCCGGTATCACCGATGAGACCTTGCATAACGTACATGGGCGGCATGAAATAAACCAGATAAGATTCGCCACCGTGCAATTTCGACTTGACCGCTGCGAGGTTAAGTATGGCGGCCATGCGGTGTTCCAGCATCGGTTCATCCTGCGGCATGATCGGCAGCACAGCCACATTCGACTCCGACCACAAAGGCAAATGCGTTATGGTGTAATGCCGCAGCAGAAAGGCGCCACCGACCGCAAATGAAGATAGCAGCACAAAGAGAACGATCCTGCCTGCCGTGGTGGAAAAGCCAAGTGATTGCTCTATTCTCTTCGGCAAGAACATTCCTGACGTCCCCATGTGTTTCTGGTACGACTCTGGAAATTGCTTGAGCATGCGTCGTTCTTCGTCCTTGGCCAGCAGGTAATAAACGAGCACCATCGCAATCCAGAGAACCACGACCAGGAATCTCGGCCACAGAATGGCGAGTCCTATGCCGGAAACGGCGAGACTGAGGTATTGAGGATGCCGGATCACGGAATACAGCGCTTTCACGGCAGGGCCCGTCTTAAGAAACTTGCTGGCATACACCTGAAGTGCGCAAACGAGAAAGACGAAAAGCCCCGTTACAAAGAATGCGGAGCCCATGATCCGCACGAATTGCAGAAATCCGCTGGGCGGAGCCATTAAGTGAACAAAAAAGAAAGAACTTAGCCACCGGGTCGCCGGATACTTGGCCAGCCCAAGAAGAAAGGGATTGAAAGCCGAATAGAAAAAGCCCGCGAACGGGCTGATCATGATCAGGATCTCGAAGCAGATTACGAAGTAAAGCACGATCGCGCTGCTCAAGATTGTCTTCTTCTGCTGCATTGGAGCACCTCTGCCGCGGACTAGTCGACGCGTCACACCGGCAAACGCGTGGAGATCCTCATTGTCATGCAGAATCGGCGCAGCACGGCTAGACGATTCTGCATGACAAGCCTGAAGAATTCGGTCGCTCCCTACTGCTTCGAGCCGCCGGCTTTGGTACCCATCATGTGCGGACCGTGCATCGGTCCCATACCCTGTGCTTGCAGTTGCTTCCATTGCTCAATCGTGAGAATCCGCCGAATCGCCAATAACATTTTAGCGTTTGACTTTTCCAGATCGGCACGTGCCTGAGCTACCTTGTCAATCTGCGCGGTCACCTTTGCCTCGTCCGGACGCTCCGCATCCACCAGCGGTTGCATGGTGAGTTCTTGCTTTTCAAGCGCGGCACGCAGGTCGATCAACTCCATGCGATGATCCTGAAAAGCCTTCTCAATCTGCTGTACTTGCGACTCGCTGAGGCCAAGTTTTTTGACTAGTTCAGAGTTCTTCCACCACTTGCCGCCCATCCCCATTCCCATTCCGCCATGGCCCATTCCAGGGCCCATGCCGTGCCCCATTCCCGGGCCACCGCCCTCCATTGGGCAGGGCATTCCCATCTGCGGACCGTGACCCATTCCCGAGCCAGGGCCGCCTTGTGCGACCGCGATGCAGGCAAAGGCCAGCAGGATTACCCCGATCAGTGCTACGTGCTTCTTCATTGCAATTGCTCCCTTCAATCATTGATTAGAACTTTGTTTGGCGCCGGCTGAGAGTACCGAGTTACGCTCCTCGTCTATTAGCACGGCGGGCGCCAGCGCGGCCGGATAATCACGCCCAAGATCACTCTGCACTTGCTGTAAGAGAACCTCGTCAGCCGCATCATAGTTTGCCCGCTGTGCAGGTTGCGGCCGTGTCAGCAGAAATGCCGCCACGACCACCAGAACCATGGCAGCCATCGCAACCCAGCGAAGGTGCGGTGCAAAATGATTGCGCGCAAGGCGCTGTCGGATCGCGAGTCTTTGCCGGGCCCAAAATATCTCATCACGTTCCGCGGCTTGCGCGGCCAATTCCCGACAACCTGAAATCGCAGCGAGAACGCCTTCCGCTTCAACACGGCACACATCACACGCTTCGGCATGCCTGGCGATCTCAGCATTCCCAATACCGAGCATTAATTCTCCGAATTGCTGTTCGTTCAAATGAGCGTTCATCGGTTCCGTTCCTTGAGGTGCCCTCTGACCGCGCTGACTGCGCGAAACAGGTGCGTTTTTATCGTCCCGGGCCGCAGAGACGTGACCTGCGCAATTTCTTCAATGCTCATCTCTTCCAGGAACCGCAAGACAAACACGGCGCGCTGTTGGTTCGGCAGATCGTTAACCATCGCCGAGACGTGAGCGAGTTGCTCGCGGGCCAACAAACTACGCTCCGGAGATGCGTGCGGATCAGCCGGCTCAATCAGTTCCATCGTACCTGCGGGTTCGCTGAAGAGCTTGCGCCAGAACTGCCAGCGTCGGCTCTTCACGTGATCCCGAGCAAGATTGACGGCGATCCGTATCAGCCACGTCCGCGTACTGCATTCGCCACGGAACTGCTTTCGGTGCTCATAAGCCTTCAGAAAGCATTCTTGCGTGAGGTTGTCAGCCGCCTCGGGGTCGCGGAGCATCGCTAGCAAAACACGGTAGATGCGCCGCTGCTCGGCCAATACGAGCGCGTCAAAGTCTTCAATCCCCGCAGCAGTGCAACCAGTAACCTCTTGCGGATTTTCCATTGCCGTTGCTGTAAGCTGCTCCATGGCCTTACCGATACAGACGAGTGCTCGCCCCTGAGGTTTACATCGATCGCCTATTTATTTCGGTTCAAAAGTTTATCTGGTTTTCGCGGGAAATAGGGCAGCCCGCGATTTGCCTACCCCGCTGTTGTGAAACGCAACGGCAAATAATCGGCGCGCACACCCACGGCGTGACCACAAACACAGAACTTATTACTTATGTATCGCATTTTGATGAAGGTGCTTTCCGCTCATCGAAGGCCCTAATCTCGCTAGGGACCGGTAGTATCAGCCATCGGGTCTTCTATGGCCAAGTTGGTTATTGTCGCCGCAGTCTCGTTGGCTCTGCCTGTTTTCCTACCGGTGGCGGGGATCTCGATCAACATTAGCCTGCTGGTCGCGGTAGGCATGGTGATCGGTTTCTTATCCGGGCTCCTCGGCGTCGGCGGCGGCTTCCTGACCACTCCAATACTCATGATGATCGGCATCCCGCCGATCGTTGCCGCTGCCTCCGATACAAATGCAATCGTTGCCACTTCGGCTTCGGGAGTAGCTGCCCATTTTCGGCTAAGGAACGTTGACTTCAAAATGGGTGCCTATTGCCTGCTTGGCGGACTGTTCGGTTCCGCGCTAGGCGTACGGGCAGTGAAGATGATGGGAGCTCGAGGATACGTGGACCTGCTGATCAGCGTGATGTACGTCGTAATTTTGGGTGGTATCGGCGGCTTCATGGTCTATAACAGCATCGGGAAGCTACGCCGTGGGGTATTAACGCCGAGGGTGCGCCCAGCCAAGTCGAATGTGTTCACGACCTTCTTGGCGGGGCTGCCTTTTCAGTCAGAGTTCGCAAGGTCCGGCGTGCGCCACTCCATACTGCTGCCGTTCGCGCTTTGTTCCGTGGTCGGAATCATGACCGCCTTCATGGGTGTAGGTGGGGGATTCATGATGGTGCCAGTCATGGTTTATCTGCTGCGCATGCCGGCGCACGTAGCGGTGGGGACATCTCTATTTCAAGTTCTTTTCACCTGCATGGGAGCCACCATCATGCAGTCCGCCAGTAATCACAGCGTCGATGTGGTGCTGGCTCTGGTGATAGCCGCCGGGTCGACCATCGGCGCTCAGCTTGGCGCTCGTCTAAGCCGGCGTTTGCGGGGCGAGCAACTGCTGATCGTGCTCGGCGTTTTGGCACTTGTTGTGTGCCTGAAGATGGCAGTCGGAATCACTATGCGACCCTCTAACCCACTTTCTGAAGCGGGCGGACAAGCCACGTTAAGAACAGATCACAACGCAGCATTGGCTTTTGCGCGGGACATTGTGAGATTGCCGTCGTTGCATTGAAGGCGTACCAAGGTGCAACCAAGCTTAAGCACGCGGAGCCTTCCGCACTGTGCTGGTTTTCCGTTCCCGTCTCCTCGGCGCCGTGGCTTATGAACTCACACCTCACTGTGACCAATGACACATCGACGCCAAGAATCTAGCGGATATCATTGCGCAATCTCTTTACGTGTATATGACATATAGAAGCCGTAGGACTAGGTCCTCTGGTGGAATGACCTCAGAAACAGGTTGCCGCTCAATACATCTTCTGCCGAGCCAGGCTGCTGGTAGAAAGATGGTGTTTCGCATGCAGAGGTGAACGCGGTGCGGAAGCCGGATGCGGTTAGAAACAGATCAATCGGGAGTGTGAACGGTGGTGGATATGGAGCAAGAAGATCGCTCAGCGGCTGGTGAGTTCTACAAGCAGGGCTGCAATTGCGCGGAAGCGGTGCTACACGCGTTTCGCAACCAGCTTTCCTTTACTCTGAGTGACGAGGCCATGCGAATCGCAACCTGTTTTGGCGGCGGCGGAGCTGGGAAATCGGGCTTTTGCGGTGCCTTCTCAGGATCAATTATGGTGCTCAGCCTGCTAACCGGGCGAAGCGGCCCGGAGGGGAACCGCGAACCCGCGTACACCTATGCACGCGAGTTTGGCGAACGTTTCGTCGCCCGGTTTGGTGACAACTCCTGCAAAGCATTACAAATCTACGAATATCAATCACCGGAACAAAAGAGCAATTGCGGAAAGATCATTATTGCTACTGGCAACCTGCTGGCCGAGTTTCTGTCGGAGAAGAATCTCTTAGCAGAACCAAGGGCGAAGAAGTAGCTTCGTTTTCTCGTGCCCTTGATTACCATTCCTTATTATGATTATTACAAGCCACCGAGCGCCCGCTGACCGGCGCCAAACATTTGTAAAGCATGAGTAAAAGCAGACACGGACTACCGGGATCCCTGTGTATTTTGAGAACTGTTCCGTACCAGCTCCTCAAGGCACGGCGGCTACAACTGAGAGAGCTTGAGAGGGTGTTCACGAGAAGACTAGAAAGTACTACGTTGCCTCGCTTAGCGCGTCTACCGTAGATAGAGAGGCTGAGGCCATGCCTCAAGGTTAATCCGGCAGTGCTGATTCCACAAAAATGGCGTGTTCCGAACTCGCCGAACGGGGAACATGGGAGATTCGAGCAAAGGACAACCAGCATATGGCGGCAACTAGACAGGCGACTGCAGCCGACACCTCGCCAGCCGGGAGAACGGGCAAATCCTACAAGTTGGTGTACTTTGTCGTAGGCTTGGCGATCCTCATGGGATCCATCTTCCTTCCTCCAGCCGCCGGAATGAGGCCTGAGGCAGTGAGGGCTATGGCGGTAATAGTCACCACCGTCTTGTGGTGGGTAACGGAAACTCTACCCGTTCCCATCACGGCCCTTATGGTTCCCGTGATGGTGCACGCCCTGAGAATCATACCTCTGGACGACGCGCTCAGGGAATCGTTTGGCAATCCTTTGATTCCGTTTATGGTCGGCGTATTGGGGCTCGCAGTCGCCCTTTCTGCTTCCGGATTGGGCAAGCGGATTAGCTATTATCTTCTAGCCGTCATCGGCACCAACACGGCCATGATAGTGGGTGGCTACCTGTGGATATCTTTTGTCATTTCCATGTTTATCGATGATATAGCCGTGGTGGCAATGATGCTTCCCCTCGTGCTTGGCCTACTGAAGACTGTCGACGCCAAACCGGGAAGCAGCAACTTCGGCCGAGCATTGATGATGGCGATCATATTTGGCGCCGTTCTCGGGGGAATATGCACCCCTGCCGGGGTTAGCTCCAACATCATTACCTTGGCCTTCCTGAACAAAAATGCCAACATGAACGTCAGCTTCTTCTATTGGACCATCATCGCTACTCCCATTAGCGTGGTCATCACCGCTATTACCTGGTGGCTGATCCTGCGGTTATTTCCGCCGGAAATCAAGCACCTGCCTTACGGCCGGGACGTCCTGCAACGCGAATCAAAGGCGCTGGGGCCGTGGACCGTCAAAGAAAAGACCACCACTATCGTTTTCCTGGCCGCCATTGTGTTGTGGTTGAGCAGTGACCTGACAAAGTTTCCAATCGCCTTGGTTTCACTGCTGATCCTGGGCGGGATTACCCTCCCACGGGTGGGCGTATTCGACAACTGGCGCGACCTCAATCGGGGCATCGAGTGGGGTGGGGTGATGTTGGTGGTGGGTGGCTTTATTGTGGGAATCGCTGCTTCCAAGAGTGGGTTGGCCTCCTGGGCTGTGCAGCGAGTCCTACATCCGATGGCCTTGCTGCCGGTTTACCTCCAACCTCTAGCAGTGACACTGTTGATGGCTGTGGATTCGCTAGGTTTTTCCAGCTTTGGAACCACAGCCTCCGTTAACGTCCCATTTATCATCGCTTACGCACAGCAACATGGATTACCGGTGCTCTCTCTGACGCTGACCGCCGGATTTGCTTCTTCTATTCACTTTATTTTGGTGACCCAGACACCCAGTCTGGTGCTGCCGTTCGCATACGGTTACTTTAGCTTCAAGGACCTAGCAAAGATTGGAATCCTGGTCACCTTGGTCAGCGCGGCTGTTATAGATATTGGGATGGTAATGGCTGGGATGCCCGCCGGTGTTCCGATGATGATCAAATAGGTGGCGTTCGGGTTTTGAAACCGCAAGTCGTGTCGCGCCAGAGTCCGGGGAGTCCTTTGCAACCGTGTGCATGGATCGTGCTTAGCGCGTATGGGAGCGGGATAGTCGCCTCGGAGCGCAGTGCTCTGGGACGGGAACGCGCTCCCATGATTCGTCACTCCATCAGCTCACCTGCACATATGTAAGAACCCGACGTGAGGTCAACGACGCTTTCATTCTTAATGAAGTACGTTTTGTTTTAGATGGATGTGTCGCATCGAACAGGTTCTCTCGGTTTTCCTGCCAGAGCCTACTGTCCTTTCATCCGCAAGTCCGTAGCCACAGGGCTCACTAACTTGACCCAGTCCTCCGGGCGCATGCGTATGCTGTGATAGTGCGACCCCGCGCTAAAGACAATGCGTTCCCTTGTGAGCACTTCCTGATCCACATACATCGGTAGCGGCGGAGAAAACAAATTGCCAAAAGGCGGCACACTGCCAACCGTACACCCCGTAACGTGAAGAACGCGCTCCGGATTGGCAAGGGCGACATCCTTTTCGCCGAGGAGAGTCTTCAATTTCTTCACATCAACCCTGCGGTGACCTGAGACAACGCACTCAACAAGCTTTCCAGACCCGGTCTCAAATACCAACGCCTTCGCTGCATCTTCGATGTTGGTACCCCGAGCGCGTGCGGCTTCTTGGCTGGTATGGACGTGCTCGTGCTCAATGTGATCAAACTGAATGCCGGAGCCCTCCAGAAGGGCGAGGATGCGGGTGCGTAGGTCAGTGGTCATAACCGAGCCAAAGCTGTCACCCCAAGAAATTCACAATCCGCACTCGATTACGCATAGTCGATCGGGTTCTTCTCCAGCCAGTGCGCATCCCGCGCGGTGTCGATATTCTTCTTCGCACCCCGAGCCATTTCTCCGGTCAAATGCCGGGTGCCCCAAGCCATTCCCGTAGTGAAGCCAATTGCCGCTCCAAGCAAGCCTGCCCCCAGTACCGCGCCATAGTGAGGCTTGCGCCTGTGCCCAAGGGATGCGCCTAGCGCACCGACGTAAGCGCCGATCACAGTGGGCATCCATGAGTCGCGAACCGAATCAATCAGGGCTGAAGTCACTGGGGCGTATGTGAGCGCACCCTCCAAACCAGAACGAATCAGGTTGCGGCCGTAATCGATGTTGGAGTTTATCCATTCGAGAGTTGTCATAATTGTTATATAGCCTCTTTTTTAGGCGCCGACACTTCATGTTGCCACGGACCTGTTTCGCTGCATGCAGTCGAATCGCACGAGCAAATGGCGGAAGCGTTAGCGCCCGTACTTGCCCATCAATTCTGTCTGTGACAACACGTGCCCCTTCATGGCGCGTTCCAGTTCTTTCCTGCTTGCCCCCGCCTTTATGTCGAGTTTGACATCGAGAGCATACAACTTAAAGAAGTAGCGATGTGGCTTGCCCGCAGGGGGACATGGGCCACCGTAACCGATGCGTTGGAAGTCGTTCTTGCCTTGACGTGCGCCATCACCAGATTCTTCTACCTTCGACACGCCCTCCGGCAATGCTGTAGCCTTCGCTGGGATGTTCCAGATGATCCAGTGGGTCCATGTACCCACGGGTGCATCAGGATCATCCGCGATAAGTGCAAACGACTGCGTCTCGATTGGAGCGTCACTCCACTTCAATGCGGGCGAAACGTCAGCCCCATCGCATGTGTACTGCTTGGGAATCCCGTGGTTGTCCGCAAATGCCGTAGTCTTCAAAACAAATGACATGGCACGGCCTCCCTGTAAAACATAATGAGCAAATTTTAATGAGATTGGAGCGGGAAGGTGGCCGGAAAAATCCGACCACGCACAGGTGAATGAGAACAGCAGCACGACGCTCGTGAGGATCAACGGTCTGGGTGAGTGCTCGCTCATGGCGCGTTTCCGGCTCACAACAGTTTAGCCGATTCGGATCATCTAAGCATAAGGAGGAGTTATATGCCTGTCTATTGGCTTGACGGTGTCGATGCGGCATTGAACGACGGGGCCGCAAAGAATCGTCCCGTATTGCTCGATTTTAGTGCCGCTCCTGCTTGAGGGGGTTGCGTTCGGCTGGAAGCCGAATCATACGCGGACAACAAAATTGCCAATTTCATCAATGAAGAGTTTACTTCGGCCTCAGTCAACATCAAGAAAGCCTCTGCTGCGTTTCATCGCTTCGAGGTGCTGTGGACGCCTACCGTTCTGTTGCTTGACTCAAGCGGAAAAGAACGGCACCGCATCGAAGGATATCTACCGAGAACCGAGTTCGCAGCTCAGCTTGAATTAGGTCTGGCCAGGATTGCCTTCATGCACAAAAAGTGGGACGCGGCGGAGAGCAGATACAGAAGAATCGTGCAGCGATATGGCAACAGCCCGAGCGCTGCCGAGGCAATCTACTGGGCGGGCGTGTCGAGCTACAAGCGGACAAACGACTACACAGGTCTACCGCTAATTAGCGGGGAATTGGAGCAGCAGTTTCCGAACAGCCTTTGGACACGGAAAGCGTCCGTTTGGGAGGATAGACGCTTGCACAAAGCATCATGACGTGTGCTGGCCACGGCTAGATCTGACATTTCCGGAAATGTGCCGCATGGCGCGAAAAGATGTCAGCATGAACACCAGCCAAAAAGCGCGCCTAATCCCGAAGCAGTAGGCGTGTTAAAGCCGTTGCCCGTTATGCTAGGGGCACCTCGATCCTAGTAAAACTGTTATCGGCAGCTGCGGACTGGTGTAGCCCTTGAGCGTGTCCACGATCCAGAGGTAGTAGAGGCCCGACCTGTTCTTGCCCGCCCCGCAAGCTTGAATACCAGGGCAATCCGAAGAAGCACAAATTGGCGTATTCTGCATACACAATGGCGCATTTTGCATATCGCAATATTCGCCGTGCATCTAAGATAAAAGACATGTACAACGTAAAAGCCTACTCAGCTGCCAGTGCGAAATCGCCGCTTGCCTCCACCAAGATCACGCGGCGCGATCCAACCGAACACGACGTGCAGATAGAGATTCTCTTCTGCGGCATCTGTCATTCCGACCTCCATCAAGTCCGCAACGAGTGGAGTGGCGTGATGCCCACCGTCTACCCCTGCGTCCCCGGGCACGAAATCGTCGGCCGCGTCACCAAAGTTGGCTCCGCAGTCTCGAAATTCAAGTCCGGCGACCTCGCTGCGGTCGGCTGCATGGTCGACTCCGACGGCACCTGCCCTGAGTGCCAAGCTGGCCTTGAGCAGTTCTGCCCAAATCCGACGTTTACCTACAACTTTCCTGATAAGCATCTGGGAGGCGTCACCTACGGCGGCTACTCCGACAGCATCGTCGTCGACCAGAGGTTCGTCCTGCGGGTCCCCCCGAACCTTAACCTCGCCGGGGCCGCTCCTTTGCTTTGCGCCGGAATCACAACCTACTCGCCGATGCGCCACTGGTGCGTCACCAAGGGCAAGAAAGTTGGCGTGGTCGGACTCGGCGGGCTCGGCCACATGGGCGTGAAGTTTGCCCACGCGCTCGGCGCCCACGTTGTAGTCTTCACGACTTCACCGAACAAGAAGGAAGATGCGCTTCGCCTTGGGGCAGACGAGGTCGTCATCTCGCGGAACGCGAACGAGATGCAAAAGCACGCCGGCAGTTTCGACTTCATTCTTGACGCTGTCTCCGCCAATCACGACATCAGCTCATACATCAATCTGTTGGGCCGCGACGGCAACATCACCCTCGTCGGCGCGCCGGAGAAGCCTCTCGCCGTTTCGGCTTTCGGCCTGATCATGGGCCGCCGCAGCCTCTCTGGTTCACCCATTGGCGGCATCGCCGAAACCCAGGAGATGCTCGATTTCTGCGGACAGCACAACTTCACCGCCGACGTCGAAGTCATCCCGATCCAGAAGGTCAACGAAGCTTACGAGAGGCTGCTCAAGTCGGATGTGAAGTACCGCTTCTCGATCGACATGGCTTCTCTTAAATCTGAGTAAAACGATGAATAAGCACTTTCGCGTTTCCGGAAGTATTCTTCTCAAGTTGGAGGAACTGGGAGTCCGCGCCTCTGCAGTCCTGCGCAAAGCCGGGCTTCCCCAGGGACTTTTCGATCAAGCGCGCGTGCTCCTCACCACTGAGGAATTCTTCGCCGCTATGTCGCTCACCATGCCAACTCGTACGCCATTTCAGTCAATACTTTTGGCAAACTACGTTGGTCAGGCAGTGATCTCGATGGCGATCACCTCATCTGCGTCGTGCGCGGGCGAGTCCCAATGGATTACCTCGTGCTTGCAAAGTATTTCGGAATTCGCACGTTACTGCTCGAAGGAGGCGGCCACATCAATGGGGCTTTTCTCCAGGCTGATCTTGTCGATGAGGTGAGCCTACTGATGGTTCCTGGCATCGATGGACGCCACGACATCCCTGCAGTCTTCGACGGTGTTGTCACTGCGAAGCACACCGCCGTCCCTTTCAAACTCAAATCGGTCGAGCAGCGTAAAGGCGATGCTCTTTGGATCCGATACGAAGTGGTTCAGTGGTTCGGCCTTGACCGCGTACACCACCTTTCAAGGAGAAACAATGCAAAAACGGAAACTTGGAAAAAGCAATCTGGAAGTCTCGGCCATCGGGCTTGGCTGCATGGGAATGAGCTTTAGTTACGGCCCGCCTAAAGACAAGCAGGAGATGATCTCTCTGATTCGGGCGGCAGTTGAACGCGGCGTTATATTCTTCGACACCGCCGAAGTCTACGGCCCGTTCACGAACGAAGAGCTTGTGGGCGAAGCCCTGGCTCCGTTCCGCGGGCAAGTGGTGATCGCCACCAAATTTGGTTTCGATCTCAATCCTAATTTGGATCCTCGCGGAACGAAGGGGGCGCCTGGCCTGAATAGCCGGCCGGAGCACATCAAGGAGGCCGTCGAAGGCTCGCTCAAGCGGCTCAAGGTCAAGACAATCGACCTGCTCTATCAGCATCGCGTTGACCCGAATGTGCCGATCGAAGATGTAGCGGGAGCGGTGAAGGATCTAATTAAGGAAGGCAAGGTGAAGCACTTCGGTCTTTCTGAAGCAGGAGTCCAAACGATTCGTCGTGCGCACGCCGTTCAGCCTGTGACTGCGCTCCAAAGCGAATACTCGCTGTGGTGGAGGAAGCCTGAAGCGGAAGTGCTGTCCACCCTCGAGAAACTTGGGATCGGGTTCGTCCCGTACAGCCCCTTGGGTCGCGGCTTCCTGACGGGAAAGATGAACGAAAACACGACCTTCGACAGTTCCGACTTTCGCAGCGGCCTCCCTCGCTTTACGTCAGAGGCTCTGAAGGCGAATCAGGCTGTTGTCGATTTGCTCGGTAACATCGCCAAGCAGAAGAAAGCGACTCCTGCTCAGATCGCACTCGCTTGGCTGCTCGCGCAAAAGCCGTGGATTGTTCCGATCCCGGGCACGACGAAGTTGTCTCGCTTGGACGAGAACATCGGCTCAGTCGCAATCGAACTTACGTCAGACGACCTCCGCGAGATCGATAGCGCCGCCTCAAAGATCAAGGTAGAAGGGGCTCGGTACCCGGAAAAGCTGGAGCAAATGACCGGCCGCTGAGCGGCACGGGCTTTGATTTGTGCATGGCGGCCCTCTCAACATTGCTCGATACACCGAACCATTAGCACTGCTCGTCGCCCAACACCGGTTCGAGCGGTTTGGGAGATTACAATGACGCCCCAACGGGGTGATAGAAAGGAAGTCAGAAGATGGAGATTACAAGATGTGGATCACAGCCTTCCAGCAAGAGACCAGCCGAATATTTTACCGGCGCCGTACGCCTGGACCCTCTTTTCCAGGCAAATGATCCGGCACGTGCGACCGCCGGCAGTGTAACGTTCGAGGCCGGCGCTCGGACCGCGTGGCACACCCACCCGTTGGGCCAGCATCTAATCGTGACTGCTGGCTGCGGCCGCGTACAGCGCTGGGGCGGGCCGATCGATGAAATTCGGCCCGGCGACGTGGTCTGGATCCCGTCCGGCGAGAAGCATTGGCATGGCGCCGCGCCAACAACGGCCATGACGCACATCGCGATTCAGGAACAGCTCGACGGAAAGGCTGTCGACTGGATGGAGCATGTCAGCGACCAACAATACCAGGGCCTGACGTAAGAAGCGTCATCCCGATCGGCTGGGCGCCACTCACGAAGCTTGAAAATCACTGTCATCTGATGTCCCACAAACAAACCGAGATGCGATCGGAAAGAGCCGGGGTGGGAGCTGAGGTGCGAGCTGAGGTGCGAGCTGTTGGATGTCACGGGTGGTGATGCGAGGTATGTCGCCTTAGGGGTCGGGTTGGCGATCAGCTCGAATTGCCGGCACGGCCACCGCAGCTGCAGCTTATTTGAATCCCACGCTCTGACGTTCCAGTTTCTATCGCACCTTCCACTTTGAAGACAGCAGCGTGAGTTTGTCGGCCAGTGTGGGTGGCGGCGGCAAAGACTCCTTCTGTTGCGCCTTTGACGGCGGTACCTGGAGAGCTTTCATGGATAGCGCGATACGCTTGGTTCTTGCATCTGCGCTCAGCACTTTCACCTTTACGATCTGGCCGGCCTTCACTACATCCGAGGGCTCCTTCACGTAGCGGCTGGAAAGCTCGCTGATGTGAACTAGACCGTCCTGGTGAACACCGATGTCGACAAAGGCACCGAATTTCGTCACGTTAGTAACCACGCCTTCCAGCACCATGCCGGGTTGTACATCAGAGATTTCGCGAACCTGCTCGTTGAAACTCGGTGCGACAAATTTATCGCGCGGATCGCGGCCCGGCTTTTGGAGCTCCTCGAGAATGTCATTCAGCGTGTAAGTTCCCGCCGAGAGCTGACCGCGATCAAGCCTTTCGAGAAGCCGCGGGTTCTTGATCAGCTCGTCGGTGGAGAGGTTCAACGATCGAGCGATCTGTTCGACGACGTCATAGGACTCAGGGTGAACGGCGGTCGCATCCAGGGGATTGTTGGCGTTGCGAATACGCAAGAACCCGGCGGCCTGTTCGAACGTCTTGGGACCGATGCCAGGCACATCCTTAAGTTGAACACGGGACTGAAAACGGCCTTTTTCATCACGGTATTTCACGATATTGATGGCGACGCGTTCGTGCACGCCGGCAACATAACGCAGCAGTGTCCACGATGATGTGTTGAGATCGACGCCGACGCGGTTTACGCAGCTTTCGATCGTGCTTTCCAACGATTGCTGAAGCCGGCGCTGATCGACGTCGTGCTGATATTGGCCCACCCCGATCGACTTGGGGTCGACCTTGACCAGTTCGGAGAGTGGATCTTGCAGTCGGCGGGCAATCGAGATTGCGCCGCGCACCGTCAAATCGAGATTTGGAAACTCCTGTCGCGCGACTTCCGATGCCGAGTAAACGCTCGCGCCGGACTCGCTTACGGTTACCGGGAAAATGTCAGTTAGCTGTTTTTCGCGGAGGAAATTCCGTACGAAGGCATCGGTTTCGCGTGAAGCGGTGCCGTTGCCGATTGCGATGGCGCGGACATTATGTTGACGCAGCAGCGACTCCAGCGTCTTTGCCGCCGCCTCGGCTTCAGCGCTGGAACGATGCAGGTAAATGACGTCATGTGCGAGGAATTTGCCCGTCTCATCCACCACCGCGAGTTTGCATCCGGTTCGCAGACCGGGGTCGATGCCCAGCACGGAAATCGGTCCGGCAGGCGGCGCGAGCAGCAGGTGGTGCAGGTTCTCGCGAAACACGTTGATCGCTTCGGTGTCGGAGCGCTGCTTTAGTTCCAGACGGATTTCGCCCTGGATGGAAGTGTTCAGCAACCGCAGCCACGAGTCTTCTATGGCGAGTTCAAGTTGTGGTGTCCAGTCTCCCGGCTGTCGCAAGATTCGCGAACGCAGGAATGAAGTGGCTCGCAGTGGCTCCAATTCGATCAGGAAGTAGAGGATTTTCTCACTTTCGCCGCGACGGATCGCAAGCATCCGGTGGGACGGAATCGTTTTAACCGGCTCGCGGTAGTCGTAATACATCTTGAACTTATCCTGCTCGTCGATCGCATCCATTGCCTTGCGGCTGACTACTGCTCCTTCTTCAAACATCAATTGGCGTAGGCCTTTGCGCAAATCGGCATCCTCACTGATCATCTCCGCGACGATGTGCCGTGCGCCCTCCAGAGCCTCTTCTGCGCTGGCGACGCCCTTTTCCGAATTGACGAAGTGATCGGCAAACAATTCGAGCGGTTCGTCCGCGGGCAGCTGTGCCCAGAGATAAAGGGCAAGTGGCTCCAACCCCTTTTCGCGCGCGATGATCGCTTTTGTGCGGCGCTTGGGCCGATAGGGCAGGTAGAGGTCTTCCAGTTCGCTCTTGTCGAAGGTGGCTTCGATTCGGGCTTTCAACTCCTCGGTGAGCTTTCCCTGCTCGGTGATGGAGGCAATGATCGTCTCGCGCCGCGCGACCAGATCACGGAAGTAGGCGAGTTTTTCCTCGATGTCGCGGATCTGGACTTCGTCGAGGTTTCCCGTCGCCTCCTTGCGATAGCGAGCAATGAATGGAACGGTTCCGCCCTCGTCGAGCAGTTCTATGACGGCAACGAGGCCGCGCATTGGGACGTTGAGAGCCTGGGCAATTTGGAGCAGCAAGCCGGGAGAAAGAGATTGTCTGTCAGGCATAGATGATCTTGTTCCATAGTAAAACGAAGATCGGGCCGATGTCTGTTTGAAGAATCAATCGGAATGGTGTAAGAGATCGCGGACGTCAGCAACGGATCGGCAGTGTCAGGTGATGGTGTGGTTCAGGGTTCTGGCGCGCCATCGCCGCATTGCGGGCTCTAAGTGCGTTTCCGTCAGCCGTTCGCAGACGAAATCTCCCTTGCGGTGATCTCGTACTTAAAGCTGTCCGGGTCAAGGCTGTCGAGCCGACCGTCGTTTGTTTCCGCCTGCGGATACATTAAGAAGCCAACCGGTGTTCCACTCGATCCAGGCAGGGCAATATCCTGAGCGAAGCTGTACGCCATCCAGTTCATCTCCCAAGACCCGAATAGCCGTGTCCGTGCCCTTTGCACCATCTCGTTGTCCAGTGGAAGGGTTCCAGGCGGTTCTTCGAGTACGACCTTGCGCACGTCGGCGGGATCGACAGGAACCCAGCCATACCCGCTGAGGTGAACTTCAGCACGGCAGTGCTGTGCTTTCGTTACGTTCTCGGACGCAACTCCGAGGCTCTTGTATCCCAGCTCCGACTTCGCGACCCGGATACCATACACGTCACG
>JBEKQP010000044.1:0-26980 GCA_049519595.1 Candidatus Korobacteraceae bacterium | reverse complement strand
TGCGTAGCGCCGCAAGATCAGATCCGGCCGTGAGTGCCCCAACCGTTCTTGCGCAGCCTTGAGTGGGACTTTCTGCGCGAGCATGTGCGTCGCGCCCCAAGTGCCGCAGCAAGTGCCAAGTGATGTGTGGCAATCCGAGTTTGTCGGCAATCGGCTGGATCTTCCGCCCGAGAACGTCCTCGTGCCGGATCGGGGTCGTGTTGCGTGAGTTGGGAAACATCCAGTCGCCATCGCCCGCCTTCCGCAGCCGCTTGAGCGCCAACAAGCGTTCCACGTCGGCGTCGGTCAACTGCATCGGCCGGTTCCCGCGATGGTATTTGGGCGTGTGAAATTTGCCGCGGTTGACCGCACGCACGATCCACAGCTGCTTGCTCTTCACCTTGAGATCCGACCATTTGAACGCCAACTCCTCCGGACGGACGCAGGTCACGGCGCAAAGCCAAACGGCCGTCGCCGAAGCCAACTGCCTGATCAAAAAGGGGAAGAGATGATTTCATCCGCAAAATCTGCACCACGGAGGGCCCGACGAGCAGAGCCGTTCACGTTTTAGCGGAGGCATCGGCACCCAGGATCAATCAAGCTGATTACCACCGTAACCGCAGCTTTCATCTCCGCTTAACACCCGCTTGCGAGAATGCGGCGCATGCGGAAATATACCAGCAATTTTGCACAAGCCCACGGCACCGAAACCGAAAACGGTTTTGCCGCCGCGGCACAACCGGCTTTGGCGGACAGACCCGCCGGCGGTTCAGGTTCTCACCAGCGGCTAAGGCTCTCCTTTCTGTTTCTCGCCGGGTTCCAACTCGTTCTGATTGGCGTAAGCCTCTTGGGTTGGCTTCAACTGGAGAACTCTTATCAGCGAGCCATGCGATCGCAGCAACTGTGGCACGCGCGACGTCAGAAGATCACCGAACTCGAGAGCGTTGCTGCCTCATCCAAGATGCCCGGCATGGAAGATTTCAATTCCGACGACTGGCGAGACGGCCGCCAGACGATGCGCTATGGGGCAAATATTTTCATGGCCCGGGCCGATGCCTTCGCCCAGGATCTCGCCCGTAGCGAGGATGCGCTTAGCCAGTCGATGCTGCCCACTGCGCGCTCTCTGAGTGACCAAATGCAAGCCACACTGGAACAGGCGGACAAAGTGTTTGCTGCCTTCGAGGCAAAAGACCGGAAGCAGTTCGCGGCAGAGATGCTTTACACCGACCGCATCTACCGCCGTGTGCTGCTGGCCGTCGGAGAACTGCGGACGAGCGCCTTCGAGTCCGAATCGAGCGAACTGAAGCAGCAGACGCTGGTGGCGGGACGCGTGCGCACCTGGAGCTTCACCTTGGCGGTAATCGCCGCCCTGTTGGCGCTTGCGCTGATCAAATACGCGTGGGGCTTGCAGCGGCAACTGCTGGCGGATGAGGCACAACTGACCAAGCATCGCTCGGCACTGGAAGCAAGGGTGCAGGAAGCCACGGTCGAACTGCGCGACGAAGCAACCAAACTCAATCGTGCAGAGTCGGCCATTCGGCGGAGCGAAGCGCACCTCGCCGAAGCGCAGCGCATCGCGCATTTTGGCACTTGGGAGTGGGACGTGCGATCCGGGGAGATGTTCTGGTCAGACGAGACTTATCGTCTTCTCGGCTTCGCTCCTAATTCGCGGCCTGCGCACTTCGAAGCCCTTCTTCAGAAGGTCTCTCCGACCGACCGCGAACACATGGTCCACGCTTTTCAGGAGTCGGTCGCAAGACGAGTCCCCCTGCGCACCGAATGCCGGATCCACAGACCCCATGGCGGCGACCGCGTATTGCTGTTGCAGGGAGAGATCGAGAACGATGAGAGCGGTAACCAATTCATTGCCGGATTCACGCTTGATATCACCGACCGAAAGCTTGCCCAGGAACTCATGGAGCGGCAGGCCCACGAAGCTGTGGCCGCCGCCGCCCAATATAGAAGGCCCATTACGTAATGCGAAGGAAACGCGGTTGTTGAAGCCTGCGCGGTTGCCGGCAAGCGCAGCGATCAATCGGTTGAGTGTAAGCCGCGAGCTCCGACAGCCAGAGGGGCACAGGAACACAAACAACGTCACCAGGCTTTCATTATTCGTTCACTTTCCTGTCACATAGGAAGAGTAGCCTGAGACGCTGTATTGGTGTGCGCACTGAAATTTCCTATTGCGGAGGATAGAACGTGAGGCCTCGATCATATGCTCTGATTGGATTGGCAACGTTGGCGCTGGCTGGTATTCCGGCATTGGCGCAGAACCAGACCATTCCCGGACAAGGGAACGCCAATGCGGTTGCATTGAGCGGGCGATCTCCCATGGTCCAGTCCGCTATGCAGTTTCTGGTTTCCCAGGCCGAGACCATCCACGATCAGACACTCCGGAAGGAGACCCTGGACGTACTGACCAACGTCGGGATGTGCCTGCAGCATCGGGTGGGTTTGACCGATGCCAAGAAGAATGCCTTCGTGCAACAGATGATCGCGCTGGGACTCGCTGACAAGAAGGACGACGCCACATTTCCGGGCGGGCTGAAAGCCGGAATCTTTCCGCCAGTCATCGACGAGAACTCGCCCTGCCCCAAGCCGCCTCAACCTTATTCCGCGGCTCCGGGAAGTTCCTTTGGCGGTCATCATTCCTATCCGGGAGGTCTGGCCGTTCACGCGTCGAATAACGAATCAGCCGATGTCCGCCTCGCCAATGAGTATCGACAGATCTATGGACGAACAGGTGCGAACCAATTACCGGTGATCGATCGCGATTGGCTGAAACAAGCCACAAACGCCTCTGAGTCCGCCATATTTATCGACCAGGACATTATTGTTGCCGCACCCCTTTGGCACGACTGGGCGAAGACGTTGGTTTTCCAGTGGAATGCAGATGGCTCCGAGTTCCAGGAACTGAATTTTGCTGGCAATGGCGCAACTGACGCTTACGGAGCGGCGGGAGATTCGAAGGTCGCCGCCCATCACATCATTGGAGTGGCTGAGGCCATGAAGCGTGGACTGAGCCCGGCGTTCGTGATTACGCAAGCCTCTGCTCATTCCGCGCCAACCAACGGCAATGAGTATAAGGTGGTGAACTGGCTGCGAGCGGCGGCGCTCTTGGCGCAAATCGACCCGGTGGAAGAGGGCTATCTCACCATCGATAAGAACGGACGCCTACGGCTGCCTCCGGTGCGGAAGCTGGGAGCTGTCGATCTGATGGCAGCCAGCCCCTCGCAGACCAATCTATTGGTCGAGTACACGCTACACGGTCTCTCCGACGCGGATTTTACGTATTCCATACCGGCGGTGACCTCGGTGCAGATCGTGCTCCAGGCCCTGGCGCCTCAGTTCGGTTACGATTCCAGCAGAACGTCGGAATACAACAATCGATACCGCAATCCCGTGCTCAGCTTCATGACCGCGGAACGACTCCTGATTATTTACAGTGAGCGCGGTTCGGACGGGGTCCTAATGGAACTGAACAAACTTCGTAAGGCGGGAATAATCTAATTGTGAGCCAGCCGCTCGGAGTGGCGGGGAACGCCGAGGAATGATGTACTGAAGCGCTCACGTCGCGGCTAAAGCGGCGATTCAGAAGCCAAGCCGCCGCCAGGTCTAGTGCTGAATCCAGAGAGGATTTCATTTATGACTGTTCGGAAGATTGCGGTGTGTTTTGCACTACTTTGCGTGTCTGCCATTTCGACCGTTGCAGCCGATGCTCCTGGACCGGCCGGGAACAAGCGCCGGAACGTAATCATCTTCGTTGCCGACGGGCTGCGATCAGGATCCGTAAATGAACTCGACGCGCCGACCATCTTCGGCCTTCGCCAGAAAGGTGTCGAGTTCGCGAACAGCCACGCCGTCTTCCCGACATTCACGATGCCGAACGGTTCGGCCATTGCTACAGGTCATTACCTCGGGGATACTGGAACCTTTAGCAACTATATTTATTCGGGATACCCCATTCTTAACAGCGGCAATTTCGGGGGCGTCGCTGGGACGGTCACGCCATTCATCGAAGACGACCAGATTCTTGCCGATCTCGACGATCACTACGAAGGGAACTACGTCAATGAAGAAAGCCTGCTGGCGGCTGCCCGCAATGCCGGTTATGCCACCGCCGCCGTCGGAAAGCTCGGTCCGGTTGCCATGCAGGATGTTTCGCAGCTTAGTCCGGTGAACCAGCGTTTTCCGGTACCTCAAACCATCATCATTGACGACCGCACCGGTCAAGCTTCCGGCGCCCCTCTTCCGGCTACTATCGTTGGGGCATTAACCGCAGCTGGACTGCCGACAACAGCGGTCGCTCGCGACCAACCGGCGGGCAATAACACGACCGCCGGCACGCTGAATGCCAACCTGGGCCAGCAGCAATATTTCGCGGATGCTCTTACTAAAGCGGTCCTGCCAACCTTCATGCAACTGGGACAGCCGTTTGTGGTGGTGTTTTGGTCGCGTGACCCGGATGGCACCCAGCACAACGGAGGCGATAGTCTTAATTCGCTAACGCCTGGCATCAATGGTCCCACTTCACGCGCGGCGGTGAAGAATGCCGACAACAACCTTGCACAGATTCTGGCCTATATCGACAGCGATCCGAAGCTCGCTTCCAACACCGACATTTTCGTCACCTCGGACCACGGCTTTGCCACTATCAGCAAGCATGAGGTCGACGGTACTGGAAAGGCCTTTACCGCAAGCTATGCCGCGCAGTTCACGTACAAGGATTCCAAGGGCCGTCAGGAGGTGAACGCGGGTTTCTTGCCTCCGGGCTTTCTTGCCATCGACCTGGCTCATGCGCTTGGAATGCCGCTCTTTGACCCGGATACCCAGATTAAGGACAGCACGGGGCAACGGTTCTATGTGCCGGTAGATCCGACGGTTCCGCAGCAAAGCACGACTATCAGGCAGCGTCCGAATTCGGGAAACGGCGTGATCGGCGGAAGCGGCCGCATCCTGGACCTAACGGATGCGAAGGTGGTAGTAGCTGCGAATGGTGGATCCGATCTTATCTATGTGCCTGACCATAATAAGGAGCGGGTGCAACAGATCGTCGCATTCCTGGGCAAGCAGGATTACGTGGGCGCTATATTGGTGGAAAACAGCTACGGTAAGATTCCCGGCGCCCTTCCGTTTAGCTCGATCAATTTGATCGGAGCGTCCAAAATGCCAAAGCCGGCCATTGCTGTGAGCTTCAAGACGTTCTACCTCACGCCGGGTGATCTCCAGACCGCAGTTCAAATCGCCGATTCAACTCTTCAAGAGGGGCAGGGCATGCATGGAAGTTTTGGGCGAGACAACACGTTCAACACCATGGTGGCAATCGGCCCAGACTTTAAGAGTAGTTTTGTGGATCGGTTTCCAGTCGGTAATGCCGACATTGCGGTTACGATGGCGCACATCCTTGGACTTAGACTGCCCTCGAAGGGCAAGCTGACCGGACGCGTATTGAATGAGGCGCTGAAGAATGGGGCGGATAAGATCCTGTTTCAGACCAAAAGAATTGCTTCTGAGCCAAGCGTTGCAGGCAAGAGCACGATTCTGCTCTACCAGCAGGTTGGACGTCAGCTTTACTTCGATGAGGCCTGTTATGTCGATCCGCGGGGCACTAGAGAGAATCCATGCAGATAGTGTGCTCCTGTGTGACAAATGGAACCAAGAAGTAACGCCAAAAAAGGGTGGTGAGGGGTTTTCCCTTGACTTACTAAGTGCTGATAATAAAATACCGTCCCATCGCCCGGTGAGGGTTTACGGCAATGGAAATCGCTATCATCCTGGTCATTCTTGTGATCCTCTTTGCGCTGGGAGCTTTGCTTCCTGTCGACCACGGGGTCAAGTTCTGGCGTTAGCCCATTAACTCTTAGGCTTTCGAGTCCTAACAACAATTGTGAATCGACAAGACCGCTACGAGGCAGGCGCAAATGCGCGCGCACCTGACTTACCCAAATACTTCGATAGCAGCACTGGGTCGCTCGTGCGAAGATTAACCATGATGAGCGCGTCCAAAACATCCGAGAATTTCGGGTCAACGGCAAGAGCTAACGTCTTACCCCCTAACCTGAGATAATGCTTCACCAGAATCGGAAGATCCTTCCCGTCGGCTTCCAAGCCGGAGACGCGTTCCGAAACATCACTCATCGTAAGCGCCCTCGAAAAATTCAGTTCACGAGGCATCGCGCATCTCGCACCCCTGTGGAACGGAACCCGGGACCCCACCTTATCGACCAAATCCTGCGGCGCCCTCTGAGCACGCAAAAAAGCAGTCATCACTTCTCGCGAGGCCGGCGAATACACATTGCTGATGCTCACCGCGCCAAACAAAATCGGGCTTTCCGGGTGGCGCACCAGGTATACGCCGATGCCTTTCCAGAGCTGGAGCAGCGGTAGATAGTGCCTTTGATATTCGGGTGTGATAAATGATCGACCCAACTCCAAAGCGCCACCGATGCTTTCGAAAAACGATGGACCGTAGCGGAATAGAGTCGCGGTATAGAGTCCACTCGTGCCGAATCGCTGCAGAATCTCGCGCACGTTTCCCAGCCGATAGCCGCCGGCGATCTGTCGTAGTTCGCGATTCCAAAGTACAAAATGAGTGTAGTAATCGTCGAAGCGGTCGAGGTCGAATGAACTCCCTGTACCCTCACCGGCCTGACGAAAGGATATCTCGCGCAACCTGCCGATCTCGCGCACGATGTTTGGGGCCTGGCTGGCCGCCAGTTCGTATACGTCGAATTCGCCCTGCTGCTGCAAGCATGCTTTCGGCGGAAGTGAACGCAGTTCCTGCGCGAGCAGGCTCGGGTCGGCGCCTCTCCCGATCGGCTTTACGGAACGTGGGATACCCAGACGCCACGGGCGACGACGAGGAGCCGCTCGTAGCGCGAGCAGATCTGTGCTCCATCGCAGCATCGAGGTTGCCGTTTCAGAGTTCCCTGTATTCCTCAATTTCTCGGCCTTGACCGGTTGCCCCACACTGATCGTGACACGCTGGCCGCGCTTGTTAAGCAATTCGTGCGGCAACTGGAAGGTCCGCAACATCGGATGAATTAGGCCGGAAGCGTGGAACGAAAAGCTGTTTGTGCCGTGAATACAGACAGGCACGACAGGCGACCCAGTCATCTGTGCTAACCGTGCCGCACTATCATTCCAGCGAGATTCGCTAATTGACATGCTACGGAGCGACCAGTGTGCCACCTCACCGGCGGGAAACAGCACTAAGAGACCTCCGGCCGTCAGGTGCCGAATAGATTCACGCAACCCTTGAGTATTTACCGCCTGTTTATCCTTGCCATCCATCGCGTCTACATATATGCAATATCGCGACAGCTCAGGAATACTTGCAAGCAACCTATTAGCAACGATTTTAACGTCGCTTCGCACGCGCAGCAGCAGAGATCCGATCAGCAGGCCATCCAACATGCCGAATGGATGGTTGGCAACGACAATAGCCGCACCCGTTTTCGGAATCCAGCCAATATCTCTATCCGCGGCCACGGAGTTCACTTCCAATGCGCAAAGGAGCGATTCAAAAATATTCGCACCGCGCCCATCACGTGACGATTCGTATAAATGCCGCAGTCGTCTCTGCGGCATCAGCACCCGCGTCCATCCGGCGGAGTCAGTGAGACGGTCGACTAAACTTGATTCCTGTGGAGTGTTGTTTCTGGGTTGCTGCATGATACCTATGTAGCGCATCTCGATCAACGAAGATTGAAACGGTTGTGAAGAGTACGTGAAAACCTTGTTTTGACTTTAGGTACGGTCGAGGCGCGAGTCCGCAATGACAGCACGTCAGCCCGTGCCAGCTGTCGCGAGAGCAAGCTAAGTTGTTATTAATCAGCGATTTTCAATGCGAGGTTCTCGCCAACTGCAGGTTGTGTTCTAATGTTTTGTTTTAATATTTGTTCTCATAAGATAGAGTGCCCAGCAAACATGCCCCACCTGAGATTCAACAACATTCTTGATTACGTTCCTGGGAGGTAATTGCGTGGAAATCAACACGGAGCTTGCCAAGAGCATTAAAAATGCGATGAGCGCCAAGCGCCTGACCCGAGATCAGCTTGCAGATACATTGGGAACAAATCAGTTCATGATTGAAAAGCTGCTCTCCGGCGATGTTGTCCCTTCTACACACCTAAAGAATCAGCTGATCGAAGTTCTCGAGATTCCGCATGAGAGAATTGCGCGGCCTGCCGAGCGGCGCAAAGGATAGGCGCGAGGGGCGTAACCAGCGACTGTGCGCAAAGGCGGTTCGACCAAATAGCCGGTAGGTTGGTAAATTATCGAGCCGTGGTCATCTGCAATGTCCGACAACCTGCAAGCGTCTGCTTTTGTCCTTATCCTCTACGATGTCTCCGATGAGATACGCCTGGAGGAGTTGCGGCGTACTCTTGGAGCGCGAAATGCCGATCGGGTGCTGAAACATGCCGCGCCTGAGTATTTACGACTGCAGCGGCCCCCGGTCGTAGAGGGCTTTGAAGAAACAACCCTTGAGTCCGGCGAAAAAGTTCGTCGGCAAGTCAAGTTTTACGATTACGGTGTAATCAGCATTCTATTCGAGGTGCGCTTCTCCACGAACTGGGAAGACCTGCCGCGCTTGGCAAGCCGCTGGATGTCCTGTAGTGAGTTTGAGCAGGAAGCCCTTCGGGTCGTGCAGGACAAGCTTAAACAGTGCGGCGCCGCCATCGTCAAACCCTATTCCGAATGGATCAGCGAAGACTACTTCATCTTCAACCTGAGTCAACTCTCCAGTGATCTGCTCGCCCCCGATCTGTTGGCACGGCATGGAGATAAGATCGCCGAGATCGTGAGGGGAGAAACTCGGGCTCTCTCCGCCGATGAGCAGAGGGAAGTCTTGCAATCAAGCATATCGTACTACCCCACAGATCTGGCTGTAATCGGCTGGCATGCTGCTTTCCTCTACGACACCCCCGAAGGGGCACAGCCATCTATTCAGCTCCTTGAGTATGCAAATTCTCAGCTATTGGAATTCCGCTATTACGATGAACTGCTAACCCGGGAAACGACCAGAGTTTATAAATTTCTGGAGCGTCCGACCGGCATACTCCGTCACTGGCACCTTGCAAGAGAAGCTACGCGCTTGCAGAGGGTGACCTTGGAAATCAGGGAGCTCGCTGAACGTGCGGAAAACGCGGTGAAGTTCCTCAGCGACATGTTTGCGGCGCGCCTCTACAAGCTGGCAGCAGCCAAGGTGGGCGTACTCGACTACCGCACCCTCGTCGAACAAAAGCTTCGCACCGCTGCCAGCTTCTATGAATTCATGATCGGGGAGTTTCATCAAACCCGGACCTTCGTTCTGGAAGTCCTTGTGGTGATCATCCTTATAGTTGAACTCATTTTCTTATTTTTTGGCCATCCCTGAAAGGCGGAGTGCTCCACCAGGTGCCCCGTCCAACAACGCGAAGGCGCGGACCCCGAGCGCCATATCCAAATCAAGGAACTACGGTGTCCGCAAACAGTCATTGCACGACCTATGCTCACACTATCGATGCGTGTACTCGCGCTTTTATTGTCTTAGAGTGCTGCCGCCAACGTGCGCGATCCGTAATCGGTGTAATCGTTGACGAAGCGTTCGTATGCTTCAGACATCAGTGGTGAAGAAATAATGAAGTCAGCACTCGCACGGTTACACGCCACGGGGATGTTCCACACAACGGCTATACGCAATAAGGCCTTGATGTCCGCGTCGTGGGGGAGGGCCTGAAGGGGATCCGAGAAAAAGATTACGAAATTGATTTCACCGCCGGAAATCTTGGCCCCGATCTGCTGATCACCGCCTAGGGGGCCACTTTCGAGCATCTCGATGTGCAGACGAAGTTCTTTCTCCAGCAACGCTCCCGTTGTGCCAGTCGCGTAAAGGCAATGGTGGGAGAGCAATTCCCGGTTGAACTTGGCCCATTCGACCAGATCGTGCTTCTTATGGTCATGTGCGACCAAGGCAATCTTCTTTCGCCGTTCCATTGATATCTTCGTGTACTCCATTCGCCCTCCAACTGATCACGATCTCGATCTGAGTATGAGCAATGCGGGTTTCAAGAGCGTGAACCCCTGGTTACCTGGCTGTCAAAAAGCAAGCGTCTGCTTCTCGCCATTCCACGATCAGTCTTCACCACGCCGCTTGATTGAGAATGAAAGGGCGTGGATGGTCTCCTTGTGATATGGGTTAACTAAGGTCATGACGCGGCCGGCGTTTGTCAACTAATAAGAACGGAGATTAGCAGTTACCAACGTACCTGACAGAGGTGGCGAGGATTAACGATGGCTTAATCAGCATCGTCTTAAATAGGCACAGCCACAGAAATGCCGCAAAGGACGTCTATTTCATGTCTCCCCGGATCAGAACACGAGGGCGTCACGCGCTCACTCAAAGTCGTAATAAGTTGGGCATGCTCTACATAGGACTATGCGCCATTCAAATGTTGATCATGGCCGCAGGCCTGGTACTTGCACATCGCGTAGAGAATATCTATACGAAACAGATTTCTTACTCCGCCGAGCTTAACACTCGTCAGCGGGCGGTCTCGGAGTTGCGGGTGCTTGCGGACAGTGCCTCTCCTCCCAGTGTTGATATCGTCGCAGACGATTGGGATGGGGAATGGTCAAGGATCCAGTATTCCTCCGAATTATTCGTACGTAGCGCCCGGCAACTGCAACAGCAGATCGAGCCTTCCGGGGCTGTCCTCTCGAACGGGCAACAATACCTCCAATCTGCCACGGAGGAGATGCCGCAAGTTGTGGAACAGATACGTCAAGCTGGCGACGCGCTAAGGGTGAAGAACACAACCTTATTTCGTACGCATCTGTTTTATGCCGACCGCGTGCTCGCTCGTCTGTACACAGCGATTGGCAACCTAAACGAAGTTATTTACCGTGCTAAGGACACAGCGTTGGATCGCGATTCGGCTCTGGCCCGGCAATATCGAGACTTCATAGGGCTACTTTCGGTTCTGGGACTCCTCCTGGTGCTGCCAGCGACGGCGTATGCACGCCGCCTGAGCAAGGAAGTTCGCGCCTACGAGCTTAGATTACAAGTGGAACGCGACGCGCTGGAACGGCGAGTGGTTGAACGCACGGCTGAGCTTCGTGGCGAGATTGACGAAAGGCGGAAACTCGAAGAGTTCGAGGGCGGCCGTAATCGGCTCCTGGAACTGGTTGCCAAAGGAGCTTCGGTACAGGAAGTGTTATCGGAGTTGGCGGTTGTGACCGAGGCCTTTTGCACCGATAGTCGAGTTCTCCTGATGACCGGCGAGAACGATCTGGACGCCCCAATCGCCCCAAGCTTATCGCGCCAGTTTCTGGCGGCGCTGAAGCCAGTGCTCGCGGATGTGGCCAGTCCGTCACAAATCGCAGAGACGGAGATGCGGGCCGTACTGATTACCGATATCGGGAGGGAACTGGCAATCACGTATCCTCCGGAATTGTACGCGCAAAAGGACATGGTTTCATGGTGGGTGGCACCACTGTTGGGTAGCGATCACAAGGCGATCGGCACCATCTCGATGTTCACCAGCGAACGACGGCAACCTGGAAAGCAAGAACTGGATGTGCTCTTATCGGCCGCGCGTATAGCCGCACTCGCCGTCGATCATGCGCGCATGCAGGAAGAGCTTTTCCACCGGGCGCACCACGATTCGCTCACGCAATTACCCAATCGCAGGCTTTGCGACGACCGTATTACTGAAGCAATTGCGCGTGCATGCAGGCACGACGGCAAGGCGGGGCTTCTTTGCATCGATCTGGATGAATTCAAGCAAGTCAATGATACCCATGGCCACGACGTGGGGGATTACGTACTGCGCACGATCTCTGCTCGCCTGCTGGCTCGGCTGCGTGCGACTGATACGTTGTCGCGCGTCGGCGGAGACGAGTTTCTGGCAGTCTTGGATGACATCCGGAACGCTGAAGATCTGGAAAAGGTTGCGGAAGCGCTGCGCAATGGAGTGGCAGAGCCAATTGTCTTCGGTAACATCGTTTTGAAAGTTACGGCCAGCATCGGGGCAGCTCTGTACCCCACGGACGGTACGACAACAACGATGCTCAAGCTCCACGCCGACCATGCGATGTACCGCGCTAAAGAGCGTGGGCGCAACACCTTTCAGATGTTCTCTGCGGAGTTGAGTGAGAAGATGGCCAATCGACGCCGGCTTGAAGGTTACCTGCATGACGCACTCGACCATAATGGGTTTGCAATTTATTACCAGCCACAGTACACGCTACTGCGCGAAATGATAGGCCTGGAGGCTCTCCTGCGTTTCCGCACTCCGGAACTGACTTCGATCTCCCCCGCTGAGTTCATCCCGGTCGCGGAGCAGACAGGGCTCATACTTCAAATCGGGAGCTGGGTTGTGCGAGAGGTCTGCCGGCAAGGCAAGGAATGGCGCGACTGCGGATTCTCTCCGGTGCGGATTTCCGTCAATGTTTCAGCCCTGGAACTTACTGAGGATAAGTTTGCGGAGCACGTGGAGGAGGCGCTTCGAACGAGCGGTTTTGAGGCAAAGTACCTGCAAATCGAGGTGACCGAGACCGCAGTGATGAGCAATATCGATGAAGCGACTCGGCAGTTACGCGAGCTCGAACGCTTGGGAGTTGCCGTATCCGTGGACGATTTTGGCACTGGCCATTCGTCGCTGAGCTATCTGCATCGGTTGCCAATCGATACGCTGAAGGTGGACCGCTCTTTTGTCTGGCGGATAACTCAATCTGAAGAAACCGAAGCTATCGTTCGTGCAATCGTGGCTATGGCGAACAGTCTCGGATTGCAAGTAATCGCTGAAGGAGTTGAAACCGAGGACCAATTGTCCGCAGTCGCGAAGGTCGGCTGCCAGATGATCCAAGGGTATCTGTTTTCCCGGCCACTCAACTCTGAAGCCATCTCTGCGATGCTCATAGAGCGGCAAACTTTAACTCAGCAAATAGAACGTTCTAGTTCGGCGCGACTAGGGCCCATGTCGCACTGCGTGAAGTCCCTGAGCGCTGCCGTATGCGGGTAGTCGTGTGGGATTGCAACGAGTAACCGAGAACCATTTGCCGCAGAGTTCGAGGGCCATACGGAGACAATCGATGCCACAACAGCCGACAACCGAGACATCAGCCTTCCTGTTCAACCCTGGTTCAAGCAGAGGAAATCCGGAGCGGCGCCGCTGGGCCCGGTCACCGCTGGATCTCCGCATACGGTTGAAGTTCGAACGGGACGCAAAGCCGATCTGCGGTCCGCTATACTTAATCCTGACCGCTGTTCTGGACGCTTCCTCCAATGCCCGATAGAATACCTGAAAATGAAATACAGCGTGCTTTCCTGATCGCGAAGGATGCAATCTCGAACGCTCGCGAATACCTAAAAGATCGCGCTCGACTGGCGCTGCTGACTGTCTGCGAATGCGAGCGCGAACTCGATATCCTGGAAAGGAAGATAGACGAGAATTTGCCCTCGGCCATGACGCGCGTTGGCGAGGGAAAAGCCCGCGAGCTGATCGCATACCTTCAGTTCATTACAGACCTCGAGCGCATCGGGGATCTTGCGGTGTGGGTAGTGCATCATCTTCCTGATTCGGTAACTCGCAGGGACAATGACGTGCTGGCTGAGATGCTAGCTCTGATTGAGCATATGCTGGAGGATGCATATCGGGGATTTAAGGGTCGGTCCGCAGAGTGCGCCAGAGCTATTCTTAAAAGCGACACCGAGCTCGATAAGCTGCGCTCCCAGTTTTTCCGCGAACATCTCAAGAGCCGCACCCGCGTCAACCTGGAAGATAGGGTTGCAGTGTTGCTGATCGCGCAGGCCTTGGAAAGGGCTGGCGATCATTGCACGAACCTTGCCGAAGTAGTGATTCACCTTATTGAGCATCGCAGTGTTCGACACCTGCCAAGAAGGCAGCTTGAACTGTAGGGCGAAATCCCCTGATCTTTACGACATTTTCTGAACGCCGTTGTGAAGCACCGCGGCTTGATCCGTACTACTGAGCAAGATCGCTCATGCCTTCGGCACAACCCGCCTTTGCCTGTTGACATCATCAATCAAACGGCGTCCAATCTGCATCGTCATTTTTTCGGTCCGAAGTAGCCCGCGATGGGGCATTGGTAATTATCGCCAGCCCTAGGCGTTGATGAGTTGAAACTGCTGCAGTGGATCGCTGATGCGGCAAATCTCAGGAACCGCAGGAGGCAAATAATGCAAAGGAATCTTCGCGAAAAGCCGGAGGAAGGGGAGTTCACCAAGGCACCGGCGACTCTGAGCCGTTCGGAGCAGCATGTCAATCGTGTCTTGTCGCGGATCGAAGAAAAGAGGCAACGTGGCGACGACCAGAGCGTTCGGAGGTACATCGAACCGGAGGACGAGGAGAACAAGCGTTAGCGCAGGTTCACTGAAACCGACGAAGCCCACTCAGGCCACGACACTCTGCTGGGGCCTGATCGGGCGCAGCTGCTGCGCCATCGAGATAATCGTTCCACAAACACTGCCCCAGGGTTCCCGCCACTCGGTCGGGCAAAACGATTACAGGGTGTGCCTTTCGGCAAGACTCGACAGAGGTAAATCCACTCTGCAAATTGCACCAGGCTGGGATTCGTTGTTGTCTCGTAATCTAATCAGATCCAGTAATCTTCCAATCTCAACAGGTTTTTCCAGAACGGGGAAAAGATGCGAAGCGGGATGACCGCGCACCGCGCCGACATCACCCGAGATCACGATAACGTTGCAACCTGGATTTTGACCACGGAGGCACAGCGCAAGCGTGAGCCCATCCATGCCAGGCATTGAAAAGTCGGTGATGAGCGTATCAGGAGGCATGGTCTTCGCAGCCTCAACGACCGCAAAGGGAGAGTAGAACGAGCAGGTGTTGTATCCTTCCGACTGGAGGATGTCGCCAAGCGTGTCGGCGCTTAATCTGTGGTCATCGACAACAAAGACGGTCCGCATTTGATCGCTCCCCCGTTCTTAATTAGGCGGAGGACTTACCCAAAGTCGCTCCTTCAGTTCACAGTCTGACAATGGCCCACTTCCTGAATAACAGAAAGTCGCACTCCGCCGGGTGAATTCTCTGCAAATTCGCGCCCGATTTCGAAACTCAATATCTTGAGGTCTTCGCAGTCGTGCTCAGGCGATTTGTTGCGCTTCGGGCCTGTTAAATCGTCCCTTCTTGGGGCCTGCTCGGTGTCAGAAGAGATGTTGGCTTACGACAACGCCCGAACCGGCGTCCCCCTGCGTTCACGTCGACACCGTGAAACGCGACAGCCTTCGGTCACGTTTGGCGGCTGGCCAACGCTGAGTTTCTGTCGCAATGCTGGTGCAGCACAGAGCGATCAACAGCGTTTGGTGATGAATGAGTGCTGAAGAGAAACAATGCAACTCTGGACAGCTAGCCTGAATCCAACCAGCACGTTAGCGGTGTGGGTTCTGTGTGCGGGGTCTGTGTGCCCTCTATGTAGCGCGCTGTTCAGAAGCTGCCGAGCTTACGCCGCTGCCGACAATGACACCAAGCCGGTCGACAAGTGGGGAAAGACTTGATCGGCGGAGGATTCGGATGACCACGCGAACCCATTTTCACGAAGCGCTAAACGAGCTAAAGGGCAAACTGCTGGCCATGGGGGGCATGGCTGAAAACGCCGTCGAGCAGGCGGTTCGCGCTTACCGTGAGCGGTCTCCGGACCTTTGCCGAGAGATTTACGAAAACGAAGAACGCATCAATGCTGTCGAACGAGAGATTGACAAACTTTCCTTCGACCTGTTGGCCATGCAGCAACCGATGGCCGTTGATCTGCGCTTCATCCTGGCGGTGATCAAGAGCAATGCCGACCTGGAACGCATCGGCGATCAGGCTGTCAACATCGCCGAGCGGGTCATGGGATTAATCGAACTGCCGCCCGTCGAATTGGCCGCCGATATTCCACGGATGGCCACGCTCGTGTCTGAAATGATCCGGCAATCACTCCAGGCCTTCGTCTCCGGTGATGCGGAATCTGCCAAGCGAGTCCTGGAGCGAGACGACCAAGTGGACCGTATGAACCACGAGATCTTCACGGCCATGGACCAGGCTATGGAGAGCTCTCCGCACTTCATTCACCAGGCGCTGCATACGATTAGTATCGCCCGCAATCTCGAGCGTGTCGCGGATCACGCTACAAATATCGCCGAAGACGCCATCTTTTGGGTCTGCGGAGCCGATATGCGGCGTCACTTTGGAAAAACCGCTTGAGTCGTTCTGCACGACGTGAACCAGGCCGGGCGGCATGCTTACCGGTCGGCTGATTTTCTCAGGCGCCCGGTGTACCGGATAAGGGTCATCACGCTGCATCGACAAAGTAGGAATTTCGACTGCACGTTCCATCGACAAATGCTTGTGAGCCGCCGGAGTGAGGGAGGCTCGCCTTCGCGGGTTATCACTGCTTCTGTGGCTCTATGTTATTCAGAGCCACCAGTGCTCGTGCGACAACATTCGCAGGCAAAGGAACGTAGTGCAAATCGGGCGCGTACTTCTGGCCTTCGGTCAGGCACCAACTCAACATTTGGCGAAGCGCAAGAGCCTTCCGCGCATCTGCATAGTTTTTATAAAGAAGTATCCAGGTCAAAGTAACGATCGGGTAAGAGTCGGGACCCGTCGGATCAGGCACGTAGACGCGCAAGTTGTCTGGCAGCTCCGCCTGAGCTAAGGCTGTCATTCCGCTCTTTTCACTTGGAGCGACGAAGCGCCCTTCGCGATTCTCAAGCAAAGCGACGTTCAAACCGGCCTTGAGAGCAAACTCGTAGCTGACATACCCGATGGAACCGATCGACTGCTTGATCCTTGCAGCAACGCCCTCATTTCCGCTGGCTCGCATGGCATTGCCAGGCCAGTTGACCAGTGTCGCCGGGCTGAATTGGGAGCGCCATGCCGTACTGATGGAATCCAGGTGCTTGGTGAACGCGAAGGTGGTACCGCTTCCATCTTGGCGAACGACAGTAGTAATGGTGAGCTTAGGCAGCTTGAGTCCCGGATTGCTGCGCGCGATGACTGGATCGTTCCAACTCTTGATCTGTCCCAGAAAGATGCCGGCGTAGGCCTGCCGGGAAAGTTTCAATTCGCCGCCAACGCCCGGAATGTTATAGGCGAGCGCGACGGCTCCGGCGGTGACAGGCAGCAGAATTGCGCCACCCTGTACCTTTGCCATTTGCTCGTCCTGCATGGCGGCGTCACTCGCTCCGAAATCGACCGTGTCCTCGTCCTTGACGCCCTGTCCGATGAATCTCCGAATGCCCTCGCCGCTGCCAACAGCCTCGTACACCACGACGGTTTCCGGATGTTGCTGCTGGTAAGTTGCAAACCATTTCTGATAGAGCACGGAGGGGAACGTCGCGCCGGCGCCTTGGAGTAGGACGCCGCCAGCCGGAACTCTTGGTTTATCAGCTCTTACACTTGAAAGCGAAGGTATATTGGTCGATGTGCAACCCGCAAGCACGATGAACACAAAGACCAAAGTGGTTGCTAGTACTAGCGCAGCGTGACGCTCTTGAAATGGGGTTCGCATCTCCTGTGCTCCTCCACAACGGCCCAGGCGGCGTTTGTACCTGGGTTAGCTGAATTCGCCGCGAATGTAGTCCTGCGTATGTTTGTGTTTGGGATCTTGGAATACCTGATGCGATTCGCCGAATTCAACTAAGTACCCGGTCCGACCGCCCTGAGTCGTATCAACGTATAGAAAGCCGGTGTAATCAGCGACACGTTGCGCCTGCTGAAGGTTGTGGGTAACGATCGCGATGGTGAAACGCTGCCGAAGTTCTGTCATCAGTTCTTCGATTTTGCGAGTGGCAATGGGATCGAGCGCGGAACATGGCTCGTCCATCAGGAGCACTTCAGGTTCGGTCGCGATAGCACGCGCGATGCACAGGCGCTGCTGCTGACCGCCGGAGAGCGCCAGGGCGCTCTTGTGAAGCTTGTCCTTAACCTCGTCCCAAAGAGCGGCAGAGCGTAAGGCCTTCTCGACTTTCTCGCCTTTGTTGCCCTTATAGCCATTCAGACGCAATCCGAACGCCACGTTGTTGTAAATGCTGGTCGCAAAAGGATTCGGTTGCTGGAAAACCATCCCGATGAAGCGCCGCACGGCCACAGGATCGATCGCGGAGCCGTAGATATCGTGTCCGCGGTAGCGGACGTGTCCTTCGAACCGAAATCCTCGTACAAGGTCGTTCATACGGTTAAGGCAACGCAGCACCGTGCTCTTGCCGCAACCGGACGGGCCGATGAAGGCCGTGATCGCGTTCTTGGCGATCGGGACCACGGTGTCGCGGACGGCTTTGAACGTGCCATAGTAAAGTTCCTTGATATGGCAATCGATCACCACGTCGCCGTTGCGCTGGGCGCTGAACAGGGGAGCCATGTTTGAGGAATCATTCGGGATTGGCACGCTTTCACTTGCCATAAGGAACATCTCCTAAACTTGTTGGTTTTGCCGATTGGAAAAACTTTGCCCGATAAGGTTGGCGGCCAGTACCAGCAGCACCAAAACCAGAGCGGCGGCCCATGCCAACTCGACCTGGTTCGGAAACGGCATGCCTGCAAAGTTATAGATCAGTACGGCGAGCGACGCCGTCGGTTTCATTAACTCGGCCCGGCCGTGCGACCATAGCCAATAATTGCTGAACAGGGCCGTGAACAGCAGCGGAGCCGTTTCCCCGGCCGCGCGAGCCACAGCCAACATCACCCCTGTAAGAATGCCGGGGAGCGCAGTCGGCAACAGCACCATTAGCACCGCCTGGGTGTGGGTTGCGCCCATGCCGAACGCCGCTTCCTTCATTCGCGTCGGTACCATGCGGATAGCTTCTTCCGAAGTCAGAATGATGGTGGGCAACATCAGAATAGAGAGCGCCACTGCGCCCGCTATAGACGAATAACCTCCAGTGACAAGCACGATCGCACCGTACGCAAACACGCCAGCTAGAATGGAAGGAAATCCAGTCAACACTTTGGCGGAGAATCGGACTACTTGGGCAACGCGGCCTACTCGTGTTTGCGCAAGGTAGATGGCGGTGAGCAGCCCGACAGGCACACTCATCAATACTGCTAAACCAACCATGATAAGCGTCCCGACGATGGCATTCCCAAAGCCACCTCCAGGTTCGAGAGGTGCGGGCGGCAACTGGGTGAAGAGTGCAAGGCTCAACTTCTGCCCGCCGCGCCACAGCAGCATCCACAGCACCGAGAAGAGGGGGATGAGAGCGAGAATTGTCATGCTCGCCACAATCAGGTTCAACGCGAAATTCATCAGCGTGCGGGGGCGCTGGAGCGAGCGTTCCAACTGCGAAAAATCTACGCCCGCAAACGGATTGAGCACTGCGACGGAGCCAGGGTTGTTTGCGCGAGTTGCCATGCCGAACTCCCAGAGACTAGTCCACGGCGATCGAGGCGCGCTCCAGAATCAGCGAGCCTATGATGTTTACAATTAACGTGATCCCCAGCAGAACCAGAGCGGCGTACATCAGTATGCCGACTTCCTTCGGCCCCGCTTCGGGGAAGCTATTAGCCAAAAGTGCAGCCAGCGTATTCGCCGGCGAAAATAGCGAGACGCTGATCTGATTAGCGTTTCCGACGAGCATAGCGAGTGCCATCGTCTCGCCGAGAGCGCGGCCAAAGGCAAGCACAATGCCGCCGAAGATGCCGCGCGAAGCGGTGGGAAGAAGCACCGCGAGAATCGTTTCCCACTGCGTGGCACCAAGGCCATAGGCGGCCATGCGCAGCTTGGGAGGAACCGAAACTAGCGCGTCGCGACTGATCGCAGTGATCGTCGGCAGGATCATGATCGCGAGCACGAGGGCCGCGGGCAGCACGCCTGGGCCGCTGAGATCGGTGGAGAACAGAGGGACCCAACCGAGCTTCAGGTGCAGCCAGTTACAGATCGGTCGAATCATCGGAATAACAACGAACAGCCCCCATAACCCGTAGACCACGCTGGGAATCGCTGCCAGCAGCTCAATCAGATTCTTCAGCAGGTTTTCCAGCCGATCCGGCAATCTTCCCCAACCTGGGCGAAGGTGCAGGCCCAATCTGCGCAGAATGGAGAAGGCAGCTTTACCCGCATAACCTTCGCTCATAAATATGGCGGCAGCAGTGCCAAATGCTGTTCCGCCTATCAGGGCAAGCACCGAAGTGTAGAGTGTTCCCCAGATCTCGGCGAGAATGCCGTAACGACCCGTATTGGGGTCCCAAACCCGGCCCGACAGGAATCCGACGCCGTAATGCTGCACAGCCGGAACCGCGACCAACGCGATGCGTAGCACAATGAAGGCGACCAGAAGGATCACCAACCAGGCGAAGGTGTAGCAGGTTCGGCGGAACGCTGCGTCGATTAAGGTTTGCACACGCGTAGGGCTCTGACTGATCTCGCCGGTTCGTGCTCCAAAAACAGCGCCTCGGTTTGAGCCGAACGGGGGCGCCGTGGGACTTGTCGATGCCATAGTCGCAACCTACTATCTAGTTGGAAGTGATGTTCTGCAGAGCCGCCGTAGCCTTAGTCACAACAGAGGCAGGAAGCGGAACGTAGCCTAGCGACTCGGCATCTTTCTGGCCATCGGTTAGACCATATTTCACGAGATCCTGAACGGCTTGCTGCTTGCGCTTGTCAGGGTATTTCTTGTAACAGATCAGCCAAGTGTAAGTGACAATCGGATAGGCTTCCGCGGATTGCGGGTCCGACGCCCACACAATCAAATCTTCGGGCAGTTCCGTCGATGCCAGGGCCGCCTGGGCGGAAGCGGTTGTGGGAGCGACGTACTTGCCAGCCTTATTCTCAAGCGCGGCCATTGGCGTCTTCCCGCTGATGGCATAGCCGTACTCGATGTAGCCAATGGAGCCAGGAGTAGTCATGATCGCGGCGGTGACGCCCTCGTTGCCCTTGGACTTCGTACCCACTGGCCAGTTCGGCATGGTATTGGTGCCTACACTCTTATCGAACTCCTCGCTGATTGCGCTCAGATGCTTGGAGAAAACAAAGGTTGTACCGCTGCCATCGGCGCGCACTACCACGTTAACGGGAAGATCCGGCAGGCTCACCCCAGGATTTGATGCGACAATTTCGGGATCATTCCAACGTTTGACCTTGCCGAGGAAAATGCCTGAATACGCCTTGCGCGACAACCTCAGGTTTACGCCCTTGAGATTGTAGGCGATGACGATACTGCCGGCGGTCATCGGGAACAGCTGCACACCACCCTGGACGCGTGCCATCTCATCCGGCTTCATCGCCGCGTCGCTCGCGCCGAAATCTACAGTGTGGTCAATCACGCTCTTGACGCCGCTTCCGCTTCCAACTGACTGATAATCGACCTCCACGTTCTTATGATCGCCGCTGTACTGCTTAAACCACCTCATGTAGAGAGGGGCAGGGAAACTGGCACCAGCGCCTTGCAACTTCACCGTGTTGCTGGAGGAGGTTGCGCTGCTATTGCAACTGGCCAGGAAGAGTGTCATCACTGCACAAACCACGACCACAATCCAGAAACGCAGCTTCATCGTATTTCTCCTTCCCGCCCCGGCAATGCTGAACACGCAAGGCGCGATTAACGCGCCAGTTTACGGTCGTCAGCGGAGGAGCAGGCAATTGCCGATCTTATTTTTCGGCGGAGCTGAAGGTTGTGGGGCATACACAAGGACACAACCGAAGGCAAACTTACATTCGCAACATTACAGCAAGGTTAACGGAAGGTTAATAAAAGCCGCAGCACCAGTTGGCGCCACGGGAACCACGACAGAGAGGCTGCCTGACGCAGAGTTGCCGACTTTGGCAAATCCACCAGAGTGGAACACTGAGTTGCTATCTTACTTTGGCATTTACGTGCCAGTCTTGCCCGTGTGGACCATGTCGCTGTTTATGAGTGCGCGACAACAGAGTCTCAGTCGCAGCTTGCTCCTCAGCCAGCTTGTTCAAATGGAAGATGAAGCTATGGTTGGGAGCTGGTCGCCGCCACAGAGCAGCTGTACTGATAATCAAGCCAGCCACGAGCGCTGTAGCCACGCCGATCATTAAGCGCCTCTCGCTTACGCTAGTTCACGGTTGTTACAGCGCGATTAAAGCTGGACGAACTCACCCTGGGGATTGCGTTACTTCAACGCGCCTCAAAAGCGCCGCAAGCGGGTGAATTACCAGTAGTCCAAAGCGAACGGGATACCTGGGTCATCCCCCACACAAGACCAGGACAAGCTTTATGCGCCACGATCAAAGGACTGAGATCATTACTCGCTACTGAGGATTGCAGTAGCACTGGCAACGTTCCGCTCTGTTCGCGCATAACAGGCGGACACGGGACGACGTATTGGCGGTCCAGCAATCGGACGCAATGGTATCGGTGACGGCCCTTTGGCGGCCCCGACGGTCTGTGGAGACTGTGAGTGCATTAACAACTGGCCGTCCGCAATCTTCCAATAACCTTTCAGCACGCCATCCTCAAATGCTACCTGTGCGACGGACAAAGGCACTTTCAACCGCGTGGCGGCCTCATTGAGATCGGATACGCCTTCCCAGAGGATCTTGCTCAAGTTGTCGATCGAAAAGAAGTACTCCACGAGCACTAACCAATTTGACAGTAGGTCGCTGCCATACGCCGAAACCAAATTGAAAGTATCAAACCTTTGTTTCACTGTGATGAATACGATCGATGTGCGAGACGCAGGTGACTAAGACTGATCAACACGAGTGTCCAACACCGTGAGCGCCGTCCAAGCTGCTCATTCGGCGACGTTTCCCTTAGTACAGAAGCGTTGCCCAATGCACCAACATGAGCTTGGTGAAAGGCCGGGCTTACTTTACTTCTCGACGCAAATTAATCCAATTTAAATGGACATGCGGGCTAGAATTGCTTGACTCGGACGAATCCACAAGTTGCTTAATGCCGAACATACTTCAGACCAACTGGTTTGAGCGTCAAGTTGAGTTCGAGGCCGTGCGGGGGTAGATGTCCGCTCCACTGCGATCGCCGGCTAAATGAGGTAAGCATGGCCACACCACTTTGGGCACTATGTATCGCAGTTTGTTTCTTGCTTGTCGCAGCATCGTGCGCGTGGGTCTTCCACCCCTCGCCTCCCGAGCTAAATAATAGGAAGGCGGCTCGTCTCGGTAAGAGAGAACCGCTGAGTGACACCGAATTCTTTCGAGTATTTTACGGCACGTCGGGGCTGCCTAGAGAGGCAGTAATTCATGCGCTCAGACTCATCGCGGACGCGACAGGAATTGCAGAGGGGCTAATACGGCCGCCTGATGGCCTGCATGAGCTGGTGCGTGTAAAGCCTTGGGAACTCGACGAAAGCTTGCCTGCGCTTAAGCGGAATCTCTATAACGAAGAACAGAAAGCGAACATCGTTCTCGACTACCGCAATATCAGGACTGTTGACGACTACATCAAAACGCTTGTGGCTCTTTGGCGAGGTGGCGTTGTGCCAGAAATGCAATACCGACAACAATTCTCGGAAATCCGATGCGCGCTGGTCGTATTTCTGTTAAGCGTGCTGAACTTAGTCGCCTTTCTCGTCATGTCGAGTACGCTTAGACGCTTGAAACTTGAATTAGTTCAGTGGATTCCTTTCACGATTGTAGTTATCGGCTTTATCTTCATTCACTTGTGGCTCAGACATGCGGTTCGACGCTTCGAATTTGGGAAACATAATCGCTAGTACTGTCACCAAAGTCAGCCATCGCGTGGAACTCCTGCTCCTGCTTAGGAAGCAGAATCACTTAGAATCTGCAGGAATCCATAAACCTTAGTAAGCGGAAGAACCTGGCCCGTGATTAGGTGCTCTGCTGCCCAGAGCTTTCAAGAGATTATGGCTGGTTGACCTGACACCCAACCACCTCGCATTAGGTGCCCTAGTTTGTCGGATCCGCGGTTACTTCCAAGTTAGCGACGATCCGCCCGGGTAGCACTCGTTGACTTCTGGTGACCGCAGATGCGGGAAAACTGAAATATACCCTTAACGTGATATTTACAAAGCTGTAACAGAGACAGCTCAGGCTGGGACTGTGTAATCAACCGCTACGAACAACTACGAATCGCTCATCGGAGTTGCTATGATCCGGCTGCTGCAGGTCGAGGTAGTGTATCCAGATGGATTCACTGGATTGCATTCCACTACGATCCATTTTCGGCGAGGAGAGTTTGCCGTGTTGCTCGGTGCTTCGGGAGCGGGCAAATCGACGTTATTGCGCTGCCTCAATCTGCTTAACAAATTCAGCAGCATCAACTGATTGGACGCCAAAGCGCGCTGCAAAACGTGCTACTCGGCAGGATCGGCTATCACTCAACGATTAGGAGTCTGTTCCCCTTGCCGCACCCTGACCGCGCATTCGCACTGGAGTGCCTGGAGCGGGTCGGACTCTTGGATAAAGCGCTGGTGCGTGTGGACCAGTTGAGTGGTGGGCAGCAACAACGTGTGGGCATCGCGCGCGCTTTGGCACAGCGTCCACGACTGGTGTTGGCGGACGAGCCGGTGGCGAGTCTTGATCCGGCGAGCGCCGAGAAGATCCTCGAGTTGCTGCGCCGTGTCTGCAAGCAGGACGGCATTACGGCAATCTTGAGCTTGCACCAGGTCGAGCTGGCGCAGGCCTATGCCGACCGGATCATCGGGTTATCGCATGGCGCCGTGGTGTTCGATGGTGCGCCTCAAGACCTGACACCTGCCTATTTGGCCGAGCTCTACGATCAAGCGTCCCAGCCTTTTGGTTCGACGGCTGACCTCACGAATTCTACGCACACTCCGTTCAACCTTATTGCTGCAAAGGAATCCCTATGAAAAAGTTTCTGCTGCTACTCACTTCGGTGAGCCTACTAATGAGCACGGTTGCCCAGGCCCGTGACGCTGATCCGGAGATTTTGAAAGTGGCCTTGCTGCCCGACGAGAATGCTTCGACGGTGATTAAGAACAACCGGCCGCTGGAGTTGTATCTGGAAAAACAGCTCGGCAAGAAGATCGAGTTGGTGGTAACCACTGATTACTCTTCGATGATCGAAGCGATGCGGCACGGCCGTTTGGATCTGGCCTACTTCGGGCCGCTGTCCTATGTGCTGGCCAAGCAGAAGAGTGACATTGAACCCTTCGCAGGGCTCATGCAGAAAGGCAGCACGACCTACCAAGCCGTGGTGATCGCCAATACGGCAGCCGGCATCAACAGTATCACGGAGATTGCCGGCAAGGACGTTGCCTTCGGGGACATGGCATCCACATCCAGCCACCTGATACCGAAGTCCATGCTGGCAGAAAAAGGTTTGAAAGCGGGCGAAAACTATCGCGAACACTTTGTCGGTTCCCATGATGCTGTCGCCATGGCTGTGCAAAATGGGCACGCCCAGGCGGGTGGCTTGAGCAAACCGATTTTCGAGACGCTTGTGGAGCGAGGTGTAATCAATCCGTCGAAGGTCAAAGTAATTGCCGAGTCCAAGCCGTTTCCACAGTATCCGTGGACCATGCGTTCCGATCTGAAACCCGAACTGAAACAGAAGGTCCGCGCTGCCTTTCTTGAACTAAAGGACCCCAACGTGTTAAAGCCGTTCAAGGCCGACGGGTTCGGCCCGATGAGCGACAAGGACTACGACGTTGTGCGCGAATTGGGTGGTTTGCTCAAGCTCGATCTGGCAAAATTCTAAGTGGACCGGCCGATGCAACTGACGTATGACTCGATCCTGCGCAGTCAGCAGCGTGGCTGGAATCGGGCGATGGCTTACGTCGCCCTGATTCTGGTCGTCATCGTGGGCTGCTGGTTTTATGTTGGATTATTCGACCGTGCTCGTTTGAAGGAAGGCATACCGAGCTTGTTCAGCCTGTTGGGCGAAATGTTTCCGCCCAACTTCAGCGAAGTGCGCTCCTGGCTCAAGCCGCTCGCCGATACGCTCGCGATGAGCGTCGCGGGGACGGCCATTGCGGTGATTCTCTCGGTTCCCCTGGCATTGCTAGCGGCGCGCAATACCGCACCTAACCCGATGCTTTATTACCTGGCGCGTGGCCTGCTCAATGGGCTGCGTTCGATTCCCGAGTTGATTCTAGGCATTGTTTTCGTAGCCGCGGTTGGCTTCGGCGCGCTCCCCGGGGTGCTCGCATTAGGCTTGCACTCGGTGGGCATGGTCGGCAAGTTTTTCGCCGAGGCCATCGAACACGCCGATCCCGCACCTGTCGAAGCGGCGCGGGCTGCAGGCCTTTCGCCTTTGCAGGTGGTGCTGCACGGTACTTTGCCGCAGGTGTTGCCCCAGCTCGCTGATACCGCCGTTTATCGTTGGGAGTACAACTTCCGCGCCTCGACCGTGATGGGAATGGTCGGGGCCGGCGGTATCGGCTTTGAGCTGATAGGCTCCTTGCGCATTATGCAGTACCGGGAAGTGTCGGCAATTTTGCTGGTGATCCTAGCCATGGTCACGCTGGTCGACAGCTTCAGTGGTTTTCTGCGCAAGAAATTTAAATAGAGCGAGGCTATAGTGAAATCGAAAGTGGTCATTACCCATCGCGTGCACGAGGAGATTCTTGATTTTTTGCGAACCTCGTGCGAGGTCTGTGCCAATCAGTCTCCCGATACGCTGGAGCGTGAGGAGCTCTTGCGGCGAGGGACGGATGCGGAGGGCTTAATGGTCTTCATGCCAGACTCGCTGAATGCGGAATTCCTGGATCGCTGTCCCCGGCTGAAGATCGTGGCCGCCGCGTTAAAGGGTTATGACAACTTCGACGTTGCGGCCTGCACTCAACGCGGCGTGTGGTTCACTATCGTGCCGGACCTGCTCACTGTTCCCACTGCCGAATTAGCCATCGCTTTGCTGCTGGGATTGACCAGAAAAATTGTAGAGGGCGATCGCTACGTGCGCAGCGGTGCATTTCGAGGATGGCGCCCGCATCTCTATGGCACCGGTTTGAGCGGACACACGCTCGGCATCATCGGCATGGGTGCAGTCGGCCAAGCACTGGCCAAGCGATTGCGGGGGTTCGATCTCACGCTGCTCTATAACGACGTCCGCGAACTGCCGGCGACCATTGAGCACGACTGCGGC